>NZ_DGNN01000019.1:0-47796 GCF_002388965.1 Leisingera sp. UBA4491 | reverse complement strand
GAATCTCATCGCCCGCTCCATCCGGAACCGAAAAAGCCGCCCTCCGGGGCGGCTTTTCGCTTTTTCCACTCCGCTTTGTAAATTTGATCAAATTCCTTTTGACGTGCGTTGCAAAACGCGCCAAAGCTACTGCCAAACAGCCCGTGCGGCAGCTCATTACAGGAGTTTGGACATGGCCCCAGTCATCTATCCCACCACCAATTTCACCGCGACCGAACAGCTTTGCCTGGACCGCGGCGAAGGCATTTATGTCTATGATACGGACGGCAACAAATACATCGAAGGCCTGGCCGGCCTGTGGTGCACCTCGCTGGGCTACAGCAACACCGAGGTGATGGACGCGATCACCGAGCAGCTGCACAAGCTGCCGTTCACCCACACCTTTGGCGGCAAGACGCACAAGCCGATCATGGAGCTGGCCGAAAAACTGAAGGCGATGGTGCCGGTGGAGGATGCCTATATCTTCTTCGGCAACTCCGGCTCGGACGCCAATGACACGCATTACAAGATGCTGCGCTATTACTTCAACGCCATCGGCAAGCCGGAGAAGCGCAAGATCATCACCCGCGAGCGCGGCTATCACGGGGTGACTGTTGCTGCCGGCTCGCTGACGTCCCTGCCCGCGAATCTGGCGCATTTCGACGCGCCGCTGGAGGCGCTGCACATCCTGCGCTCGGACGCGCCGCATTATTACACCGGCCGCCGGGGCAACGAGACCGAGGAGCAGTTTGTCGACCGGATCATCAATAACCTGGAAGAGCAGATCCTGGCGGAAGACCCCGACACCATCGCCGCGATGATCGTGGAGCCGATCACGGGCGCATCGGGCGTGATCGTGCCGCCGGAGGGCTATTACGAGAAGCTGCAGGCAGTGCTGCGCAAGCATGGCATCCTGGTCTGGGCCGATGAGGTGATCTGCGGCTTCGGGCGCACCGGTGCGGACTTTGGCTGCACCACCATGGGCATCAAGCCGGACCTGATGACTTTTGCCAAGCAGCTGAGCTCGGCCTATTTCCCGATCTCGGCCTCGGTCATTCCCGGCTGGATGTATGAGGCGATGATCGCGCAGACCAATGAGGTTGGCGTGTTCGGCCACGGCTACACCTACTCCGGCCACCCGGCGGCCTGTGCGGCGGCGCTGAAGACGCTGGAAATCTACGAGCGCGACAACCTGTTCGAGCATGCCGCCGAGGTGGGCGCCTATATGCAGGCGCAGCTGCGCGAGATCTTCACCGATCACCCGCTGGTGGGCGAGGTGCGCGGCAAGGGGCTGATCGCAGCGCTGGAGCTGGTGTCGAACAAGACCACCGGCGCGAGCTTTGACAAGGGCGCCGCGGGTGCCGCTGCACAGAAAGCCTGCCAGGACAACGGGCTGATCCTGCGGGCGGTTGCCGGCAATGCGCTGGCGCTGTGCCCGCCGCTGATCATCACCAAGGCAGAGGTGGACGACATGCTGGCCCGGATGAAAGCCGCCGTCGACACCGCCTATGCAGAATTGCAGGACAAGGGGCTGATTGCCGCCTGATCTTTTGCCGCCGGAAACAAAAAACGCCCCGCGCTGCGGGGCGTTTTGCTGTCTGCCGGCTCTGCCTTGGGCCGTTCAGAACACCTTGTAGGTCATCGTGGTCAGCGACCGCTCGATCCCTTCGATCTGCAGCAGCTGGTCGTTGATGTACTTGCCGACATCCTCTCCGGTCGGGATGTAGAGCTTCATCAGCAGGTCGAAATTGCCGCTGGTAGAGTAAAGCTCGGAGTGGATTTCGCGCAGCGCAATCTCCTCGGCCACCTTGTAGGTGGTGCCGGGTTTGCAGCGGATCTGGACAAAAACGCAGATGGACATGGGCGGCCCTTTTGGATGGTCAGGAATTTGCGCCCAAGCTCGCACGCGGCGCATCCGGGTGCAAGAGACCGGGATGGGACCGGGATTGCTGCAACAGATTGCCCCGCTTGCACAATGCCGCACTTGAGCCAGCCCCCCTGCCCGCCCTATAAGCGCCCAGGCAGAATTAAATTTCTTGCAGCATGACGAAGGACAAGCCGCTGATGCGTACCGCTAAAGTGACCCGCAAGACCGCGGAAACCGAGATTTCGGTTGAGATCAACCTCGACGGCACCGGGGTTTACGACAACCAGACCGGGGTTGGCTTTTTCGACCACATGCTGGACCAGCTGGCGCGCCATTCGCTGATCGACATGACCATCCGCGCCAAGGGCGATTACCACATCGACGACCACCACACGGTGGAGGACACCGGCATCGCGCTGGGTCAGGCGCTGGTGCAGGCGCTGGGGGACAAGAAGGGCATACGCCGCTACGGCGAGTGCCACCTGCCGATGGATGACGCCCAGGTGCGCTGCGCGCTGGACCTGTCGGCGCGCCCCTTCCTGATCTGGAATGTGGAGCTTCCAACCCAGAAGATCGGCACATTCGACACCGAACTGGTGCGCGAGTTCTTCCAAGCCTTGAGCACCCATGGCGGCATCACCCTGCACATCGACCAGCTGCACGGGTTCAACAGCCACCATATCGCCGAGGCGGCGTTCAAGGCGGCCGCCCGCGCGCTGCGTCTGGCGGTGGAGACCGACCCGCGCAAGGCGGATGCGATTCCCTCGACCAAGGGTGCACTCTGACATGCTGACCGCAATCATCGACTACGAATCCGGCAACCTGCACTCCGCCGAGAAGGCGTTCCAGCGCATGGCGCGGGAAATGGATGCGGGTGAAGTTGTGGTGACTTCTGACGCCGATGTGGTGGCCCGCGCCGACCGGCTGGTGCTGCCCGGCGACGGCGCCTTTCCCGCCTGCGCGGCAGAGCTGCGCGGCCACAAGGGCATCTATGACGCCATGGTCGAAGCGGTTGAGCAGAAGGGCCGCCCGTTCCTGGGCATCTGCGTCGGCATGCAGCTGATGGCAACCACCGGGCATGAGTATCAAGAGACTCCGGGCCTTGGCTGGGTCGGCGGCGATGTGGTGAAGATCACGCCGGCGGACCCCGCCCTGAAAGTGCCGCATATGGGCTGGAACGA
Source organism: Leisingera sp. UBA4491 (assembly GCF_002388965.1). Taxonomy (NCBI): domain Bacteria; kingdom Pseudomonadati; phylum Pseudomonadota; class Alphaproteobacteria; order Rhodobacterales; family Roseobacteraceae; genus Leisingera; species Leisingera sp. UBA4491. The sequence continues at coordinate 44,769 of NZ_DGNN01000019.1, read as the reverse complement.
TCTGGTGATCGACCAGGCGCACCCGGTGTTTGACGGGATCGAAAGCGGCGATCACGTGTATTTCGTGCATTCCTACCATTTCCGCGTCGCCAACCCGGCGGAACGGCTGGCGCATGTGGACTATGCTGGCGACGTCACCGCTGTTATCGGGCGTGACACGATGGTGGGCATGCAGTTCCACCCTGAGAAAAGCCAGGCGACAGGCCTGCGGATGATCGGCAATTTCCTGACCTGGAAGCCGTAAGGGGACGGCGCTGGCGCGCAGTTGCCTCCGGCGGGAGTATTTTCAGGAAAGATGAAAGCGAGGTGTTCAGGCCGCCGCGGTGCGCACTGAAACCGGCGCCAAGCCGTACGCCTTGCGGAAGGCGCGGGTGAAGCCTTCGGGGCTGGCGTAGGCGTAGCGGCGCGCCACCGCCTCCACCCGGTCGCCGCGCATAAGGTCCTGATGCGCCAGGATCAGCCGCCAGCGGCGCAGGTAGCCGATCGGGGTTTCCCCGACTTCGGCAGCGAACAGCTCAGCAAAGCGCGACAGCGACAGCCCTGCCTGCTGTGCCAGATCGGCATTGGTCCACAGCCTGCCCGGTTGGTCATGCATCGCCACGATGGCGCGGCTGAGGCGCGGATCGGCGAGGCCCGCCAAGAGACCCGGTTCGGTCGCGCCCTTTTGGATCTGGTTGCGCAGGAGGCGCACCATCAGCACCTCGCCCAGCCGGTTGATCACCGACTGCGCGCCGCAGTGCTGGCCCTCGGCCTCCTCCTGCATCAGCCGCACCAGCCCCTGCGCCTCGGCGTTGCTGGTGATGTCATAGTCCACCACCGGCGGCAGCGCGGCCAGAAACGGGTTGCTCTGGCCCGACCATTCCACTTGTGCCGCCCACATGACCGCGCCCGGGTCCAGCCGCTCCACCGCGCCCTTGGTGCAGTAGCGGATACGCACCGGCACGCCGCCGCTGTCCGCAAGCGCGATCAGATTGGCCTGCCCCGGCTGTGCGGCCTGCACCGCCAGCTGGAAGCGGTCCATCAAGGTGGTGAGGCGGTCCATGATTTCGGGGTTCCCGTCAGGTTTTTCGGATTTATGCGACAGTAAACTGCGCGACACTTCCCGGCAACCGCCCCTCACACCACTTGCAAGGAACCGTCACATGCTGATCCCCCGCCAGAAGACCCCGAACCTGACCCTGCCGACGCTGGACCACGGCGCGTTTGATTTGTCCGCGGAAACGGCCGAGCGCGGCACCGTCATCTGCTTTTACCGCGGCCTGCACTGCCCGATCTGCGCCAATTATCTGAAGGACTTCGAAAAGAAGGTGCCGGACTTCGCAGAGCGCGGCGTCAGCGCCATAGCCATCAGCACCGACGGCGAAGAGCGCACCCGCGCCATGGCGGACAAGATCGAGGCCAAGGCGCTGCGGTTCGGCTATGACCTGCCGCTGTCTGCGGCCCGCGATTGGGGGCTCTATATCTCCACCTCGCGCGGCAAGACCTCGATCGGGATCGAGGAACCGGCGCTGTTTGCCGAACCCGGCCTGTTCATGGTGACGCCTGAGCGCACGCTGTACTATGGCTCGGTTCAGACCATGCCGTTTGTGCGCCCGCATTTTGCGGAACTGGTGGCGGCGCTGGATTTCGCGATCCCCAACAACTACCCGGCGCGCGGCGAATACACCGGTGAGGTGTGAGCGTCACAGCAGACGCCGGGGCCGGTGCAATTCGCCGGATTGAACAATAGACAAGGGGTCCGCTTCGGGGCATACGGTGCGGACCTTTTGTCACCGCGGCAGCCCCTCCCTTGCACATCCGTTTCGAGAAATACGACCACGCCGAAGGCAAGCACCGCTATTGCCTCCTGAGCCTGACGCCGACGCTGTTCGGCGACTGGTGTGTTGAGCGTGTGTCCGGGCCGCTGAACGCGCCCGGCGGGGCACATAAGCGGACCTATTTCGCCGGTCATGCGGAGGCGCTGGCGATTTTCGAAGGGTTCCGGGACCGGCAGCTGAAACGCGGTTATGCGCCGATCCCGGTGCAGCTGGGGCTGCTTTAGGCGCAGCCCCTCAGGGGCTTACTGAACCCGCGTCCAGGTTTGTTTCGAGCAGATCAGACCGCCCGCAACGCAGCCGCGCAGGGCCAGCGAGCTGCCCGCCAGATCCATCTTGCCGATGTAGATCTTGTTGTTGGACGGCCGCCAGACCTTGCCCTCGTAAGAGCCGTCACCGTTCGGGACCATGTCGATCACCAGCGTCTTGCCGAGGTTCGGGGACTTGTACTCCCCCTCGCTGTTGAAGGTGCGGGCGATCTTGCCGCAGACCGCGGCGCCGCATCTGGCCATCTGGACATGGGCATAGGAGCCGTCGTCGGGCTGCGTCTTCCAGACACCCAGAACCGGGTCCGCCGATGCGGCGCCCGCCAGCCCCAAGGCCACAGCCATTCCTGCCAGAAGATGTTTCATTCCATTTCCTCCCTGTTTTTCAGGCAGCCTGTCCCTGATGCGGCCCTTCTGGCAAGGTTGACTTCGGGTCGCGTTGCAATTCAGGGCGCGCTTGTGCAAAACACCGCCAGCTTGATTTCACGAAGGACCGCCCGGATGATCCTCTACCCCGCGATTGACCTCAAAGACGGCCAGGCCGTGCGCCTGCTGCATGGCGAGATGGACAAGACCACCGTGTTCAACGACAACCCCGCCGCCCAGGCGCTGGAGTTTGTCGAAGCGGGCTGCGAGTGGCTGCATCTGGTGGACCTCAACGGCGCCTTTGCCGGCGAGCCGGTAAATGCCGCCCCGGTCGAGGAGATCCTGAAGCAGACCAAGGTGCCCGCGCAGCTGGGCGGCGGCATTCGTGATATGGCCACCATTGAGCGCTGGATTGATAAAGGCCTGGCGCGGGTCATCCTGGGCACCGTAGCGGTTGAAAACCCCGGCCTGGTGCGCGAGGCGGCGCGGGAATTCCCCGGCAAGGTCGCGGTCGGCATCGACGCCCGCAAAGGCAAGGTCGCGACCAAGGGCTGGGCCGAGGAAACCGACGTGATGGTCACCGACCTCGCCAAGAGCTTCGAGGACGCGGGCGTTGCCGCGATCATCTACACCGACATCCTGCGCGACGGCGCGATGAAAGGCCCGAATGTCGAGGCCACCGCCGATCTGGCCAATGCCGTCAGCATCCCGGTGATTGCCTCGGGCGGTGTGTCCTCGCTGGACGATCTGCGGGCGCTGAAAACCTGCGGCGCGCCGCTTAATGGTGCGATTTCGGGCCGCGCGCTTTATGATGGCGCCATCGACCTGAAAGAGGCGCTGGCGGTTCTGAAAGCCTAACGCCGCCCCGGTCTGATCCGGCGAAGGAACCCTTTATGCGCCTAGTCCGCCGAATCCTTGCGACCTTCACCTTGGGGCCCATCGTCCTGTGGCTGATGTGCATTGCCTTTGTGCTGCTGCTTGGGTTCGGCTTCGGCTGCGAAATCCACGAGGGGTTTGCCAACCCCTGCGTGGTGCTGGGCCAGGACGTGGGTGAAACCGCCTATACCGCGGGTGTCCTGGCCGCTTGGGGGCCGCTGATCTTTGGCCCGGTCTCCCTCGGGGCCGGGCTGCTGTGGGGCATCGCCAATGCCCTGTCGCGCTATCTGGCCTCGCGGCGCTGAGCCTATTCGGCCGCCTTGGACGTCAGCTTGCCCAAGGCCCCCTGCATTTTGGCGATGAATTCCGCATCGGCCGGGATATCAAGGCCCGACAGCATTTCTGCCGGGTCCTGATAGGTGAGCCAGACCTGGCCGTCCGCATCCTCATAAGCCAGCACCTTGAGCGGCAGGTAGAGCCCTGCCCGCATGTCCGCCTGCATCGCCGGGGTGCCGAGCTTGGGGTTGCCGAAGATCAGGAGCTGAGAGCCCGGCAGCTCCATCCCGGCGGTCTGCGCGCCTGCGGCATGGTCCACCCGGGCAAAGACGGTGGCACCCGCGCCCTCTACAGCGGCTTGCAGCGCGTCCATGGTTTCGGCCACGGGTTTCTGGCTTTGCACGGTCACCAGCTCCGCGGCGGCGGGAAGGGCGGCGGCGAGGGTGATGGCACCGGCGAGGAAAAGGCTCTTTGTCATAACAGCTGCTCCAAATTCAGGGACGTCCAATCATGATCGGGGCAACTGCTCCGGCCAGGCAATTCACAACTGCGAGACTGCACGGTTCCGGCGGTTTCGCGCAGACTGCAACCGCCCGCCCGGACCAAAACGCGCAGACTCTGCCATATTTGTTGCGCTTACCGCGGGCATTGCGTACCCACGGGGCCAAGCAGTTTGAAAGGCACGATCGATGCTGAAGACCCGTATCATTCCCTGTCTCGACGTCGCCGACGGGCGCGTGGTCAAGGGCGTCAACTTCGTCGGCCTGCGCGATGCGGGCGATCCGGTGGAATCGGCCAAGGCCTATGATGAGGCTGGCGCGGATGAGATCTGCTTTCTCGACATCCACGCGACACACGAAAACCGCGGCACCATGTTCGACGTGGTGCAGCGCACAGCCGAACAGTGTTTTGTGCCGCTGACCGTGGGCGGCGGGGTCAGAACCAAGGAGGATGTGCGCGCGCTCTTGCTGGCAGGGGCCGACAAGGTCTCCTTCAATTCAGCTGCGGTGGCCAATCCGGATGTGATCGCCGAGGCCGCGGATCAGTTCGGCAGCCAGTGCATCGTCTGCGCCATCGACGCCAAGACGGTGGCGCCGGGCCGCTGGGAGATTTTCACCCATGGCGGGCGCAAGCCGACCGGCATCGACGCGGTGGAATTTGCCAAGCTGGTGACCGCCAAGGGTGCGGGGGAGATCCTGCTCACCTCGATGGACCGGGATGGCACCAAATCGGGCTTCAACCTGCCGCTGACCAAGGCGATTTCCGATGCTGTGGACGTGCCGGTGATCGCCTCGGGCGGCGTCGGCACCCTGGATCACCTGGTGGAAGGTGTCACCAAGGGCGGCGCCAGCGCGGTGCTGGCGGCCTCGATCTTCCACTTCGGGGAATTCACCATCCAGGAAGCCAAGGAACACATGGCTGCTGCCGGCATCCCGATGCGGCTGAACTGAAGGGGCATGTGATGAGCCTGCTGCACGATCTCGAAGCCACCATCCTGTCCCGCAAGGGCGCAGACCCGGACACCAGCTGGACCGCCAAGCTGCTCGCCAAAGGGCCGGAGAAATGTGCCGAGAAATTTGGCGAGGAGGCCATTGAGGCCATCATCGAGGCGGTGAAGGACGACAAGGCAGGGCTCGCCTCCGAAGGGGCCGATGTGCTGTATCATTTCCTGGTGATGCTGGCCGCCCGCGATGTTGCTCTGGACGATGTGCTGCAGGTGCTGGCCGAACGCCAGGGCCTCAGCGGCATTGCGGAGAAGGCCGGCCGCCCCAAGGGCTGAATTCCAGGCCGGGCGGCGGGTCAAGGGAGGCGCAGCCTCCGCGCGGCACGCGCGGCTTGCCCTTGACGCGCAAAGAACCATTACAATCGGCAAGGCCCTTGAAGGGCACACCTGCCCTTCAAGGGCGTCTCAGCAATTAAGATTGCGCCGCACAGCGGCGCCGGGCCCAACCGTGCAGGCCGTCCGGCAGGACGGCTGGAGCGGGCGGGAGCGCCCTGCCCGGCCGCAGGCGTCACAGTTTCGAGGAAATGATCCCGGTGGCAAAACCGCCCATGCGAAGCTCGCCGAACAGGCGCTGGTATTCGATCTTGGGGCAGCGGTTCTGGATCACGGTGACGCCGCGCGCCTCGGCCCTGGCGGCGGCCTCCGCGTGCTCCACTCCGATCTGCATCCAGATGGTCTGCAGCTTCGGGAACGCCTCCAGCGCCTCATCCACGATCGGCGGCACCGCTTCGGACCGGCGGAAAATGTCGACCATGTCCACCGGCGCATCAACCTCTGACAGGCTGGCCCGCACCGTCTCGCCGAACAGCATCTTGCCCGCATGGCCCGGGTTCACCGGGATTACCCGGTAGCCCTTGAGACCCAGGTAGCGCGCCACGTAATAGCTGGGCCGCACCGGGTTCATTGAAACGCCGACCACAGCCACCACCTTGGTGCGCTGCAGGACCTTTTTCAGATGCTCATCGCTGTACTCTGTCATGCCGCGCACCCTAGCCGCGCTGCGTGCGGGCGCAAAGCGCGATTTGCTGCCTGCATACAAAAATGCGCCCGGACGAACCGGGCGCGAGGTATGGAACGAGGGACAGTGAAAAAGATCTGCGGTGGTTCCATTCCGCAGTCTGTATTGAATATGGGTCACAGTCGGAAAAATAAAAGGCCACCTCACGAAAACGTGAGGTGACGGGCTATTTCTGTAGAATCACCGGCCAGTGCAGCTGTGCCCGGGCGATCAGCTCGCCGCGGCGGGCCGCCCAGAAATCCCGGGCGTCCGGATTGTTGAGCAAGTACAGCTCACCATCGACAATCGCCCAAAGCAGCGGATCGCCATGCATCAGCCTGCCCTGCGACATCGCAAAGGCGCAATAGCCGCCGAAGGCCGGTGCATAAGCGCGGGGGTTGGCCTCGAACCGGGCCTGGTTGCGGGCGGTGGCAAAGCGCCAGACGACCCCCTTCCACATCACCGCATGACCGCGCCGCCCGGGCTGTGCCGCGCCCTGTTCGAAAAAGGCCACCGGATCATAGCCGCCAATGGCGACCCCTGCGCGGGCGGAGTAGACAGCCGCGCCCGCCGTCTCTGCCCGGGCGGCACCGGACAGCGGCAGAAGCATAAGCGCAAAGGCCATAAACAGCAGGCGCAGAGCCAAGTTGTTCTCCATTCACATTCTCTCAGCAGCCTGCCGACTCTGCCGCAGCGCCGTGCTGTTGCAAAGGGAGGATACGCAGATGTGATCACCCCGTGACGGGCCGGGCCCGCCTAGCGCGCAATCGAGGCGTAAAGCGCAATCGCCGCGGCGTTGGAGACATTGAGCGAGCCAAAGCCGCCCGCGGCGCCGATCTTGACCAGGGCGTCCACGGTTTCCTTGGTCTTCTGCCGCAGCCCCGGTCCCTCGGCGCCCAGCACCAGCGCCACCGGCAGGTGCTGCTTGCCCTCCAGCGCCGTCTCGATGGTCTGCTCTGCCTCGCCGTCCAGCCCCAGCACGATAAAGCCCATGTTCTGCAGTTCGGCGATGGTATCGGCCAGATTGCGCATCCGCAGGTAGGGCTGGCGTTCCAGCGCGCCGCTGGCGGTCTTTGCCAGCGCGCCGGTTTCCGGCGCTGAATGATGCCGGGTGCCGATCACCGCACTGGCGCCCAGCACCTCTGCCGAACGCAGGATAGCGCCGACGTTATGCGGGTCGGTGACCCGGTCCAGCAGCAGCACGCGAGGGGCTTCGCGGCCGATGCAGTTTTCGGCCAGCCCGCCCCAGTTCAAGGGCTTCACTTCCAGCGCGGCGCCCTGATGCACCGATTGCGGGTCGATCGGCGGGTTGAACTTGCGCGGGTCGATGACCTCTGCCTCGATGCCGGAGTCTGCGATGGCGTCCGCCAGTTTCGCCTGCGCGTTCTGGGTCACCATCAGGCGCAGTTTTTCGCGCTTGGGATTAAGCAGCGCATCACGCACCGCATGCAGCCCGAACAGCCATACGGTTTCCGCGGCAGCAGCCCGTTTGGACTGCTCTTTTTCGACGACCCATTTGGGTTTCTTGGACATTTTGCTCTCCGGCAGAAAGAATTTGCGGGGCGCGCGAAAAACTTGCGATTTTCCTGTTGACGCCCGTTTGGCCTGCTAGTAATCACGCCTCCACATCAGGTGCAACATGCAACTGACAGTGGGCGACAGGCCGCAAGGTGTGGCAGGGGACTGTAACTCCCTCGCGGAGACGCACGCCTGGTTCGATTCCAGGGTCGCCCACCATTTTCTCTCTTTCTCAGATCAGACGATGGTGGTTCAGCAACAGGCTGGACAGGCCGCCAACCCGTTCTGCACGGTAAAAAGCCCGCGTGAGCTGCGCGGGCCTTCCAATTGTTTTCACACGGCAATCACCGGGTCAGGCCGTTTCGGCCACGGCCTGCTCCGCCCATTCGGCCAGCGCGTCCAGATCGGGGCCTGCCTCCACGGCCAGGCCATCGGCGAAGGCCTGGAACGGCTCCACGTTCATCTTGTTGACGCCGGAAATCACCGGGATGCCCAGCGCCAGCGCCTCGCCGATGATGGGCCGCATGCCGCGCCCGTCAGCCTCGTGCTTGCCGAATTTGTTGACGATCAGCAGCTGCGGCGCCGGGTCCGATTGCAGGGTGGCAGAGACCTGCCCGACCGCCTGTTCCAGCGCCTCGGGGTTCAGGCGGCAGCCGCGGGCGCCCGCGCCCAGGGATTGCGAGATGCGGATGGTCTCGCCGTCGGGCAGAACCCGCACATCCATGTCGCACAGCTCCTTGTCATAGCATTCCACATTGGTCTGCACGATGCCTGCCAGGCGGAGGCCTTTGGCCTGCAGCCGTTCGGCCAGTTCGCTCAGCAGGCGGTCGGTGGCACCGCGTTCTTCGGTCATCACATAGGCCAGGTGCATGTGTCGGTCTCTCCAGTCTCGTCTGATTTCATAGGTGGTCATGCGGCGGCTGCGGTCAACCCCTACCAGGGCAGCGGGCTGTAGCCGATAACAGGGGCGTGCAGGATCAAGAGAGCCAGGAACACCGCAGCCGCCCATCCCGCCTCGCTGGCAGTGGGACGCAGGCGCAGCAGGTTCAGCCGTGCCGTATTGCGGCTGAGGCGGCGCCATTCGCCCTGCCCCATCTGGCGCCGCTTGCGCGTGTCGATCAGTGCCATACCCATCCAGGCAAAGCCCGCAAAGAGGCCGAACAGGATCACATGCGCCAGGTCGCCGTTGGCCAGCAGATGCGCCCCGGCCCATAGCGCCATCGCCGCCAAAAGCGGATGGCGGCTGACGGCGAGGATGCCGGGGTCTGCCGGGTCAAAGGCGCGCACGCCCAGCCCGCCAAAGCTGAGGGGATTCTGCCGCATCATGCCGGCCACCGCCAGCAGGCAGGCCAGCGGCATCACCAGAAGCGGCACCCAGCGGAACCCCTCCCAGTAGGGCAGAACGCCGACGTAGGGCGCGCGGGCGGCGGCCACGACGAGCCAGGCCAAGATCGCCAGAGACAGCACACTGTAGGCGATGAAATAGCCGCGAAGCCCCAGGCGGCTGACCAGCCAGGGCCGCACCGGCGGGCGCACGGGGATGGCGTGGCTGGCCAGGAACAGCATCAGCGCGGCGGTGAATTCAAGCCAGCCCATCGGGGTCTCTCCGGGTATAGATCAGTCTTCTGTGCAGCTATAGGCGGGCTGGCGGTCTATAACGTTGCCCCAGATCAAAAAAGGGCGCCGCTGGGGCGCCCTTCTGTTTTGGATTTACGGGCCGCTAAAGCCCCAGGGCCTTGCGCCGTTCCTCGGCGAATCCCTGCACCATGCGGTCGGCAATCAGGGCGAGGATCGCCATGGCTGCACCCGCGGAAATCCCCAGTCCCACATCCGCCTGCCCCAGCGCCAGATAGATCGACTGGCCCAGCCCGGTGGTGCCGATCAGCGCCGCGATGACCAGCATCGCAAAGGCGTAGAGAATGGTCTGGTTGAGGCCCAGCAGGATCGAGGGCGCAGCATAAGGTGCGCGGATGTCCTTGAGCATCTGCCACCTGGTGGCACCAGAGGCAGTCGCGGCCTCGATCATCTCGTCGGGCGTCGAGACCAGCCCGTGCCTTGTGTAGCGGATCATCGGCACGATGGCATAGGCGATGATCGCCAGGAAGGCGGAGAACTCGCCGATCTGGAAAACCATCAGCACCGGGATCAGGAACACGAACAGCGGGATCGTCTGCAGCATGTCGCAGACCGGGCGCACCACCCGCCAGACACCGGGCGATACCGCCGAGACGAGGCCAATGGCGCCGCCCATCACCGCGCAGGCAAAGACCGCCGCGCCGGAGAGGTAAAGCGACAGGAGCGCCCGCTCCCACAGGCCGGAGAGCAGGATGGTGCCCAGCAGGACCACGGTCAGGATCGCCAGACCGCGCCCGCCTGCAACCCAAGCCAGCGCGCCTGCGCCCACCAGCACAAAGGGCCAAGGCAGCTGAGAAATGCCGGTTTCCAGCATTCCCGCCGCGATCAGCAGCATCACGCCCAGCGCCAGCTGTCCGCGCACCGCAAAGACCACCGCCGCCGCAGCACCGGCTGCAAACAGCGCCAGGCTCATCGCCGGGGTCCAGGCAAAGCCCCAGGTGAAGGGCAGCACCGCCTGATCCAGGCCGATGCGGATGGGCAGCAGCACGTAGAACATCACGTTGTTCTTGAGCGCGGTCAGAAACTCCGCATTGGCGCTAGTGAAGGCCGACAGCCCACGGTCCACGCTGTCCGCCACCGGGTTGAACAGGGCATAGGTGCCGGGCTGCTGAACGCTGCCCCAGAAGACCGCGCTGACCAGAACGCCCAGCGCCAGGATGCCCCAGGCGACGCGCGGGTCGTGCTTCTGGCGCCGGTCCTGGGTCAGGGTGCCGCTCATCCGGTCGATCAGGATCGCGAAGATCACGATCACCAGACCGGCCAGCAGGCTCTGGCCGAACTGCGCCTTGCGCATGGTCAGAAGAACCTCCCAGCCGATATCGTCAAAGCCGCCGATCACGGCGGCGATGATCACCATCGAGAGCGCCGCCATCAGGCACTGGTTGACGCCAACCATGATCTGCTGACCGGCGGAGGGGATCTCGCACTGGAACAACTGCTGCAGGCGGGTGCCGCCGGACATGACGGCAGCTTCCTTGATCTCCGGCTCCACCCGCTCCAGCCCCAGCAGCACGTTGCGGGCCATCGGCGGGGCTGCGTAGATGGCAGAGGCGATGAGGCCCACCACAGGACCGAAACCGAACAGCACCAGCAACGGCGTCAGATAGGCGAAGGTCGGCACCGTCTGCATGACGTCCAGCAATGCCTGCACCGGCTGGCGGATGCGGGGGTACTCATTTGCCAAAATGCCGATACCGCCGCCGATGATCAGCGCCAAGGGAACCGAGACGGCCACCAGCGCCAGGGTGTTCATGCTTTCGGGCCAATAGCCCGAGGCCAGCACAAAACCCAATCCCACCACCGCCATCAGCGCCATCCGCACGCCGCCCAATGTCCAGGCCAGCGCCGTGGTGGCGCAGATGACCAGCGGCCAGGGCGTGTTGCTTAGCACATAGTTCGCCGCTTCCATCGGGTAATACATCAGCGCCGAGAAACTGCGCGCGGCGGGCTTGATCAGCGCCAGGAACCACTCCATGACGGCGCCCACCCAGTCGGTTGCGGGCAGCACCCAGGCAGCGGGGAATTTCACCAGCCACGGCAGGCTGCTTTCCAGCAGAAGGCACAGCGCGCCGGCCGCCGCCGCGATCAACGCGGCCCCGGCCCCTTTCGACAGACCCGCCATCACCCCTGCTCCACCTGCAAGGCCGCGGCCAGATCGGCCGGGTTCACAACGCCGACCAGCTTGCCCTCGGGCGTTCGCACCGGCACGGGTTCGTACAGTTCCATGCAGCGTGCCAGCGCCGCGTCCAGCGTCATATCCTGGCGCAAGCCGGGATCGTCGGCACCATAGACATGGTGCTCGCCCGGCAGCATCACAGAGGACACATGCGCGTGCCGCCCCTTGGCCACGTCCTTGGAAAACTCGCGCACGTAGTCATCGGCCGGGCGCAGCACGATGTCGGCGGGGGTGCCGATCTGCACCACCTTGCCGTCGCGCATGATCGCGATCCGGTCGGCGAGCTTCAGTGCCTCGTTGATGTCATGTGTGATGAAGACGATGGTAGTCTTCAGCTTGGCCTGGATCTCCAGGAACTCATCCTGCAGCTGCCGCCGGATCAGCGGGTCAAGCGCCGAGAACGGCTCATCCAGGAACCAGACCGAGCAATCGGCCACCAGCGAACGGGCAATACCTACGCGCTGGCGCTGGCCGCCGGAGAGTTCGCGCGGGTAGTTCTTTTCCCGCCCGCCGAGGCCGACCAGATCAATCACCTCCTGCGCCTTGGCCAGCCGCTGCTTTTTCTTCACCCCCTGCACCCGCAGCGGGTAGGCGACATTTTCGGCGACGGTCATATGCGGGAACAGGCCGAAGTGCTGGAACACCATGCCCAGCTTCTTGCGGCGCAACTCGATCAGCCGCTTGGGGCTGGCCTCGACGATGTTTTCACCGTCGATGCGGATCTCGCCGCCGGTGGCGTGCAGCAGGTGCGAGATGCAGCGGATCAGGGTGGATTTGCCGGAGCCCGACAGCCCCATGATCACAAACAGCTCGCCCTCCTTCACATCAAAGGAGGCATCCTGCACCGCAGGGATCAGCCCCTTGCCGCGCAGCTCCAGCGCTGCCGCTTCTGAGGTTTCGTGCCGCGACAGCGCCTCTTTCAAGGCGCTGTCTGCGTTGTTGCCAAACACCTGCCAGACATTCCGGCAGGTGATGGCAGGCGTGTCAGAGCCAGTCACAGGGCTGCGCTCAGTTGATGGCGGCGTCGACAACCGGGCGCCACTTGTCCTTGTTGGCGGTCATCCATTCGGCAACCACCTCTTCGACCTTGCCGCCGTCCACGTCGACCGCGCCCATCATCGGCTGCTGATCCTCAACGGCCAGGGTGTAGTTCGACAGGATTTCATACGCCGCGGGCCAGGTTTCCTCCATCCCGGACCAGGCGGCCTTGAAGATGCGCGAGGGGGAGAAGTCGCAGTCGTTCACCGCGTCCGGGTTCGGGCCCCAGGCCGGGTCGCTGAAGCAGGCCTCTTCGCCCGGCGGCAGGTCGACGAATTTCACGTCATAGGCCGACATCGCCCAATGCGGCTGCCAGAAGGTGATCAGCAGCGGTGTCTTGCGCTCGGTCGCGGCGCGCAGCTCGACGATCAGCGCTGCCTCAGATCCTGCGGGCACCGCCTTGAAGGGCAGCCCCAGGCCGGTCATGCGGTCCGCGCCCGGTGTGCCCCAGTCCGCGGGGTAGTCCACCAGACGGCCTTCGGGTAGGGTTTCGGCGGTGGCGAATTGCATCGCGCAGTCCTTCAGCGCCTCCCAGGCCGGCAGGCCGGGGCAGATCTCGGCCACATGCGCGGGATAGGCGATGCCTTCGCGGGCGTTCAGTTCAAGGTCGCCCAGCTCCACCACGGTGCCTTCTTCGATCTTCTTGCCGTATTCGTCGGACACGTTGGAAGACCAGATTTCCAGCGTCGCGTGGATATCGCCATCAGCAATCGCCTGGAACTGGTTCATCATCCCGGCAGAGACATATTCCACGTCATAGCCCGCGGCCTTGAGCATCTCGCCCGCGATGTGGGTGGTCACATGCTGGCCGGTCCATTCATTCACCGCCAGCTTGATCGGCTTGCTGGTGTCGCCCAGTTCCGCGGCCGAGGCGATGCCCGCAGCCACCGTCATTGCGGCGGCGCTCAGTGCCAGCGCATATCCTTTAAAAGTCATCTCAATACTCCCTGTCATTATCCGTTTGCGCCGCCTGTTTCCGGCTGTGGCGCGTCATTTGGAACCCGGCGGTTCACGGCGCCTGCCAGGCCTGTCAGCCGGCCCTGTTGCTGTCAGCAGGCACCCATGAGCCAAGTGTGGCCGGGGATAATGCAAGTATTGGAACATATTACGACGCTTTGTCGAGCAATTGCGCCGCAAACCGCAAAATATTCTGATTGACGGTTCAAGTTTTTGTGCAAACGCACAACTTCCGGAATCACTTTTCCCGCCCGCGCCGGGCTTACGCGGCTGCGCCCGCCGCCGCAAGCCGCAGGGCCAAACGCGCAAAACAGCGCCCCGCATCGCGAAGGGCGCTGTTGCGCTAATTGGTCCGCAGTTAGCCCCAGGTGAGCCCGGATCAGGAGCGGCCCTTGCCGGTGGCCTCCTCGACAGTCGGCACCCATTTGGCGCGGTTCACCGCCAGCCAGCCCCGGGCGGCGCCCTGAACCGTCTCGCCCCGCACGTCCACCAGCCCGATCAGCGGCTGCTGGTCCCAGATGCTCAGCTCGTAGTTCTTGAGGATTTCATGGGCTGCGGGCCAGCGTTCCTTAAACCCGGACCAGCTGGCCTTGACCACGCCGCCGCGGGCAAAGTCGCAGTCGCCGGCGGCCTTGGGGTTGGGCCCCCAAGACGGGTCGCTATAGCAGGCCGGCTCGGGCTTGGGCAGGCGCACGAATTGCAGCGCATAAGAGGACATCGCCCAATGCGGCGCCCAGAAGGTGGCGATCACCGGGCGCTTGTCCTTGTAGGCCTGCTGGAATTCCTCGATCATCGCCGCCTCGGACTCAGCCGCGACCACGTCAAACGGCAGATCCAGCGCCCGGATCCGGTCTGCCCCGGGAGAGCCCCAGGATTCCGGATAGGCCAAGTAGCGCCCGCGCTTGCCGTTGCCGTCTTCGGAGAAGATACCGGCGCAGTCGCGCAGCGCTTCCCAGTTGGGCAGCCCCGGGCACATCTGCGCGACATAGGGCGGGTAAACCACACCGTTGCGCGCATCCAGCCCCAAGTCGCCCAGCTCTTCCACCCGGCCCGCATCGCGCACGGAGATATAGTCCTCAGGGTCGCTGGTGGTCCAGATTTCCATCATGGCATGAACCTCGCCAGTGGCGATCTGCTCATAAAGGGCGTTCAGATCCGCTTCGACGTATTCGACCTTGTAGCCCGCCTCTGCCAGCATGCCGCCCGCGATATAGGTCGACAGGCGCTGGCCGGTCCAGTTGTTCAGCGACAGGCGGATGGGCGTTTCCACATCCCCCATATCCGCGGCCTCAACGGCCCCGGAAACCGCCAGCGCCGCCAGCGCTGCCGCAAACGCTTTCACTTTCATTGACGTCACTCCCGTACTGCCAGTCTTGCGAAATGCCGCGCGCAGGCGCAGCTCCGGATCCGGCATAACAGGACGGCATTGACAAAGATTAACGCCGCGGCAGAGCGGCGGCGTGAAAGGATAGAAAAAAGCCTAAAACTTGCTTCAAGCGCGGATGGCGCCGAAGGAAGAGAAGCAGCGGATCAGGCCCTGCGGCGGGCCACCAGCAGCACCGGGTCATAGGTCAGCGGCAGCTTGCCGCCACGGCTGAACCGCACGCGGTAGGCGTCCTCGAAGTCCCGCAGATGCCGCCGCGACCAGCTTTGCTGGGCATGGCCGTTGACACCGGTCTGGCGCAGATGCTTCAGCAGCGCCAGTGCGGTGTCGAATTCCAGCACCACCGGCGTCTGGGTGACCGCCAGAAGGTCCAGACTTTGCGGCAGCACCGCCCGCCACTCCCCGGCATCCAGATAGCTGGGCGCCGCCGCGGCGGAGCCCAGCGCCGCCAGCTCGCGGAACTGGCTGCGCCCAAAGCCCGACAGCGCCAGCCAGCCGCCGGGGTTGAGCCGCGCCGCCAGCCGCGCCGTCAGCGCAGGCAGGTCCGGAATCCATTGCACGGTGGAGGCCGAGGCGATCAGGTCCAGCCCGTGCGGCAGCGGCAGGCTTTCGACCGGCCCGGCCTGGAACCGGGCCTGCACAGGCGCAGCGCCGCCTGTCTCCTGCAATGCCGATGCCGCCTCCGGCACCAGATCGTTCAGCAGCAGGCTGCCAACCCCGAACCGCTGCACCAGCTGACGGGTCAGATGGCCGGTGCCGCAGCCGAATTCCAGGGCGGCCTCAAACCGCTCCGGCGCGCCCTGGGCCTGCAGCAGCTCTGCCAGCCGGGCGGCAATGTCCGCCTGCACCGAAGCGGTGCGATGATAGCTTAGCAGCCCGCGCCGGAAGCTTTGCCGCACCCGCGACTGATCCAGCTGAGGAGGCGTCATGTCTTTCATTGCAGCAGCGCCTCCCACGTCGCGAACTGGCCGAACGGCGCATGCGGCGCGTCGATCAGGCGGACCGCCTGCCCTGCCCAGGCCCGCTGCAGGTTGGCCGGCGGAAAGATCTTGTCACCGGAACTGATCCAGATCCGGTCAAACCGCGTCTGCGGCGCGTCACCGCGGCGCTCGACGGCCATAAGCTCAGACCGGCGCGCCTCTACATCCAGCGGTTCGGGGGTTTGCGGCTGCCCGAAGACGCGGGTCAGGAAACTTTGAAAGCTTTCCAGGCTCAGCGTCTCGGCTGTCTTGCGGAAGACCGCAGGCGGAATGCCCGCGCTGCGGTTCACCGGCTTCAGACTGCCGTTCACCGCCACCTTGCGGCGGAACGGGTCTGGCCGCCCCTGCTGCCAGTGCGCATAGGCCGCAACCCCAAACGACCACGCCAGCAGGCTGACCTGCTCATAACCGGACAGATCCGGCAGATCCGCGCCCAGGTCGCCGTATCCGCTGGCAAACAGGATGTCCTGCGGACCATCCAGATGCCAGAACACCTCCGGCCCTACAGCCCAGCCGCCGAAGACCACGATGGCCTCGGCCGCGCTGTTCTGTTTGAGCCAGCGGAACTCCATGGCCTACAGCTCCCGCGCCAGCCGCAGCATGCCCGCGGTGATTTCGCTGAGCTGATCCGGCGAGGTGATGAAGGGCGGCATGGTGTAGATATTGGTGCCGAAGGGGCGCAGGAACACGCCCATCTCGTGCGCGCGGGCGTGGGCCTCATCCGCCGAGACGCGGTGTTTCATCTCGATCACCCCGATGGCGCCCAGCACCCGCACGTCCGCCACATTGGGCAGATCGCGGGCCGGGGCCAGTTCGGCCTGCATCTGCTCACCGATGGCCGCCACGGTGCCGCGCCAGTCCTGCCCCGTCAGCAGGTCCAGCGAGGCCTTGGCCGCGGCGCAGGCCAGCGGGTTGCCCATGTAAGTCGGCCCATGCATGAACAGCCCCGGATTGCCGCCGCCGATGCCTTGGGCCACGCGGTCATTGGTCATGGTGCAGGCAAATGAGATATGGCCGCCGGTCAGCCCCTTGCCGAGGCAGATGATGTCCGGCTCAACCGTGCAAAAATTGGTGGCAAACAGCTCTCCGGTGCGGCCGAACCCGGTGGCGATCTCGTCGAAGATCAGCAGGATGCCCAGCTCATCGCAAAGGGCGCGCGCCTGATTGAGATACTCCGGGTGGTAGAAATACATGCCGCCAGTGCCCTGCACCACGGGTTCCAGGATTAAGGCAGCGATCTTCTGCGCGTTGGCCTCCAAGGCCGCGCGCAGCTCACCCAGGCCGTTCTGCGCCGGATTGTCGTTCCAGTCCTCATGAATGCGGATCGGCGGGCGGGAGACGAAATGCTGCACGCTCAGCGCGCCCTGGAACAGGTGGTGCATCCCGGTGTCCGGGTCGCAGACGCTCATCGCCTTCCAGGTATCGCCGTGATAGCCGGAGCGGATGGTGGCGAACTCCTTGCGCTCTGGCTGGCCGATGGCGTGCTGATACTGCACCGCCATCTTCATCGCCACTTCAACCGAGACCGAGCCGCTGTCGCAATAAAAGATGCGAGTGAGGCTGTCCGGCGTGATCTCCAAGAGCTTGCGGCCGAGGTCGATGGCCGGATCATGGGTCAGCCCGCCGAACATCACATGCGGCAGGGTGTCGAGCTGGTCGTGAATCGCCTTGGTGATTGCCGGGTTCCTGTGGCCGTGCATCATGCACCACCAGGATGACATGGCGTCGATCAGCCGGGTTCCGTCGTCCAGTGTGATATGCACGCCCTCGGCTTCCTTGACCACAAATGTCGGCCCGGGCTTGGCCACGTTGGTGTAAGGGTGCCAGAGGTGCTGCTGGTCGAATTCGAGCTGGGTGAGGCCTGCGGCGCTCATGACAGTGCCTCCCTAATCAGGTCCAACCGGATGCTGGCCTGAAAAGCCACGGCCAAGGCGTCAGAGGTCAGCGCGTCCAGCACCGGCAGCCTTCCCAGATGCGCCACCTGGCCGAACTGGCAGATGGTTTCCTCCACCGCAGGTTCCGGATCTCCGATGAAGGCCACGCCGACAACCGTGCAGCCTGCATCGCGCAAGGCATTCAGAGACAGCAGCGTGTGGTTGATCGTCCCCAGCTGCGTGCGTGCACACAGGATCACCGGCGCGCCCCAGCGGGCAAACAGGTCGAGATACAGCACCTTGCGGTTCAAAGGCACCATCAGGCCGCCTGCCCCCTCGGCCACCAGCACGCCGTCCACTTCGGGCAACGGCAGCGCGTCCGGGTCGATCTCCACCCCTTCGGCCTCCGCCGACAGATGCGGCGAGGCGGGCAGTTGCAGCAGGTATCCCTCCGGCAGCGCCGGGCGGCCGGACAGGCGGGCGACGATCTGGCTGTCGGTCTCCTCCTCCAGCCCGGATTGCACCGGCTTCCAATAGGTCGCGCCCAGCGCCTGCACCAGACCGGCGGAGAAGATGGTCTTGCCGATGCCGGTATCGGTTCCGGTGACGATCAGCGCGCTCATGCTGCACTCTCCATTTCCCGGGCGAGGTCTTCGAACATCGCGGTGATGACCTCTGCCGCTGTATTCAACGTGATCGACAGCCGCAGCCGCGAAGTGCCGCGCGGCACCGTCGGCGGGCGGATGCCGCGGATGTCATAGCCATGGCCTTGCATGGCTGAGGCCAGCGCCATGGTGCGCTTGTCGTCGCCGATCACCACCGGCAGAATTTGGCTCTGGAAACCCTCCAGCCCGCACAGGCGTTTGGCTTCGTCTTGGGCATGGGTGATCCCCTGCCACGCCCGTTCGCGGCGGCCCGGGTTCTGCTGCAGCTCCTGCAAGGCGGCCCGCACCAGTGCCGCGTTCAAGGGTGACGGCGCCGTGGCAAAGATGAACCCGCGCGCCTTGTTGATCAGCGTCTCGATCAAAACCTTCTGGCCGCAGATCAGCGCGCCCGAGGCGCCCAGCGCCTTGCCGCAGGTGTGTAAGGAAAGGACGTTGGGGCGGTGGGCGATGCCGTGTGCCAGCCCGCGGCCCAGATCGCCGAACACGCCGGAAGAATGCGCCTCATCCACCACCAGCACCGCGCCTTCGGCATCCGCCAGCGCCATCAGCGCGTCCAGCGGCGCCAGGTCGCCGTCCATGGAATAGACCGCCTCAACCGCGATCCAGGCCTGCCCTGTGCCGCCCTCAGCACGCCATGTCTTCAGCACCCGTGCGGCATCCTCCGCATCGCCATGAGCGAAGCTGCGGGTCTCGGCCCGGCCCAGCCGCATCCCGTCATGGGTGCTGGCGTGGATCAGCGCATCATAGAGCACCAGATCGCCCTGCTGCGGCAGGGTTGAGAAGATCGCCTGATTGGCATTGAAGCCGCCGCCCATGAACAGCGCGGCCTCGGTTCCAAAAAACGCGGCCGCCTCGGCCTCCAGCAGTTGATGCTCCGCGTCATTGCCGCGCAACAGGCGCGCACCGCCGGCCCCGACCGGCACACCGCGCGCCAGCGCAGCGGCGGCGGCGGCGCGCAGCACGTCGCTGCCCGCCAGACCAAGGTAGTCGTTGGAGGCAAAGTCATGCCCGTCCCGCGGCATCAGCTGCCGGTAGCGCCCGCGCGTGCGCAGCGCTTCCAGCGATTTCTCATGCCGGGGGAAGGCGCCCGCCATCAGCGGCTGCCGTCGCAGCCTGCCGCCATCGCGGTGATGCCCAGACGGTCAAACAGCTGCTGGTCCTTGTCCTCTTCGGGGTTGTCCGCAGTCAGCAGCGTGTCGCCCACGAAGATCGAGTTTGCGCCGGCAAAGAAACACATCGCCTGCATCTCGTCCGACATATCGGTGCGGCCTGCGGAGAGGCGCACATGGGATTTCGGCATCAAAATCCGGGCCAGAGCCACGGAACGGACGAATTCGATCGGATCCAGTTTCTCGACATTGGCGAGCGGCGTGTCGGCAATCGGAATCAGCATGTTGACCGGCACCGAATCTGGATGCACCTCGAGCGTGGCCAGCGCCAGCATCATGTCGATGCGGTCCAGCTGCTTCTCCCCCATGCCGACGATGCCGCCGGAGCAGACCTTGATACCCGCCTCGCGCACCCGGTTCAGGGTGTCGATACGGTCGGCAAAGGTGCGGGTGGTGATGATCTCGGAGTAGTAGCGCTCCGAGGTGTCGATGTTGTGGTTGTAATAGTCGAGGCCTGCGTCCTTGAGGCGGAACACCTGCTCCTCGTCCAGCATGCCCAGCGTCATGCAGGTTTCCATGCCCAGGTCCTTGACGCCCTGCACCATCGCCTCAAGCGCGGCCATGTCGCGGTCCTTGGGCGAGCGCCAGGCGGCTCCCATGCAGTAGCGGGTCGCGCCGCCTTCCTTGGCTTTCTTGGCCTCGGCAATCACCCGCTGCACCTCGATCAGCTTGGAGGCCGAGAGCTGCGCGCCATTGCGCGCCGACTGCGAGCAATAGGCGCAATCCTCGGCGCAGCCGCCGGTCTTGATGCTGAGGAGCTTGGATTTCTGCACCTGGTTGGGGTCGAAATACTGCCGGTGCACGGTGTGCGCCTGAAACAGCAAGTCCATGAAAGGCTTATTGTAAATCGCTTCCGCTTCCTCGCGGGTCCAGTCGGTGCGGATGGGTGCAGCGTCCAGCATGCTGTCTCCTGTTCTCTATACCTGTTGGCCATGCGCGGATGGCGTTGCGGATTTTTATAGATAATTTTGCAAGCGCCGATCAAGCACCAAAGCCGCGCTGCAGCGATTTGCCCCGGGTTTTCAGCAATAATCCACCGAAACCCATGATTCAAAGGGATAAAAAATATCTACAAAGATTCCGGTTGACGCGAACCCCGCACCTCCCCTAGCCCTATAGGCACGCAGGGGAGTCCCGCCCAAGGGACTGAGAGGCGTCATGGTGCGGGGCAACCCGGACCGGCGGCGCGACCCTTTGAACCTGACCCAGTTGATACTGGCGTAGGAAGCAAGAAACATGGTGCGGCGCCCCCTGCGGCAACCCGTGTTTCGAACAGGCAGCATGCGTGCACCGGCCGTACACCGGCTGTACACCCCCCTGCCCGTTTTCCTCCGTCCCGGCTCAATTGGTGTTTTTGAACCGAAGGCCCGGAGGAACACCAGATGAACGTCCCCAACCCGAAAATCACCACAGGTGCCTTGCCCGCGTCGCGCAAGATCTACGTCAGCGGCGAGGTCCATGAGGACATCCGCGTGCCGATGCGGGAAATCTCCACCCACCCCACCGCGGCCGAGGCGCCGCTGCCGGTCTATGACAGCTCCGGCCCCTATACCGACCCGGACGTGCTGACCGACATCCGCCAGGGCCTGCCCGCGCTGCGCCACCAGTGGATCCTCGCCCGCGGCGACGTTGAGCGCTATCAGGGCCGCGACGTGAAGCCGGAGGACAACGGCTTTGTCGAGGGCGACCGGCTGACGCCGGAATTCCCGGTGAAACCCGCGCCGCTGCGCGGCAAGGATGGCAAGGCGCCGACCCAGCTGGCCTACGCGCGTGCAGGGCTAATCACGCCGGAGATGGAGTTCGTGGCGATCCGCGAAAACCAGCTGCGCGAGCTGTCGCCCTGCCATGCAAATCGCGACGGCAATGATTTCGGCGCCAACATCCCTGATTACGTGACGCCGGAGTTCGTACGCCAGGAGATCGCCGCCGGCCGCGCCATCATCCCGGCCAACATCAACCACCCGGAAATCGAGCCGATGATCATCGGCCGCAACTTCAAGGTGAAGATCAACGCCAATATGGGCACCTCTGCCGTCACCTCCTCGATGGAGGAAGAGGTCGACAAGCTGGTCTGGGCGATCCGCTGGGGCGCCGACACGGTGATGGACCTGTCCACGGGCCGCAACATCCACAACACCCGCGAATGGATCGTGCGCAACTCGCCCGTTCCGATCGGCACGGTGCCGATCTACCAGGCGCTGGAGAAAGTAAACGGCATCGCCGAGGACCTGACCTGGGAAGTGTTCCGCGACACGCTGATTGAGCAGGCGGAACAGGGCGTCGATTATTTCACCATCCATGCCGGTGTGCGGCTGCATATGGTGCCGATGACGGTGAACCGGGTGACGGGGATTGTCTCGCGCGGCGGCTCGATCATGGCGAAGTGGTGCCTGCATCACCACAAGGAGAGCTTCCTCTATGAACATTTCGAGGAGATCTGCGACATCTGCCGCCAGTATGACGTCTCCTTCTCGCTGGGCGACGGGCTGCGCCCCGGCTCCATCGCCGACGCCAATGACGAGGCGCAGTTTGCCGAGCTGGAAACCCTGGGTGAGCTGACCAAGATCGCCTGGGCCAAGGATTGCCAGGTGATGATCGAGGGGCCGGGCCATGTCGCCATGCACAAGATCAAGGAGAACATGGACAAGCAGCTGGAGTGCTGCCACGAGGCGCCGTTCTATACGCTGGGGCCGCTGACCACCGACATCGCGCCGGGTTATGACCACATCACCAGCGGCATCGGGGCGGCGATGATCGGCTGGTTCGGCTGCGCGATGCTGTGCTACGTGACGCCGAAGGAGCACCTGGGCCTGCCGGACCGCGACGATGTGAAAACCGGGGTGATCACCTACAAGATCGCGGCCCATGCTGCCGACCTTGCCAAGGGGCTGCCGGGCGCCCAGCGCCGCGACGATGCGCTGAGCCGTGCCCGGTTCGAGTTCCGCTGGGAGGATCAGTTCAACCTGTCGCTGGACCCCGACACGGCGCGCGAATTCCACGACCAGACCCTGCCGAAACAGGCGCACAAGGTGGCGCATTTCTGCTCCATGTGCGGGCCGAAGTTCTGCTCCATGCGGATCAGCCACGACATCCGCGCCGAGGCGCAGAAGGAAGGCATGGAGGCCATGGCCGCCAAGTTCCGGGAAGGCGGCGAACTCTATGTGCCTGCCGCCGAGGCTGCGGAGCTGGCCGAATGATCACCATCGCCGGTGCGGGCCTGGCCGGCCTCGCCTGCGCCTTTGAGCTGGCGCAGCGCGGGGCGGCGGTCACCGTCTATGAACGGGGGAAAACGCCCGGAGACAGCAGCGTCGCGCGCTTTGCGGGCGGCATGCTGGCGCCCTGGTGCGAACGCGAAAGCGCCGAGGAGGACGTCATCACCCTCGGCAGCCGCGCCGCCGGCTGGTGGGCCAGGATCACCCCGGTCCACAGGCGCGGCACGCTGGTGGTGGCGCCTGCCCGCGACCGGGCAGAGCTGACCCGTTTTGCCCGCCGCACCACCGGCCACCGCGGCGTGGACGGGGCGGAGATTGCGGAGTTGGAACCGGCGCTGGCGGGGCGGTTTGCGCAAGGGCTGTTCTTTGAGCAGGAAGCGCATCTGGACCCGCGGCGGGCGCTGCGCGATCTGAGCGCCACGGTGCAGGCGATGGGCGTGGAGATCCGCTATGGCTCCCCCGCTCCGGCCGGTGTCACCCTGGACTGCACCGGCATGGCGGCGCCACTGCCCGGCCTGCGCCCGGTGCGCGGCGAGATGGCCGTCCTCCATTGCCCGGAGGTGGAGATCACCCGCACCCTGCGGCTGCTGCATCCGCGGATGCCGCTTTACCTGGTGCCCCGCGGGGACGGGTTTTTCATGATCGGCGGCACCATGATCGAGAGCAGCTCCGGCCGGGGCATCACCCTGCGTTCGCTCAGTGAACTGCTGAGCGCTGCCTTCGCCCTGCACCCGGGCTTTGCGGAGGCCAGCGTGGCGGAGACCGGCGCAGGGCTGCGCCCGGCTTTCGCCGACAACCTGCCGCGGCTGACCGAACAGGACGGCACGCTTTACCTCAACGGGCTTTACCGCCACGGCTTTTTGCTTGCCCCCGCGATGGCAGAAGCCGCGGCCCGCCGCCTGCTCCAGGAGACGACAGATGAAGATTATCGTGAACGCCGAACCGCGTGACGTGTCGGCAACCGATCTGCAGGCGGTCCTGCACGAGCTGGGCTTTGCCTGCTCGGCGGTTGCGACCGCGCTGAACGGCACCTTTGTGGCCCGCGAACAGCGGGAAGAGGTGCAGCTGTGTGAAGGCGACCGGCTGGAAGTGCTGGCGCCGATGCAGGGAGGGTGAGATGCGCGTTTACGGAACAGAGATCACCTCGCGTCTGCTGCTGGGGACGGCCCAATATCCTTCGCCCGCGGTTCTGGCGGCGGCGGTGAAATCCAGCGGCACGGAAATCATCACCGTCAGCTTGCGCCGCGAAACCGCCGATGGCTCCGGCGCCGGGTTCTGGGACAGCCTGCGGGAGACCGGCTGCCGGATCCTGCCCAATACCGCCGGCTGCCATTCGGTGCAGGAGGCGGTGACAACGGCCCATATGGCGCGGGAGCTGTTTGATACGCCCTGGATCAAGCTGGAGGTGATCGGCCATTCCGACACGCTGCAGCCGGATGTGTTCGGACTGGTGGAGGCGGCGCGGATCCTCAGCGCCGAGGGGTTCCAGGTCTTTCCTTATACCACCGACGATCTGGTGGCGGGGGAGAAGCTGCTGGAGGCGGGCTGTGAAGTGCTGATGCCCTGGGGCGCGCCGATCGGCTCCGGCCAGGGGCTGCGCACCCCGGATGGCTTGCGGGCGATGCGGGCGCATTTCCCGGACGTGCCGCTGATCGTGGATGCCGGGATCGGGCGGCCTTCGGACGCGGCGCAAGCGATGGAGCTGGGCATGGATGCGGTGCTGCTGAACACCGCAGTGGCCAAGGCAGGCGACCCTGCCGGGATGGCCCGCGCGATGGCCTTGGCGGTTGAGGCCGGACGCCTTGGGTATGAGGCCGATCCGATGGAGCGGCGCGATATGGCGGTGCCCTCCACCCCGGTTCTGGGCCTGGCGGAGTTTGCATGATGGAACGGTTCTATCTGATCACCGGCCATGTCGGCCGGCTGGAGCTGCTGGTGCCGCAGGGGGCGAGGCTGGTGCAGCTGCGCATCAAGGATCAGCCCGAGGCGGAAGTCCGCCGGCAGATTGCGCGCGCGCGCGACTTTTGCGCGGTGCACGGCGCGCAGCTGGTGGTCAATGACTACTGGCAGGCGGCGCTGGAGCTGAATTGCAATTTCGTGCATCTGGGGCAGGAGGACATGGACACCGCAGACTTTGCCGCGCTGCGCCGCCGCGGTGTGCGGTTCGGGCTGTCGACCCATGATGAGGCAGAGCTGGAGCGCGCGCTGTCCTTCGGGCCGGCCTATGTCGCGCTGGGGCCGGTCTATCCGACGCTGCTGAAGAAGATGAAATGGGGGCCGCAGGGGCTGGAGCAAGTGGCGCGCTGGAAGCGGATGGCGGGAGACACCCCCCTGGTTGCGATCGGCGGGCTGACGCCGGAGCGGCTGCCAGGGGTCTTTGCCGCAGGGGCCGACAGTGCGGCGGTGGTGACCGATATCCAGCTGGCAGAGGACCCTGAGGCGCGCACCCGCGAATGGGTGGAGGCCTGCCGCACATGAGCCGCTATGCGCGCCAGATGATCCTGCCCGAAGTCGGTGCCGGGGGTCAGGAACGCCTTGCCAAGGCGCATGTGCTGGTGGTGGGCGCCGGGGGCCTCGGCTGCCCGGTGCTGCAGTATCTGGGCGGCGCGGGCGCCGGGCGCATCACGGTGATGGATGGCGACGCGGTGGAGGAGAGCAACCTGCACCGGCAGGTGCTTTATTCCATGGCCGATCTCGGCCGCCCCAAGGCGGAGGCCGCGCGGCGGCATCTGCTGGCGGCCAACCCGGATCTGCAAGTGACGGCCCTTGTGCAGCCGCTGGACGCCGCCAATGCCGCGGCGATGGTTGCGGAGGCCGATCTGGTGGTGGATGCCGCGGACAGTTTTGCGGTGTCCTACATCCTCTCGGACACGTGCCGGCAGCAGGGCAAGACGCTGATCTCCGCCTCGGCGCTGGGGCAGTCGGGGTATGCCGGGGGCTTCTGCGGCGGCGGGCCGTCCTTGCGCGCGGTGTTCCCGGATCTGCCCGCGCAGTCCGCGACCTGCGCAACCGCGGGTGTGATGGGGCCTGCCGTGGGCCTAATCGGCGCGCTGCAGGCGCAGCTTGCCCTGAAGGCGCTGCTCAACCACCAGCCGTCCCCGCGGGGACAGTTGTTTATTTTCCGGCTGCAGGACCTGCAGGTCAGCTCGTTCCGCTTTGATGATGCCGCGGAGCCGGAGGATGCCCTGCCGTTCATTGCGGCGTCTCATATCCGCCCTGACGATACGGTGATCGAGCTGCGCGAGGCCGCCGAAGCCCCGCGCTTGCCTGTGCCGCAGGCCCGCCGGATGGCCCGCGCCGGCCTGCTGGCGGCAGAGCTGCCGCGCGCGGGCCGGATCGTGCTGTGCTGCCGCACGGGTTTGCGGGCCTGGGGCGCGGCGCAGGACTTGCAGCAGGCGGGATACGGCAACCTGGCGCTGCTGGCCGCTGGGGACGGCGGATGACCTGGATCCTGGCGATTGGCGGCACCGACAGCAGCGGCGGTGCGGGCCTGAGCCGCGATACGGCGATGGCGGCAGCGCTGGGGGTGTCCGTGCGCCCGGTGGTGACAGCCGTGACGGTGCAGACCAATGAGGCCGTGCTGGCCGTTCACCCCTGCCCCGCACTGAGTGTTGCAGACCAGGCGCGCGCCGCCCTGGCAACGCCGCCGCGGCCCGGTGCGGTGAAGATCGGGATGCTGGGCTCCGCCGCAGTGGCAGAGGCGGCGGGCGCGGCTTTGCCTGCGGGACTGCCCATCGTGTTGGACCCGGTGCTGAAGGCAAGTTCCGGCGGCACGCTGATGGCGGCAGACGGTTTTGGCGTGCTGCTGCGCCGGGCGGCGCTGGTGACGCCGAACCTGGCGGAGCTGGAGGTCTTGTCCGGCGTGCTGGGCAGCCCTGAGGCGCAGGCCGCTGCGCTGCTGGCGCTGGGGGTGCGCGCGGTGCTGGTCAAAGGCGGCCATGGCACCGGGGCGGAAAGCACCGACCTGCTGTTCACCCCAGATGGCCCGCCCCTCGCCTATGCCGCGCCGCGGCTGGCAGTGTCCAAACGCGGCACGGGCTGCAGCCTGGCCACGGCCGTCGCCTGCCATCTGGCCAAGGGCAGCAGCCTGCTAGCAGCCTGCCGCAACGGCAAAGAAGACGTGCACCGCTGGCTGCGCCGCTGAAGCGCAAAGGGCCGCTGGCAGACGGTTTTAGGGCCGGTTTCGGGACGGAACCTCCCCGGCGCCCCTCCCCAATGCCTCGGCGGACCGGCTGCTGCCATATGCCCGCGGCATGTGGCGCGCATTTCAGTGAGCAGAAAGACACGCCGGCCTCAGCGCATCCAGAAGCCTTCCTTTTTGATCCGGTTGCGGATTGCCTGCTCGCGCCGCGGCAGGTTTTCGCGGTCAAACAGCGCCCGCACCTTCGCGCCGCGGCCCTGATAGACCATGCGCTTGATCGGCTCATAGGCTTTCAGCACTTTCTTGATCCGGTTCGGCGCGGTGATTTCGTGCAGCAGCTCCACCACCCGGTCGCTCTCGCGCGCGTAAAGCAGCGGAAACAGCCGGTAGTGGCAGCTGGTTCCGCCATCCAGATAGCCCGCGGGCAGCGCGTCGCGGCCGCCTCCGAAGGAATGGATCACCAGCGGCAGCACGATCTGGTCGAGCCAGGGGTCGAGGCTCTGGCCGGTCAGTTCGGCTGGCGGATCGTCCCGGACCGACTGCGCATAGGCCAGGAACCGCGCGCCAAAGGCCCGCGGACAGGCGCCGTAGAAAAAGCCCGCGTTGAAATAAAGGTAGCGCTTCCAGTATTCATCCGGCTGGCTGAGGTCGAGGCTGGACGGGAAATCCAGGCCGAAACGGGTGTAAAGCGACTGCCAGATGCCGGTATAGCCCGGCCCGTACAGCGTCGGCTCGGGCCAGGTCCCCTCGACCCGCAGGGACGCCGAGGGCCGGGAGAAATCAAACGGCACCTCCGCCAGCTCGCCGGTGATCAGTGTGTCGGTGTCGAAAAAGACAAACGGCTCCCCCTCAGGCAGGGCCTGCAGCGCCTCGATCTTGTTGCCATAGGGGTATGCGGCGCCGAACACCTGGTTCTCAAACGGCAGGATTTCCGCATCCAGTTCCGCCAGCG
Organism: Leisingera sp. UBA4491; assembly: GCF_002388965.1. Taxonomy (NCBI): domain Bacteria; kingdom Pseudomonadati; phylum Pseudomonadota; class Alphaproteobacteria; order Rhodobacterales; family Roseobacteraceae; genus Leisingera; species Leisingera sp. UBA4491. Next base: position 16,969 of record NZ_DGNN01000019.1, on the reverse strand, counting down.
CCTGCAGCACCTCCGGATTGCGGATGCTGGGATCCTTGTCCCACAGGGGCCCCGGCTGCGGCACCGCCACAAACAGGCGGCCGGAAAATCCGGGGGAGCAGCGGCGCAGCGAGGCGGCAAACAGCACGGCCTCATACTGCAGCCGGCCCGCCTGGCCGATGATCATCACGCTGAAGGGGGCATTTGCCATTGTTTTCCCCGTTTTCCGTCTCTGCCGGGCGGTTAGGACTGCCTGTTAAGGCCGCAGGCAGACCTGCCTGCTAAGGTAGCTACAAGGCGGCAGGATGCCGTGCAACAGGCCGTTGGGAATTTCGGGCGCCCCTGTGTCAGCGCGCGGGCCCTCAAATGGAGCGAGAACATGATTGACGTGATCCTGACGATCATCGCCGCATCGGCACAGCCGGGCCAGGGCGGCGCAGCGCCCGAGGCTGCGGCGCTGTCTGCGCCTGCCCCGGCCGCCCCCGTGCTGGCAGCGGAGCCGCAGGAGGCCGCCGGCCGGTTCACCACCGCAGCCGAGGTGAAGCCGATTCTGGCGGCAACCCGGGCCAGCTGGATCCACGTGCGCGAGTTCGGCGGCCAGGACCTGCTGTATGTCACCCACCTGTGGTCCTGGCGCTGCGGCCTGGCGCAGGTCAGGCTGGGGGTAAACGGCGCCGCGCCGGAACTCTGGCCGCTGCCGGAGTGCCATCTGGACGAAGGCTTGCCGAACATGATCAAGGCTGAGGACGGGATGCCGTACCGCAGCTATCCGCCGGGCTCGATCCAGCATGTTGCCGTTGAGGTGACATACGACGACCTGAGCCGCGAAACCCTGACCTTCGGGCGCAATGGCCAGCCCTTGCAGTAAGCCTGAACCGGCCTTGCGGCCTGTCCGCCGGGTGCTGTGCAGCCGCTGTCCGGCCATACCGGCACGGCTGCAAAAAGCCCCCTTGGACCGGGGCCCTTCAGCACCCGCCAAGCGCGCTGAGACCCTGCTTGCCCGCAAGCCTGTTCTTTTGCTGAAAAGACCTCTTGCGAGGGACCCGCGAAGGATGTTAAGCGCGGTTTCACAGCTAAGTGCCCCTATAGCTCAGCTGGTAGAGCAACTGATTTGTAATCAGTAGGTCCGCGGTTCGAGTCCGTGTGGGGGCACCATTTGCACTAAAAAAATCACTCAAAATCAAATCCTTACCCCCAGCCCATCTGGGCTTCTTACGCTATTTTCACGCAAACCGCTTGGGGGGGGGCAGCGCCTGGCTTTTTAGGGGGGGATTCAGCGGTATGGTTCGTTGATTTTGCGTGCCATGCCACCTGGTGGTGAGAACGGCTGACAATTCGAAGCGGACCTGTGGCTTGCGGAATGTGCCGCAATCAGAGAGGAGAATACGCCTTTACGAACCTATGGAATAACGATACAGCTACACCACAAGATATGGTGGTTACGAGCAAGGCTTCTGATTTAGCATGTCGCTCGCATCACATGAACTGTGAAGATTTAGCTCTAGCGGAGGATGAGCGCTAAATGCCTCTTGTAGCGCGCACCGATCCTGATCCGCTTAAGATGAAATCACCGCAGAATGTTGATGCGCAGCTCATTAAGTTGCTAGATTCCAGAGGGGTAGACCCCGACTTTTGGTCATCTAAGGATCGAGATAGGTCCGACAGCGCCCATAGCATCTTCCAATACCCTGCGATGATGGTTCCGCTTGTCCAGCGCCGGTTGCTTGGTGCAGTGTTGGAGGCTCGGCCAGATATCCAATCAGTTTATGACCCTTTTATGGGGTCTGGTACCTCGCTGGTTAGCGGGATGCACTATGGCTTGCAGACCTACGGGAATGACATAAACCCCTTGGCGATTTTGATCGGACGGGTTCGAACTGCCCGAATAATTGAGCCAGAAGTAGGCGTCTTTGCTGAGCAAGTAGCAAACGATGCTGCTGCTGATCCGAGGAACACTATTGAAACTTCCATGGCCAACTTAGAGAAGTGGTTCCAGGAGGGGGTGTTTTTGGAACTGTCCCGTTTGCGCCGCGCAATTCGCAAATGTAAAGATCTTTGGGTTCGGCAATTCCTTTGGGTTACACTGGCCGAAACTGTCCGGCTGACCAGCAACGATCGAACTTCGACCTATAAACTTCATGCTCGCCCGTTGTCGGAAATCGCAAAACGAAAGTTGTCACCAATCGCAGTTTTCCGCGACCTGGCGCGTGAGAACTCTGCAAGCTTCTCTTCCTTCAGGCAACGTCTCGATGACGCCGGTAGACTTAAAGATGGTAAGTACGTCGCAGATACTGTTGTACGTGTAGGTGATACGCGCAGTGCAAAGGATCACTGGGCGGATGTTGCGCCATTCGATCTGCTAATGACCTCCCCCCCATATGGAGACAATCTGACTACAGTCACCTATGGGCAGCATTCCTACCTTCCACTGCACTGGATCGACTTTAAAGATATTGATCCGGCTGCGGACGAAGCGACCCTTCGTACGACCCAAGAAATCGATCGGCGTAGCCTCGGAGGCGCCACCAGCGACAACGTATGGACAGAAGAAAAGTTGTTTGAAGCTTCACCTCGCTTGGCACGTTTTGCTGATAGATTGCCAGCGAAGCCAACGGATGGGCGTGCCAGGCTGGTCCGCTTCTATAAAGATGTAGGAGCAAGCTTGGAAAGCATCCTAGATGTGATGAAGCTCGATAGTTACATGATTTGGACTGTCGGAAATCGTAGCATTGCCGGACAGCAAGTTCCAACTGATCTCGTCCTCGGCGAACTTGCTGAAGGTCTAAATTGCAAGGTGGTCACAACATTGACACGGCGAATTCATCACAAGCGTATGCCTGATAGGAACGCCAGTTCGACGACTATGCGGGAAGAGAAAATTCTCTTGATCCGCAAGGCTGAGGTTTAACCCGTATGGCCAATCCGCATTTCGACATCAGCGCGGCTGTCGTCCGTCAATTGGGTGACGAACTGGTGTCAGACGAAGTCACGGCGATTGTTGAACTCGTTAAGAATTGTTACGATGCCGACGCGACTTACGCACACGTTGTTGTAAACACGACTGACGCGCCGCCCGGTGAGGGGAGTAAGTTTTCCGAGGCCGTCGGCTACGTTGCAATTGAAGATGACGGCATGGGAATGAACCGCGCCGATATCGAACGTGGTTGGTTAATGATTTCGCTATCAGGAAAGCGGATCATGAAGGCTTCCGGGCGCAAGACACCTAAGGGGCGAACGCCTTTGGGTGATAAAGGCTTGGGGCGTCTAAGCACCCAGAAACTGGGTCAAAACCTGGAGCTTTATACGCGCAAGGACGGACAAGATGATACGTTGCACGTCGCATTTGCTTGGGACGCGTTTACCGATGACAAAAGCTTAAGCGAAGTGCCGGTATCAATTGACACAGCGAAAACATCTACACGAAATAAAGGTACAAAGCTAGTTGTCTCTGGGTTGCGAAATGCCGAGGTTTGGGGCGGGAGAGCGGTCGAAAAGCTAATCGCTGATCTTTCGCAGGTCATTTCCCCCTTTGCTGAAGCTCGCCCTTTCTTGGTGACGCTACGCATTAATGGGCGCCCGATTGACTTGGGGCAGGTTTCTTCGAAGGTCCGTGGCGCGGCGGTGGCCAAGTTCAACATTGATTTCGCTGACGGAGCGCTAGCGATGACCGGAAAATTCCGGCTCATGAAGCTCCGCGGAAACCAGGATCATGATTCCTACGAGAATTTGCTAGCAAGAGATAATGGGCGCTCATTCTTTGATTACTTAAAGAGCAAGAAGGCACCGGTTAACTTTAAACTTAGTGATGACCCGAACTTCTTCATTGAGTTTGACTATCGTGTTCCACTGTCAGCGCTCGGTGGCGCAGAAAAAGAGCCATCTAACGAACCAGACGCTCCGCTGGTTAATGCCAATCCTGGTCCTTTTCACGCTGAAATCGATGAATTTATGCTGCGCGGTGATGAGATTGGAGCCAAGCTTGGCGGGCTTGCAAACACAAACGAGGTCAGAGAGATTGTAAAGCTACATGCGGGTATAAAAGTATTCCGCGACGGCTTCGCAATAAAACCTTATGGTTTAAATGGCGAAGATTGGCTTCGCCTAAGCGCTCAGCAAACGAGCGGAAGTTCCTGGTACGGATTGCGCCCCCAGAATGTAATTGGGTTCGTGTCGATTAGTGAGGCGGAAAATGGCAACCTAAAGGAGAAGACGGACAGGGAAGGTTTTGTTTCCAATCCGTATTCTCAGAACTTCCGACGCCTAGTAACCCACGCGACTGAAATGATCGGTAGCTTCTATGAATGGACCAGGCGAAATTTTAATACGTTTAAAGCAAACCGACCGGAGAACTCTAAGCCCTTCAAAGGCGGGCGCAAGGCGATTGCCGATGCCGAGAATGTAGCAAGTCGTTTGGCGAGTTACAGCAATACTGCCAAGTCGCTTGACGCCAACACAGCTGTCGCCCGGCAGAAGATTGCAACCGTGACTAGCCGCATCCAGAAAACACCCCTACTGACAAGTTCCGCAGAACGGGAAATGGCGGAGCTGCTCACCGACGCGCAACAAGCACTTGAAGAATCTCAGGCACTATTTTCTGACCTTACTAAATACGCAGCAGAGGCCAAGGATCTCGCGGATATTGTTACCGTGCTTTCGCCGCGATTGGACGTTTTGTCCGACCAACTACAGGATTTTTCGGAACTTGCTGGATTGGGGCTGCTGGCTGAGGCACTTTCACATGAAGTTCAAAACCAAACCGATCGCTTGATGCAAAAGGCTTCAAAGGCTGTGGCGCGCGCCAAAAAAACAACCCCCCCGAATGTGGATCTCCTAGTCCTAGGACAGGAAGTCACTACGGCGGCGGCGGCTCTGCGTCGGCAGATTGGTCACCTATCTCCTTCGCTGCGGTACCAGCGCGACAAGATCGAGACATTTCCAGTTTCTAGGCTCATAGAGGATATTCGGTCGCACTTTGAAGACCGATGGGCTGAAACCGGCATTCAAACCGATATTGCACTTGATAGCGCTGATTTCTCTGTAAAAACTAATCGCGGGAGATTGACGCAGGTAGTCGACAACATCGTATTGAATGCTGAGTATTGGCTCAAGGAAGCGCAAGCCAATAATCCAAATTTTTCCCCTAGACTGAATATCAGCTACAAGCCACCAAGGTTGCAAATTTGGGATAATGCAGGTGGAATTGATCCCGCTGTTGAAGACGCGCTTTTCGAACCCTTCATCACACTTAAGCCGAAAGGGGAAGGGCGAGGATTGGGTCTATTTATCTGCGCTCAAATTCTGGAGTCAATGGGTGGCACTATTTCGCTTCTTAATGTACGCAATGAACACAACCGTAGGTACATTTTTGAACTGGATCTTTCGGGGATCGTGGATGGATAAGACAACAATGCCTGATAATTCGATTGCCGCAGATGCATCGATTGAAGATAATTTGGCCGCTGCTTCTCTCCCGGCTAAGCCTGATATTGAAGCAGAAACTAAAGAGGAAGATAGGCATCCTGTGGATAGCTTCGACGGTAAGCTTGCCCAACTCTTTGAAAAATTGAATATTGTTAAAGTCGTCTTTGTTGACGACAAGGCCGAGCCGCAAATTGATGCTGGAACTGTATATACAGTTTTGATAGAGAACGATGCTTCTAAGGAGTCCTTAGCAGAATTCTTCCAAGGTATTGAGCTGTCCATTGAGAACGACGCACTTATGGAGCAGCTGGACTTCAAGCTGCGGGAGCTCGAACGCGAAGAGCTTTTGGAACTAGGCAAGGTGCTATCGGCTCACAGCGAGGAAGTCCACGAGCGTGAGGCTCTAGTACGTCTACAGGACCTGGTGCCTAAGAAGGCTGTCATTCATTTGCTAACACCACACGAATGGTTCGAACAAAGGGATGCATTAATCAAAGAGTGCACAGAAGAGCGACGTACTTTATTCTTTTTCGACCAGGAACTAGAGGCTGATCAGGCAACTTTGGGATTCTCCAAGGGCTCCGATATCATTCGTGACTTGATTAAGAAAGAAAAAGCCGGTTTTGGAACACGCTGGTTCTGCGGAATGTTAACACATACCGTTTCGCTGGGAAGCGAAGTCGAAGCTTGGCTGGAATTGGAGAAATCAGAGAGACTTGATCTCCAGTACTTTATGCCGATCGCCAAAACTGCCTTAGACGAAGAGACTACTTTCTACGGAGCTGTATATCGTACCCTTATCACTACCTACAGCCAGACAATGAAAAAACTGGCTCAGGCCGCTTTCAAGGAGGCCTTGAATGATGCGTTAGAGCAATTTGCTGGTCTAGATCCGATCGACTTTGAGCACATGGTGGTGAAGTCTTCTGAGATGGAGGGTGTCTCGGAGTTGGAAACGCTGATACGCCTGTACGGGATTATTCAGAAAGACCAGGTAAAATCACAGATACTTCAAGAGAAGAGGGTCGGCGAATTTACCTCTGCTGCGCGCACGGTAAAAGAAATCGCCGATGTCGGCCGTGATATGTCCTCGACTTCGCAAGAACGTCTATTTCAGCTTCGCCGTGAGGAACTCTACGAAAGCGAACAGCTCGTAAACAACTACAACGACCCCCTCCGAAACGGCGACCTGTTCGAGATCGGCGAGGGTAGGGAAACGAAACTATGGGTGCTCATTGCACAGCCTTGCGATCTCATGGTTCGGAGCGATGGCAAGCGTGTACGCGAAGAAAACTTCAAAGTTGCGGTTCTGGCACCTGTTAAGAGCAGGCCTCTTGGAAAGGAGGCGGGTGCTAAGGACGGGTTACGATTTTTTTTGGAGCACTACGATCATGGTGGCGCTCAGTCTGCTGTCGTTCCTTTCGCAGATGCAACACCAGCGAACTTGCAGGTTCTCGACCTAGCAGTTTTCAACAAAGACGGGCGTTGCCATCTTGCAGCCTCTCCTGACTCGAACCTCAACCTTCCGAGTAGGGCTTGGGAGAATCGGGATGACGTGTTGAGAAAGCACTTTGGAAAGTTTTCCAAGCAGATTGAAGACGCTCGGAGGGTTCACAAAGACCAAGTTGCCAAACTATTGGCCAACGCAGTCATTCCTCGGGCGGCGCCAAAAAAGTCGTTTTCTCAATACGGCTCTTACGATGACGGTTCATTCACTTATTCTATCCGTCGTTGCGGGCGAATCCGGGACCCATTAGCTACATCGCTGCTTTCGGCTTACAGTCGTTTCTTGGCGAGGGATGCCTATGAGCACGACTTTTCGAAAGCAGGTTAGGCTTTGGAAATCAATCTCTATAACCTGTACTGGATCTCGATGCGAAGTTGCTATGGTTGCTGCAACAGTGAATTGGCCTACTGGTAAGCAGGGTGACTTAGCTTCCGATTTCTTTCAGGAACCGTTTATTCCCAGTCTCTTGCAGCGGGTCGCGTAGTCATTCATCATATAGGTCAATTGATGAAAGCGGACAGATCGTTTCGGACAAGTGGAGCAAAGGATTATTAGCTCAAGCCTTTCGCATAAGGCCTAATTCCCGGCTAATGATATTGGCTTTGAAAATGCCTGCAGCACATCGCTCGAACTTGTGCGCAAACACAGCATTTTCAATGAGCTCCATTGTCTCGACTAGATCTTTCCTGTTCTTTCGCCAGTGCCGCCATGTCTGTGTTGTGATTCCGAGAAACAAACAGAATCCAGCGATTGTCATTGGTCGATCTTTCCGCAGTTTTGCGATCATCGTTCCGTTTGCAGTTCTGAACAATTTGCTCTCGAAAAGTGGATTACTTTCCACGTGCTCAGCATACTCGACAAAACGCTCCCCTAGATGATGGGGCGCTTTGATCTTGCGGGGTCTCCAGGGCGGATTGAGTGGTTGCGCTCTGTTACTTTTCATATGGTTACCCCCTTTTTTTGCACTTGGTAAGCATGGGCCGCTAAGGGGGCTTAAGCAAGGGGTAGCGCCGCAGAAGCAAGCTATTTGGCTACTTTTTTGCGGTCAAATTTGCTTCCAGCGTAGTTGGGCTATGTTCTGCTGAGGCCGGTGGTAAGGGTGAGAGCAACACGCCTAGGCTGCTTCCGCTTGGTGTCGGCAATGCAACTGCACGATGCTCGACGGAGAATTGAAGGGTAATGCGCCTTGGTGCCCATTTAAGGCACTATGTTTCTAGGCTACCTCATTGATAGCGTAGCAAAATGTTTTGATTTATTTGTGACTGTTACGCTAAATTCGTGTGCTTTGCTTTGTTCGGAAAAGTCCTGCTCGCTAGTTTAACACCCTTATCCAGTTTGAGTTTTGCAATCAAAAAGCGTTGAGGTCGCTTGTTCGCATATTGATGGCGGTGATGATTGACGCGCGGTTGATGGCAGGTGATGCAGCGGGTATTGCTGCCCGCCTGGAAGTGGTGCGGTGGCGACGGCCCGGAAATGTGCCTGCACGCCGCTGTGGTGGGAGCAGGGGCTTGCTTGGGTGTGGCGCGGCCCAACATGTGCCGGCGGCCAATGGCGACCCTGTGCTCGTAAAATTGTGCTCGGCAGTTTTGGGTGCCTCAGGCCGGAGGTAATACTGTGCCGGGTTCTGCTCCCCGCGTGGTGGACGAGGCATTTGGCTTGTGTGCGGCATTGCGGCGTAAATGCTAAACCTGCATAGCCAAAGTACCCCAATTGCCTACATAGATACCTATACGGTTTTAGGGTGCTTTGGCTATTTTGCTCCGTACCGTTTACGGGACTTTTTCAGGGTGCAACCCGGCAAAATTCCAGCCAAAACTGCTTGAGCAGCCTCAATGTCGGCAACACCGACCTTGACGGCACGTTTTCCAAACTGCGCGTGTGTCAGTTGGCATTCCACAGCATCGGCAGGTAGGTGTCCTCCCACGGGCGGGTTTAGGCGTAACAGTGCATTCAAGCCCGCCCTTTCACGGTCGCGGGCCTGATCCGCCTCTGCCTTGGCGTGGGTCGCCACATACTCGCGTGCCTTCTGAACCTGCGCTGCGTTGCGGTAAAGGTCCGGGAACAGCAGCGGTGCCAATTTGTTAACCGCCTCACCGGTGAGCGGCACCAGACCTTTGCGGCAGATCAGCTCTTCCGGCCCTGCTGCAAATTCATCTAGCGCGCCGAGTTGGTCCACGGGATAACCGATCGGGACATTGCCGAACACGTCGATAACCATCGGATGTTCTGCGCGGATGGCGCGCGGCCTGCCGATTGCCTGCTCAACATGCGTCCGCAGTTTGTAGCCCAGATAATGGTTCACGTGCGGGTCAGGGTGCGTATAAACCCGTGTGCTTAGTTCGTGGTATGCGCCGCATCGGACGTAGCCATCAGCTAGCGGCCAATATTCGCCAGCGGGGAGACGTTGGACGCAGCGCCCGAGTAGCACCTCCACCTGTGCTTCGTAAACGCCAGGGTTTGGCAGAGGGCGCCCGCAGATCATAGTGTACGGCACACCCGCCGCCGCGTTGACGCTGGTGACAGCGCCATAGTGCAATGTCAGGGTCTCCGCAGAGAGATGCGGCAGGACCGCCTCCTTGACCGCCTTCTGCGATACCCAAAGGCCGGGGCCATCCGCTGCCTGATCGTTGAAATGCGCCGCCAGTTTCAGAGACAGCGCCGTTGGCCCGTTGTGGTCGGTAAGGCTGTTCGCAGAACCCGTGTGGCAGTCCATATACCGTATGGTGACATAGGCAGGCAGTGAAATGTTGTCCCGGTCGGGCGCGCCGAAATCCAGCCCTAGCTTATTCAGGGTCTGGTCTGCCGTGGCGCTGTACAAGACGCGGGGTGCTTTGTGGCAGGTGTTGAACCCGCTGATGTCCTGTCTGGTGCTGACGGTGACGCAAGAGGCGGGAATCATACCCTGCGACGTTGTGGTGCTCATGGTGCAACCAATGAGGTGGTTCTGCCCCTGAGACTGCATAACAGCCCGCAGCAGTGCAGCTACTCGCTGACACCACCGGCTGCCCCACTCATGGCGAGTCACCGCCTCGCCCAGCAGGCTTTCAAACTCCTCCGCATCTTCGCTTGCTGTGACGTTGATTGTTTGCGGCTTTTGAAGATACCCTAGCACTTCCTCAGCGTGCTCAATCTTCACTGGCGCAATCGCCGCACCACGGGACGGCCATGGGATGGACGCGCTTAGTGCTGCTAAGGTCTGTGACACATTTGGAAGCTGCACCATCGCCTGGAGGGGCGGCGGGAGTGCGTCAAGAAGCTGCGTAACTGTGAGGTCGGCTTGCGTAATGTGCAGTTCTTCGCTTAGCAGAACATCCATTTGGTCTTCGTCAAACAGCCACAAAGCGACCTTCTTACCGACGATGTTCTCAGGTTTGTAGTACGCCTGCTCGCGGGGCATGATTACCACGTCGGCTGTCTGGGCAGCGTCCCGACGTTCGTAATATTCGCAATGCTCCCGTAGAGGGCAGTTGTCGCACGCGGAGCGCTCCACAGACGATACCAGCCCGCTGAGCGCTGCTATCTGCTTCGGGAATTTGCACACCTTCGCCCGACCAACGGTGGCCACAACGTTCAGCCCGTCAAGCACGTCTAGCGCTTTTTCAATCTGTTCGTGGCGCTCTAGCACTATCACCACCGGGCCGTGCTTCTTGCGGTTCCAGCCGCTATGCGGGTCCGAAACAATCCAGCGGACAAACTTATCGCGAGCATAGGATTTCCCCACACCTGTCTGGCTTGCATCCCACCAGACAGGCGGTGTGCGAGCGTCTTCAGTTGCCTGCCACCGGCCCAGTTGTTCGGTGTCTTTTTCGGTGTCGCCCGTAGTGCGCGGCTTTCGTTTGCGGCCTTCCAGGAACGGCAACCCTTTCGTACGCCACAAGTGAATCTGCTGATCGAACTGATATTGGTTGCGAGCATCTAGTTTCGCCTTCTGTTTTTCCCAGCTTTCGGCGCGGTTCGTGGCGCTGGTGGCAAAGCTGAATCGGGCAGGCCGGTTCAGTGTTACGGAGGGCGTTTTGTTCACCCCCACCAGTTCATAGCGGGCATTGATGCCGTGAGCGTAGTCGATAACATGAGGCCGTCTCAGCGGGTCGCCATCCTTGCCTAGCGTTACAATCTGAATACGCGACATGCCGTATTCCACCCCGTCAAGAATGCCGGGGCCGTCAACCATATGGTACTTGTGAGGATCGTCTAGGATGTCATTGACCGTGACCCACGTGTAGTCCGAAAGCTGGATATTGTATTCGCCGAAGAGCTGACCCTTGCGCTGGAACAGCCCGCGAACCGTGGCCATGGCTTGATCGTAGGTAAGCCCCCGTTCGGCCATAAGTTCACGCGCCCGGTCCTCCACCCACGCTGCCTTTACCCGCGCCGCTTCCGCCCGCATGGCGTCTTTCGCGACACGGCGGGTCTTGAGGGCCTTTGCTCGCTCTTTGGGCGCTAGGACAGCATATCCGACCGCCTCGCCTCTGGTAACGGTAGGCGCAGGCGCACACCGTGTGAGACCTCCGGAAAGTGTGGGAGGTGCCTCAAACGAAAGCCGCTCTGGCGAACCCACAGCGGCGTCAAATAGCCCTCGTTCTAGGAGCTGCCCTGCCGCTCCGACTACCCAGTAGGAGAGGCCGTGAAGCCACCCGCGGAGGAGCAGGTCGGCCAGTAGATCTTTCTGCGAAAGGTTGCGCTGCCAATACAGCACGTATTTGTGCGAGGCAGCCGCTTGCAAGGACTGACCGTCAGGCTTTGTAATGTGACTCGAGCTTGAAGCTGTATCTACTGCCTCGGCGCGCGCCAAGTCAGGCCACAGTTGCAACGCGGCCTGCTGCCAGCCCCCGGCGCGCTCAATGTTGGCCTGCACACTGGCGGGCATGTCCTTCGTGTCGTGGTCCAGCAGTGCCCAAGAGTTTTGGGTGTTGTCGAAGTGGAAGAACTCTTTGGAACGCACAACAGACGGGCCCAAGAATGACAGAGCCTTACGCTTGGACAGTACGGGGAATTGATATTGCGTTGTATTTTTCAGTTGCCCAAGGATTAGTGCATGATCCTTGGGCATATCCGAGATCAGAGCGGCAAGGGCCTCGCCATCAGGGGCCGCGTGCCAACTCGACCAGCCTTCGGACATAGGGAGGGGGTGCGTTTTCTTAACTGTCCCGTCAGCCAGTAGTTCGATACGTTTGTTAAGATCGCCCTTTGTCGAGCGAACGAGGGTGACAGAAGCAGGCAAGCCGGTATTGTTTGCCGCCTGAGCAGCTTGGGTCGTGGTCGGTAGCATTGGGGGTATTCGTTCCTAAGCGTTGCAAGAAACCAACCTGTCTAGGGCTGGCGGTGAGTTCACTCCTTTTGTGTCTTGCGGGCGCTGCATTCCCGGTTCCAAGCGAGGCAAATCGCCGGGTGTTGGCAGAACATTGGCGGTAGACAGCCGCCAGTCCTTTGTGCCAACACCCAGAACGCTTTGGAACGCACCACAGTTAGCACAGGCCGGGCGGGTTTGCAAGTACGGCGCTTATTTAAGGCTTTGATATTTAATGATTTTGAATCCCTTGAGGGCGCTCAGTGTGCCGAAACGCCCAGCGTAGCTGCTACTGTGTCCAAGCCTGCGATGGTGGTGCGGTTACCGAAGTTGCAGTGCAGCGCGATTTCCCGCCCATGCAATTGCTCTGTATCGTTGATCTCTGGGATGCCAAGCTTGATCAAGAACTGCGCCAGCAGATTGTCCCACTTTTGGGCCAAGTCGCCCTTAGCGTTGCGGTAGAAACGGAGCACCACCTTGTCGGTTTCGTCGTCGTCGCTCACCAGCGTCACGTGAAGGTATTGCTGGTCACTTGAGGGGGCCGGGCCGTGAATGGCGGTTGCTGCGACCTTGTAGATGCCTTTCTGGGTCGGCAGGGGTGCTATCGGTGCGGCTGGCGGCGGCGGTGCTGCCGGGGGCGGTACTGTTGCGCCCGTGCTGGCAGGCCTTGTGCTGGCCGCTGGTGGCTTTTGCGGCGCTGCCGGGGGCTGTGGGGGCGCGGGGGCAATAGTGGCGCTGGGCGGCGCTGTTTTGGCGGTCGTGGTTTTTGTCAATACTGTGCGCAGTGCCTCGACCGCATGACGCTTGGCAGTCGCTAGACCGTCCGTGCCGGGCATGATTGGGACCAGCGGGATGTCTTGACCATTTTCGACCGGAAGGCAAACCCAAGGCAAGCCGCCAGCCCCCTCTTTTGTCACAAACTTACTGTGATCCACTTTGGTTTCGATTACTGTTTCGACGTGGCGTTCGGCAACGGGGAGTGCAAAAATATGCTTCTTGCCGCCTGTGTCTATTGAAATAGTTGGCGACACCTCTGGGGTGGTCTCCCAAACTTCAAGCAGCTTAAGACCAGACGTCACGATTGTTTCGCCGCGCTCGGCCGCATCTGTTAGTTCTTGCGCTGACATGGCCAGCGCATTCGCAGCTTTCATGCTGCGAAGGGTGTTGTACTTATCGTCCATGGAACGTGCCTTTGTGGCCTGAATTGAAGGCAAATAGCGTAACTGTATTGCGGGGCGCTGCCGCAAAGCCTTTGTTGCTATAGCGATGAATGGTTGATCGGGGTGCCCCAGTAGGGCGTATGCCGTTTCAGCAGCGTTTGCTAAATCAAACGGGCAGATCTACGCCCTGTTCTTCGGCAAGGTTCGCCATGGCTTCATCAATGGCAGTTTCAGGCCAGACATTACGGTTGCCGAGCTTGATGGGCTTCGGCAACTGGCCGCGCCCGATATCCGTGTAGATGGAGTTGGCGGACCGACCGCCAAGTTTTTCGCAGACTTGATGAATATTGAGATACTTCATGGCCTTAAGCCTCCTGTTTGATGCCGCTTTGGCGTTGGCAGGCACAGGCTTAAGGTGTTGGGCTTTGCTGGTAAGCAATAAGCGCAAGCCGCATTTATTGCGGCTTGGTAAGAACGTTATTGTAGAGGCTATCAGCAGAGCCATGGACGCCGGGCAAGCTAGCCACGATGTCTGCCAAGCCGCCGGGGGCCTTTCGAGGGTGGTCCGGGAATTCACGACAAAGAGCTTTCCACACTGCCTGCAAACGAGCGTTCCGCCGTTGCTTCGGGCCTTTGCACAGGGGCGGCCTTGGGGCGGCCAGCGTCCTGCACAGCGTGGCTAAGGCGGTCGGAGGGAAGCCTTCTAGGTCGGTGCAGTTAGTTGCCCAACTCCGTAGCTCGTCATAATATTCGCGGTCACTATGTGCCAGTTCGCAAGCAGCAAATAGATCGTTTTCTGCGTCTACGAACTGCCAAAGGCGGTGTGCAAACTCTTTGGGGTCAGTTGGGTACACAAAGCCGCCAGCCTCGGCGCTGAATGTAAAAGGCAGTGCGACCATCAGCCTGCCTCCACCAAGTGAAGTTTCTGCCCGGTGCCGCCCGTCACATGGTTGGCCCATTGTTCTAGCAATACAGCACGCTTCTCAAGGAAGTCGTCGCGGTCATACGCCTTAGCGGCGGAGTTCCCAAATTTATGAGATAAAACCATTTCCTTAACCTCATAAGGGGCGTCGGTGCCGTTCAGCCATGTCCGGAGGCTGGTGCGAAATCCGTGGGGACGCGCTTCAAGACCTTGGCGCTTCATGAATTGAGTCATGGACATGTCACTGATCACGCCCTTGCGCGGGCTGGGGAATAGGTATCCGTCCCGGCTGCCTTCCAGTGCTTTGGCAACAACAAGCTGGGCGGTTGCGCTGAGTGGGACGCGGAAGGCTTGGGTCTTCCCCTTGTTGCCTTTCATGTCCTCGGCAGGAATGGTCCATACGTCACCGTCAATTTGGTTTTCGTGCATCGTGCGCAATGGTCCGCTGCGAACACCGGTTAGGATTAGCAGGCGCAAAGCAAGCTCTGTTGTCGCCTCACCTAAACTCCCATAGAAGGCGGGAACCTCTTGCCACGGCATTGAAGGCATATTCTTCGCAACATGGCGACTTTTTCCAAGAAGTGCCTTGGCTTTGTCGGTGGCCTGAAGATCTACGTCTAAGCCCATCGCAGCGCCATGCTTGATTACGATACCGATACGGTTCATGCCCTTGCGCGCGGTATCGGCCTTCGTGTGCCAGAGCGGTTTCAGTACATCCACAATGTCGTTCTGGGTGATCTCGGTGATTGGACGGTCCCCAATTTTGGGGATCACGTGGAGGTTCAAGGGCGACATCCAGCGCCCGGCGGCTCCGTCGCCTTTGAGTTCTGCTTTGCGGGCTTCGAATGCGAGCGCGCATACTTCCTCAAAGGTCTGACTTTTTTGGAGCTGCTTGCGCCGCTCTTCACGCGGATCAGTGCCGCTGCGGGCCAGCTCCCGCGCTGCCGCTGCCAAATCGCGGGCTTGATCAAGTGTTACGTCTGGATAGGGGCCGAGGCCGAGTTCCACCCGCTTTCCGCGCCCAAAAGCGGCTTTGATGGTGACTTGCACCGACCAATACTTCGCCCCCTTTTCCCTAACGTGCAGGAAGAGACCGCCGCCGTCACCGAGGCGCTGCCCGGGCTGTTTTGCAAGCTCAACCTCTTTCTTACCTAGCCTGTGGATGCCCGGCATCTTTAGCCGCCCCCTCAAATGTTGTTACGCTATTTGCCCGCAATTTGGCTGTGCCAACATGGAGCTAGTTGGGCCTGTCTGCAAGTTCAAAATATTGAATTTATTTATACTTTCGTGTTGTTTGGTTTTGTTGTTAGATTCCCATATGCCGTGTGGGGGCACCACCAATTTTTCTAAAGCATTGTGCCGCATCAGCTTTTGCACTTGGCAAGGCGAGGCGTAGTACATTTTGGAGTACAAATCTTCCCAGCATGTCTTCGTGAAAGAGGGCATCTTTTACTTCACCCGGCGTGTCCCGGCGGACCTTCGGAAGCACTATTCCTCCGCCAGGATCTCCTATTCCCTGAGAACCAGATCGCGTCCTGTGGCCTTGGCAAGAGCGGCCAGCGCCGCATTCAAGCTGGACGAATACTGGTACCACCTGCGGACCCAGGACGCGGACCTTCCCGGCAAGCATCTTCTGCGCCATGGCCTCCCCCGTCCCGTGCCGACGCCGGGAGACGGGCAAGATGTCACCACTGATGCTCTGAAGTTATCTGAGGCTGTGTTGACATACCTGCGCCTGAAAGGACTTGGCAGGCCGGAGACCTTCCGCCGGGCTGCACACCGCTCGTGCGGCTATGTAATCGACGTCTGCGGAGACAAACCTCTGCCGGACTACACCAAGGCAGACGCTAATGCCTTCCGGGATGCGCTGATCAAGAAGGGACTTGCCGGGAGCAGCATTACCCGGATCTTCGGCACTGTCCGCGCCGTGTTCAACTTTGCCGTGGCGGAAGAAGGGCTTTCCATCTCCTCCCCCTTTGCCAATGTCTATTATGATCGGAGTGCAGGCGTGGCCCTCCGCAGCCCCATCCCAGTGGATGTTGTCCGTGCCGTGCAACAGCAGTGCTACCAGATGGACGATGAAATGCGCTGGCTGGTGGCGCTGGTGGCCGACACCGGAATGCGGCTGGCGGAGGCTGCAGGTCTGCTGCGTGAAGACATTTTCCAGCTGGAGGATGGCAGATGGGCGGCCAAGATTACCCCGCACCCGTGGAGAAGCCTGAAGACTGACAGCAGCAGAAGGGTTGTTCCGCTGGCTGGTTCTGCAGAGTGGGCAGCCCGGCGCATCCACTCCCAGCAGGACGGAAACAAGTTCGCCTTTCCCCGCTACAACACCTCAGACAAGACCAGCGCCAATTCGGCCAGCGCCGCCCTGAACAAGTGGCTAAAGGCCTATGTGCCAAAGGGGGCTACTATGCACGGGTTCCGCCACTCCATGCGAGACCGGCTCCGTGCAGTGGAATGCCCAGCGGATGTTGCTGACCAAATTGGCGGGTGGCACACGGATGGGGTTGGTCAGGGATACGGCAGAGGGTACCCGCTGGAAGTCCTCAGAAAGTGGCTGGATAGAATTGCACCTTAGACGGCTGGAGCAGTACGTCTCCGGCTGACGACTACGCCTCGCCTTGCTCGTTGCAAAAGCTGATGCGGCACAATGCTTTAGAAAAATTGGTGGTGCCCCCACACGGTAGTTC
>NZ_DGNN01000004.1:0-90304 GCF_002388965.1 Leisingera sp. UBA4491 | reverse complement strand
TTCAAACTTTTCCTTAGCCATGCCTTGGGCGCCTTTTGAAATGAGGGGTCAGCGTTGACCCGGTTTCCTCTGCGCGGGCGGATTATTTGGTTTGCGCGCAAAAATCAACCCGTTCCTGCTTGACAGAAGCGGAAATCACCGGGCTCAGCCAGCCGGGACCGGCTCCGCCGCAGCCGCTGCTGCCGCGCTTGCAACGCCCGCCGCGGGGCGCGGTGCGAACCAGCCCTGCTCCTTGTGGTTTTCGGCCATCCATTCCTCGACCTTGTCGGCGATATTGACCGCCAGCCCCTGGATCTGCTGTTCCTTGGTGCGGGCATGGCCCGACCCCAGCACCGCGCTTTCGCCGGTGGTGCTTTCGAAGATTTCCATTTGGTGCTTCTTGGCGAGGAATTTCTTGTTCGCCACGTCATAGACAAACACGTTCACCACCACCGCGCTTTTGGGAGAGAACAGCACCGGCACGCCGGGCGGTGCCAGCATGAAGCCTTCGAGCGTCACCGCCACATCGTATTGCTGGGTGCCCGCGTAGCGCCGCAGCCGGGTGTTCAGCGCATTCTCGATCGGGGCGGTCCATTCGCTGTGGTCGGCGTTGCGCGACAGCGGCCATTGCAGCGCCTTTTCGGTGTAGACATGAGTGACCCGGGCCTGGAACGCCCCCAGATCCTCGGGCGCTTCGTCCAGCCGGGTTTCACCGCAGGCAGTGAGCAGCGCGAAGGCGGCAAGCAGGGCAGAAATGCGGATCATGAGGCGTCCTCTGTAGGTATTCGGCCCCGCCGTGATAGCGCCGCGCGCCGCCGCGGGTAAAGACCCCTGAACAGGAACCCCCGCGCAGGTGGCGCGGGGGGCACAGGCTGGCAGGAAAATCCGCTGCCTATTTGAACTTGTAGCTCCGCGGGAAGCCGTGCGGCGGACGCTTGCCGACGCTGGCGCGCTTGCCCAGCCATTCGCCGAGGTCGGCCGCGTGGCGGGTCTTGCCGCCGCCCATTTCCCACTTGAGCCCGTCATCCCAGTTGAAGGTGGTGATGTCGCTGAGACCGCCGTCCAGCTCCAGCGAGCCCTGTTTGCCGCGGGCCATGTTGTATTTCTGCAGGCGCACGCCCTTGCCGCGGGTCAGCTCGGGCATCTCCTCGACCGCGAAGACCAGGAACTTGCCGTTCTCGGAGACCACAGCGACGTGGTCGCCCTCCACCGGGATACAGACCTTGGCGCGCTCGTCGTCCTTGACGTTCAGCACCTGTTTGCCGCTGCGGGTCTGGGCGACGATTTCTTTCTCGGCGCAGATGAAGCCGTTGCCCGCATCCGAGGCGACCAGCAGGCGGCCTTCCGGGTTGTGGATGAGCAGGTCGACGATCTCCGCCTCGTTCGGCAGGTCGACGATCAGGCGCAGCGGTTCGCCCATGCCGCGGCCGCCCGGCAGGTTGGCCGCCGACAGGGTGTAGAAGCGGCCGTTGGAACCGAACACCAAGAGCTTGTCGGTGGTTTCCGCGTGGAAGATGAAGCGCGGGGCGTCGCCGTCCTTAAACTTCAGCTCGCGGCTGAGGTCGATATGGCCGGTCATGGCGCGGATCCAGCCCATCTGGGAGCAGACCACGGTGATCGGCTCGCGGTCGATCATCGCCTCAAGCGGCACGTCTTCGGCCTCGCCTGCTTCGGCGAACAGCGTGCGGCGGGCGCCGCCTTCGTAGTCCTTGCCGAACTGTTTCTTGGTTTCCTTCAGCTGCTCGGAGATGCGGGACCACTGGAGTTCTTCGGAGGCCAGCAGGTCCACCAGCCCGGCGCGCTCCTCGCGCAGGGCGTCGCGCTCGCGGGTCAGTTCGATCTCTTCCAGCGTGCGCAAAGACCGCAGGCGCATGTTGAGGATCGCCTCGGCCTGCACCTCTGTCAGCTCGCCGACGCCTTGCGCTGGGGTGATGTAATCGGCCTCGGTGAGGGCGCGCGGGTGGTCCTTGCTCCAGTCCTCGCGGATCAGCGCGGCCTTCGGGTCCTCGTCATA
The DNA here is from genome assembly GCF_002388965.1 of Leisingera sp. UBA4491. NCBI lineage: Bacteria > Pseudomonadati > Pseudomonadota > Alphaproteobacteria > Rhodobacterales > Roseobacteraceae > Leisingera > Leisingera sp. UBA4491. Next base: position 88,311 of record NZ_DGNN01000004.1, on the reverse strand, counting down.
ACGGATGATGTCGATCACCCGGTCGAGGTTCAGGAAGGCAATGATGAAACCTTCGAGCACCTCCAGCCGGTGGTCGATCTTTTCCATCCGGTGGCGCGAGCGGCGCTGCAGCACGTCGCGGCGGTGGTCGAGGAAGGCGCGCAGCACCTCCTTCATCGAGCAGACCTTGGGGGTCACGCCGTCGATCAGCACGTTCATGTTGAGGCTGAAGCGGATTTCCAGGTCCGAGTTGCGGAACATCATGTTCATCAGAACCTCGGGGTCCACGTTCTTGGACTTGGGTTCCAGGATGATGCGGATGTCATCCGCCGATTCGTCGCGCACATCGGCGAGGATCGGCACCTTCTTGGTCTGGATCAGCTCGGCGATCTTCTCGATCAGCTTGGACTTCTGGACCTGATAGGGGATCTCGGTGACGACGATCTGCCACTGGCCGCGGCCCAGGTCCTCGACCTCATGCTTGCAGCGCAGGCGGAAGGAGCCGCGGCCGGTGCTGTAGGCCTTGGCGATGTTTTCCTTGGGCTCGACGATGATACCGCCGGTGGGAAAGTCCGGGCCGGGCACATAGTTCAGCAGCGTGTCATCGCGGGCATCCGGTGTCTTGATCAGATGCAGGCAGGCGTCGATCAGCTCGGCAATGTTGTGGGGCGGGATGTTGGTGGCCATGCCCACCGCAATGCCGGCGGCACCATTGGCCAGAATGTTCGGGAAGGTCGCGGGCAGCACCGCCGGTTCGGTCAGGCGGCCGTCGTAGTTGTCGCGGAAATCGACCGCATCCTCGTTGAGGCCGTCCAGCATCGCCTCGGCCACGAAGGTCATCCGCGCTTCGGTGTAGCGCGACGCCGCCGGGTTGTCGCCGTCGATGTTGCCGAAGTTGCCCTGGCCGTCGACCAGCGGGTAGCGGACGTTGAAGTCCTGCGCCAGGCGCGCCATCGCGTCATAGATCGCGGCGTCGCCGTGGGGGTGGAAGTCGCCCATGGTGTCGCCGGAGATCTTGGCCGACTTCAGGAAGCCGCCAGTGGAGCTGAGCCGCAGGCGGTTCATCGCATAGAGAATGCGCCGGTGCACCGGCTTCAGCCCGTCACGCGCGTCGGGCAGCGCCCGGTGCATGATGGTGCTGAGCGCATAGGTCAGATAGCGCTCGCCAATGGCGCGGCGCAGCGGTTCCAGGATTTCACCCTGTTCAGGGGCAGACGGCATGTCGGGATCTTCTACCAGGTCGGTCATGAAATCGTGATACTGCCGCCGCCGGAATTGGTAAAGCGGGCGTGCGCGAAATTCGCACAGGTTTGCCGCCCGGCTGCAGGGCGCGGGGGAGAAGACAGAAGAGTCTCCCCTGTTTCCCGGACGGTAACTTGCCCTAGATAGAATGGAACCAGGCAGCCGCGCCGCGCGTTACTTTCCAAACTCTTGCAATCAGGGCAGCGGCCTTTTGCGGGTCATTGGATTTGCCTGTTTATTTTTGGTCTGGGGGGACCTGGTTATGTCGCGATTTGTTATGTTGTCCTTCGCTTTTCTTGGGTGGGGATTTTATGAGCTGAGCGGCGGAGCGGATTTTGAACCGCCTCAGCGGCCTGAACCGGTCGCCGCTGCCAAACCAAGCACAAGCGCGCCCGAAACTGCCAGAATCACCGCGGCCTCCCTAAAGGCCCAGCCTGTGCTGACCCGCCGGTCACAGGCGAAATCGCCGGTGCGCCCCAAGGCTGACCCGGCGCTGCGGCAGCGTGTGGCAGCCGCGCAATTGGTCAGCGCGTCCAGCGTCCTTGCCTCCACCCAGTCCGCATTCTCGGTCGGCTCCGGCGGCGGCACGCTGCAGCTCGCCTCTCTGGATGGCGGCCTGGCCGCGATCACGGCAGCCCCCGCCCCGCAGACTGCTGAGGTCCCTGCCGCGGCGGCAGAACCTGCTGCGGAACCGGTCATCGACCGCCGCCGGATCCGCGCGTCGCGGGTGAACATGCGCCAGGGACCGGGCACCAACTATCCGGTGCTCGCCCGGCTTCTGGCCGGTGAAGAGGTCATCGTGATCGAGGACACCGGCACCGGCTGGCTGCATCTGCGCGCGCCCGAAAAGGGCATTGTCGGCTGGATTGCCGCTTCCCTGGTGAGCAAGAAACGCCCATAACTGGCCCCGGGCAATCCGGGTCGAAGGGCGTTTCGCATGAAAAAAACCATCCTGATTACCGGCTGCTCCTCCGGCATCGGCCTGGATGCGGCGCGGGGAATGCGGGAGCGGGGATGGCGGGTTTTTGCCTCCTGCCGCCAGCAGCGCGATTGCGACCGGATGCGCGCCGAAGGGTTTGAAAGCCCGCGCATTGATTACACTGATCCTGGCAGCATCGAGTCCGGCCTGGCAGAGGTGCTGGCGGCCACCGGCGGCACACTGGATGCGCTGTTCAACAACGGCGCGCACGGCTTGCCAGGCGCGGTGGAGGACTTGCCCACCGACGCCCTGCGGACGATTTTCGAAGCGAATTTCTTTGGCTGGCACGAGCTGACCCGGCAGGTAATCCCGGTTATGCGGGCGCAGGGGCACGGGCGGATCGTGCAGAACTCCTCGATCCTAGGCTTTGTCTCCTTTCCGTGGCGCGGCGCCTATGTGGCGACGAAATACGCGCTGGAAGGGCTGACCGACACCCTGCGGGTCGAGCTGAAGGGGTCCGGCATCCACATGGTGCTGATTGAACCGGGGCCGGTGACGTCGAAGATCCGGGAAAAGTCGATCCCGTATTTCGAGCGGTTCATCGACTGGAAAGCCTCGCCGCTGCGCGAGCTTTACGAACAGCGGCTGCTGAAGCGGCTTTATGAGAGCCGCGGCCCGGACCGGTTCGAGCTGCCGGCCTCTGCCGTCACCGCCAAGCTGGCGCATGCCTGCGAATCCCGCCGCCCGCGGCCGCGCTATTATGTGACCGCCCCGACCCATATCGCGGGCGTCCTGCGCCGCATCCTCAGCACAAGGGCAATTGACCGCATCCTGGTGCGGCTCGGATAGCGGATTCGCGGTCGCCTTCGGCTGCCGCGCGGGGTAGACGGGGCCAACAGAATTGATACGCTTGGGGGACAGAATGAGCGATCCGCTGTATTATCTGGCACTGGCAGCCGTGGCGGCTGTGGTTGTGGCGCTGGTCATCGGCATTGGCGGCTTTGGCAAGGGCGGCGAGTTCAACCGCCGCAATGCAAACAAGATGATGCGCCTGCGCATCCTGTTTCAGTTCATTGCGGTGGTGCTGGTGCTGTCCTACGTCTATCTGCGCAACCAGGGAGGATAAGCGGCGATGGTCGTCCTGAACAAGATTTACACGCGTACCGGCGACAAGGGCGAAACCGCCCTGGGCAACGGCGAGCGGGTGGCCAAGCATTCGGCCCGCGTGAACGCCTATGGCACCTCGGATGAGCTGAACTCTTTTGTCGGCGTGGCCCGGCTGGAGGCAGACGGCGAGATGGACGCCGCCCTGGCGCGCATTCAGAACGATTTGTTCGACCTCGGCGCCGACTTGTGCCGTCCGGAAATGGCACAGGATGCGGACGCCGAATACCCGCCGCTGCGGGTTGTGGCGGCGCAGGTCGAGCGGCTGGAAGGTGAGATCGACGTCATGAACAAGGATCTGGAGGCGCTGCGCAGCTTCATCCTGCCGGGCGGCTCGAAACTGGCGGCGCATCTGCATGTCTGCCGCACCGTCGCCCGCCGGGCCGAACGTCTGGCCACCGACCTCAGCACAACAGAGGACGTGAACCCCGCGGCTGTGAAATACCTGAACCGCCTCAGCGACTGGTTCTTTGTCGCCGCCCGCACCGCCAACAACGGCGGCAAGGACGACGTCCTGTGGGTTCCCGGCGCCAACCGCTGAGGCGCCCCTGCCCCGGTCTGATCCCAGGTCTGTTCCTTCCCTGATTCGCCCTTTGGCGCCGGATTCTGGCGAATCCGGCGCCAAACGCGTCATGTGCGGCAGCGCCGCCCTGCCGCTGCGGCAGCGGCGTCCTGCCGTCGCGGCAGCAACGTTCTGCCGTTGCGGCAGGCGGATTTCCCAGCGGAAACATTCTTGCAAAAATGATGTTCCAAATGAGCATACGCGACGTCGGCGTGCGCTAACGTGACGATTTTGCCCTGTTGCAGGCGCACACCAGCCGGTATCAACGCTGCGAGAGCATAGAGGGGGAGTCGCCCTGGGCGGCTTGCCGTTTGTTAAGGAGAGAACGCAAAATGAAGGTACTTGTGCCTGTCAAACGCGTGATTGACTACAACGTGAAAGTCCGCGTCAAAGCGGACGGCAGCGGTGTCGATCTCGCCAACGTTAAAATGTCGATGAACCCCTTCGACGAAATCGCCGTTGAAGAAGCCATCCGCCTGAAGGAAGCCGGCAAGGCTGACGAGGTCGTTGCGGTTTCGATCGGCGTGAAGCAGGCCCAGGAAACCCTGCGCACCGCGCTGGCGATGGGCGCAGACCGCGCCATCCTGGTGGTTGCTGCCGACGACGTGCACACCGACATCGAGCCGCTGGCCGTTGCCAAAATCCTGGCCAAAGTGGTCGAGGAAGAGCAGCCCGGCATCGTGCTCTGCGGCAAGCAGGCGATCGACAACGACATGAACGCCACCGGCCAGATGCTGTCGGCGCTGCTGGGCTGGTCCCAGGGCACCTTCGCCTCCGAGCTGGACATCGAGGGCGAAACCGCCAAGGTTACCCGCGAGGTCGACGGCGGCCTGCAGACCATTTCCGTGAAGATGCCCGCCATCATCACCGTGGACCTGCGCCTGAACGAGCCGCGCTATGCGTCGCTGCCGAACATCATGAAGGCGAAGAAAAAGCCGCTGGACGAGAAAACCGCCGCCGATTACGGCGTCGACGTCACGCCGCGCCTGGAAATCGTCGAAACCAAAGAGCCGCCGGCACGCGCCGCAGGCATCATCGTCGGCTCCGTCGACGAGCTGGTTGAGAAACTCAAAGAAGCGGGGGCTGTGTAATGGCTGTTCTTCTCCTTGCTGAAGTGACCGACGGCGCGCTGTCGATGGACGCAACCGCCAAAGCCGTGGCTGCAGCTTCCAAGCTGGGTGACGTGACCGTTCTGGCCGCTGGCGCCTCAGCTGCTGCGGCTGGCGAAGAAGCTGCCAAGATCGCAGGCGTGTCCAAGGTGCTGGTCGCCGAGGACGCATCGCTGGGCCACCGCCTGGCGGAGCCGACCGCCGCGCTGATCGCCGGCCTGGCGTCTGACTATGAGCACATCGTTGCTCCGGCCACCACCGACGCCAAGAACGTTCTGCCGCGCGTCGCCGCGCTCTTGGACGTGATGGTGATCTCGGACGTGTCCGGTGTTGTCGACGGCGACACCTTCGAGCGCCCGATCTATGCCGGCAACGCGATCCAGACCGTGAAATCGAAAGACGCCAAGAAAGTCGTCTCCTTCCGCACCGCGTCCTTCGACGCAGCTGGCGAAGGCGGCTCGGCATCGGTTGAGACCATCTCTGCGGCGGAAAACCCGGGCCTGTCCGAATGGATCGAAGACAAGGTTGCCGCAAGCGACCGCCCCGAGCTGACTTCGGCCGGCATCGTTGTCTCCGGCGGCCGCGGCGTTGGCTCCGAGGAAAACTTCAAACTGATCGAAAACCTGGCCGACAAGCTGGGCGCAGCCGTTGGCGCATCCCGCGCGGCGGTCGACTCGGGCTATGCCCCGAACGACTGGCAGGTGGGTCAGACCGGCAAGGTCGTCGCCCCGGACCTGTATGTCGCCGTCGGCATCTCCGGTGCGATCCAGCACCTGGCGGGCATGAAGGACTCCAAGGTCATCGTGGCGATCAACAAGGACGAAGAAGCACCGATCTTCCAGGTTGCGGACTTCGGCCTGGTTGCCGACCTGTTCGACGCCGTCCCGGCGCTGACCGAGAAGCTGGGCTAAGCCCCGCTAGACCGCTGAAGAAACAGAAAGGCCCGCCAAATGGCGGGCCTTTTTGCGTTCCGCACGCAGGTTCTATTTTCGCGGAAGCATCGGTTCCAGGCAGCCGGCCAGGGCATCAGCGATGCGCAAATGCTCTTTCGGCCCGATCATGTGGCGTGCTGCCGGCAGCTCCATCTGGCCGAACACCATGCCGGCAATATCGCGCGCGGCTGCCGCGGATTCGGCCCGGAATTCCAGGATCCCCTGCACCTTGGGGCGCAAAGCATCGGCCATCGCGCGGTCCACCAGAACCGGCTCATCCGGGAAACCGGCATCCGCCTCCAGATGATAGCGCAGCCACAGCAGCAGCACGCGGCCCTCCAGCGCCTCGATCAGCCTGCTCATCCGTTCGATCCAGCTGCGCTGCAGCTGTTCGCGCACCTGTTCGAACCGCTGGCCGGAGATGTCCCGCAACGTGCAGAGCAGATGCTTGTTAAAGTGGAATTCGGTAAAGTCCACCTCCGGATACAGCGCCTTAAGCGCGGGCTGCGCCTGCAAAAAGCGGTCATTGCGGCGCGGATGCACCCGGTAATAAGGGTTCGAGATGTTCTGCGCGCCCAGCATTTGCACCACCGAGACCTGCGCGCCCCTGGCGATGCCGGTCAGGGTCTCATCCTGCGCGAAACTGTCCAGCCCGGCATTCACGCTGCCGAGGTTGATGCAATCCACGCCCAGCCGGCTTTGCAGGGAGTCGACAAAGGGAAATTCAACGAATCGCCCGTAAACTTCGGTTCCGCCTAGAAAAGCAACGTAAGGCTCGGCCAAGGACCGTTGCGGCCCCCGCACCAGCAGCCGGGATTCCCCATATCTGCATGGTTCCCCCGAAAGCGCCCCCGCGCTTTTGAGTTCATAGCTCATTTCACCACCAATTTTTCACCCGAGACTCACTCTGAAGGCGAACCATTGCAATTTCCCTAAAGTGAGAATTTGCCTCAAATCCGCCCAAGCTGCTCTTGTGCCCGCCCTTCCCCGGCCAGTAAGGTTGCGGCAGATATTTCGGGAGCCTGAGGCATGGAAATTCAGAAGGTTGGTGTGATCGGCGCCGGGCAGATGGGCAATGGCATTGCCCACGTCATGGCGCTTGCCGGGTATGATGTTGTGCTGAATGACGTCAGCCAGCAGGCGCTGGACAGCGCGCTGAGCCTGATCCACAAAAACATGGAGCGCCAGGCCGGCAAGGGTAAGATCGCTGAAGCGGACATGAAAGCGGCGCTGGCCCGCATTCAGCCGTCGCTGAAGCTGGCCGATGTCGGCGCAACCGATCTGGTGATCGAAGCCGCCACCGAGCGTGAGACCGTGAAGCAGGCCATTTTCGAAGATCTGCAGCCGCATCTGAAGCCGCATACCATCCTGACGTCCAACACGTCTTCGATCTCGATCACCCGTCTGGCCAGCCGCACCGACCGCCCCGAGCGATTCATGGGGTTCCATTTCATGAACCCGGTGCCGGTGATGCAGCTGGTCGAACTGATCCGCGGCATTGCCACCGACGAGCCGACCTTCAGCGCCTGCCAGGAAGTGGTGGCGCGGCTGGGCAAGACCTCGGCCAGCGCAGAGGATTTTCCGGCCTTCATCGTCAACCGCATTCTGATGCCGATGATCAACGAGGCGGTCTATACGCTCTACGAGGGTGTCGGCTCCGTCAAATCGATTGACGAGTCGATGAAGCTGGGCGCCAACCATCCGATGGGGCCGCTGGAGCTGGCGGATTTCATCGGCCTGGATACCTGCCTGGCGATCATGAACGTGCTGCACGACGGGCTGGCGGACACCAAATACCGCCCCTGCCCGCTGCTGACCAAATACGTGGAGGCCGGCTGGCTGGGCCGCAAGACCCAGCGCGGCTTCTACGACTACCGCGGCGAAAATCCGGTGCCGACGCGCTGATCCCAAGCAGCGGGAGGGGGCGTGGCCCCCTCTTGACCTCGCGGCCAATTCACCCCCGGGATATTTCCAGGAAGAAGAAGAACTGGAGCCTGATCAGCCGTCTTTGCCGAGGCTGAGCGTATGCTCGCGCAGCCAGGCCATGAAGCCGCGCGGGTCGCTGTGCAGCTTTTCCATCTGCGCGTCCGTCAGCGGCCTGCCGACCACCGGCGCCTGCGGCTTGTTGCAGGAGCGCACGATTTCATGCAGCAAAAGGCCCTGGCGCAGGATCGGCGAGATCTGGCAGGCGATCTGATACCAGCGCGAATTATGTCCGGGGAAGTAGATCGGCACCACCCGGGCGCCGGAGCGGCGGATCAGCTGGGCGGTGAAGACGTTCCATTCGCGCTCAATCGCGGGGCCGAACCAGCTGTCCGACGACATCACCACGCCCGAGGGGAACAGCGCCACCGCGCCGCCCTCCTTGAGGAACGCCATGGTCTTGGCCCGCATATCGACCATCTTGCGCTGCGCTTCGGGGTCATGCGGGAAGGGCACCGGGATCATGAAGGAGGTCGCAGCCTCGTCCAGGCCGGTCAGCACCGAGCGGGTCAGGATGCGGTAGTCGAGGCGGCGGCGGCCAATGAGATCGGCAAAGATCATGCCATCGACCATGCCGTGCGGGTGGTTGGCGACGATCACCACTGGCCCCTCTGCCGGGATATTGTCGATCTGCTCCTGCGGCGTCTCCAGGTCGATGCCCATGGTGTTGAGCGCCCCGCGCCAGAACTTCTGGCCGCGGTATTCGGCGTTCTGCTTCTCGAACTTGCTGACCATGCGCAGGATCGTCAGCTTGCCGGTCAGCCATTCCATGGTCTTGATCGCCAGGGAGGTCCAGCGGTCATCAAAGGAGTTGGCATAGGTCAGCGTGCGGCGGTCATAGACCTCGCCCGTCTGCTCAGCGGTCTCCGATGCGATGCCGGTGTTCCTGTCGTGTGCGGTATCCGCCAATGTGCTCTTCCCGTTCCGCTGCCGGCGCGGGCTTAGTAGCCCTCGCCGAACTTGTCGGCCACCAGGGCCTCCAGCGCATGCGCCAGCGCATCAGCATCGGGCCCCGAAGTCTCGACGTCAATAGTCGTTCCTTTCGAGGCTGCCAACATCAAAAGGCCCATAATGCTGTCACCGGAGGCGGACAGCCCGTCCTTTATCACCTCAGCCGAGGCGTCAAACCCTTCGACCACCTCTACCAGCTTGGCCGAGGCGCGGGCGTGCAGCCCTTTTTCGTTGATGATTTTCAGCGTCTTCAGAGCCATTTAGTGTGCCTGCTCCCCGTCAGGGTTTACGTTTTGCGCGTTGATATACTTGCGCCCGGCCTCCATGGCCTGCCGGACCGCATCGGCCACCGGCAAGTGGCGGGATTTCGCCAGCTTGATCAGCATCGGAAGGTTGGCCCCGTAAAGAATGCGGCGGTCGGGCGGTGCGCAGGCCTTGAGGCTGAGGTTGGAGGGCGACCCGCCGAACAGGTCTGTCACAACCACAACCCCGCCGCCGGTGTCGACCTCATTGGCGGCGGCGCAAATCTCGTCCTGCTTGGCCGCCCGGTCGTCATCGGGGCCGATGGCGATGGCCACCAGGCTGGGCTGCGGACCCACAACGTGTTCCACCGCGGCGAGGTACTCCTTCGCCAGCCCGCCATGCGCAACGATCACAATCCCGATCAACCCGGCCTCTCACTTTTTTGCTGGCCTTGCAGCTCGCGGTGTCTAATTGACACTTGCTGGCCGTCTTCCGCAAGGGCCTTGGCCAGGGTTTCCGCCATCGTCACCGATCTGTGCTGGCCGCCGGTGCAGCCGAAGGCGATGGAAAGATGCGACTTCCCTTCGTGGCGGTAGGCGGGCAGCAGCAGCCGTGTCAGGTCCAGAACCCGGGTGAAGAACGGCTCATACAAGGGGTCCGCCTTGACGTAGTCCTGAACCGCACGGTCCTCGCCGCTCAGCCGCCGCAGCGCCGGCTCCCAGTAGGGGTTCGCCAGGAACCGGCAGTCGAATACCATATCGATGCCGTGCGGCATGCCGCGCTTGTAGGAGAAGCTTTGCACAGACAGCGCCAGTGCCCTGCCCTCCGGTGCGAACCAGCGCTCAATCTCCGCCTTCAGCTGGTGGACGTTCATCTCCGATGTGTCCAGCAGGATGTCGGCCCGGTCGCGGATCGGCCCCATCAGGTCGAGTTCGCGGCGCACGCCTTCGCCTGGAGATTCGGCAGGCGCCAGCGGGTGGCGGCGGCGGGTTTCCGAATAACGGCGCAGCAGCACATCCGGCTGTGCGTCGAGATAGAGCACGGTCAGCTCCAGCTCGCCGCGGCCGCCCAGCATGTCGATCACATCCAAGAGCGCGCGCGGCGAGAAGTCCCGGTTGCGGCTGTCCAGCCCCAGCGCCATCGGGCGCGGCGCAGCGGCGGCGTCGAACAGCCCGGGCAAGAGGCGCAGGGGCAGGTTGTCGATCGCCTCGAACCCGAGATCCTCCAGCACGTTGATCGCCGTGGTCCGGCCTGCGCCGGAGGGGCCGGTGACCAGAACCGCCGGCACCGCCTGTTTCACCTGCTCAGGCATCCGGGTCCAATGCTCCGCATCTGAGGTATTGCATCAGGGCCGGGGCGAAATGGGCGCCGTCCACCCGTCTGAGCCGGGCCACCTCCTGCTCCAGAAGCCGGGTTGTGCGGCGCACCGGCAGGCGTTCGGTTTCCGTTTCGTCGAGGTCCACCAGCGCCGCCACTGGCACCGGGCTGCGGATCTGCGCGTGCAGCAGCCCCATAAAGCGTGCCTCGATCAGCCCGCGGATCGGCTCCGGCGCGCTGGCGACCAGCAGACCGTCCAGAAGCTGGACCTGCACCCGGTCATCCGCCACCAGCTGGGCGCCAAAGGCCATCAGCTGCAGCGCCAGCGCGGACTTACCCTGGCCGGAGGTGCCGGTGATCAAAAGCCCCCGCCCCTCCAGTGCGACGCAGGAGGCATGCAGGATGAGGCTTTCAGGTTCAGGCATAGATTACACCGGCAGACCAACCACGAACCGCGCGCCCAGGGGTTCGGAGGTGACATCGGCCTCAGTCGGGCGGATGTTTTCGGCCCAGATCACGCCGCCATGCGCCTCGACAATCTGCTTGGAGATCGCCAGGCCAAGGCCGGAGTTATTGCCGAAATGCTCCATCGGGCGCTGCGAGTAGAAGCGTTTGAAGATCTTGGACAGCGCCTGGTCCGGGATGCCGGGGCCGGTGTCCTCGACCACCACCAGCACCCGGTTGGCGCGGCGCCGCGCCCAGACGCGGATGGCGTCGCCCTCCTCGCAGAAGGAGATGGCGTTGGTGATCAGGTTGACAAAGACCTGTGCCAGCCGGGCCTCCAGTCCTTGCAGCATAATCGGCTGGGCCGGAAGATCGGTGATATAGTCGATCCCCTTGGCGCGGGCGTCCTCGCCCAGATACTGGTTCAGATTGCCCAGCATGGCCAGCAGGTCGAACTCCTCTTCCTCCTCCTTGACCAGTTCAGCGTCGAGCCGCGAGGCATTGGAGATGTCGCTGACCAGCCGGTCCAGGCGGCGCACGTCATGTTCGATCACATCCATCAGCTTCTCGCGCTGATCGTCGCGCTTGACCATGCGCAGGGTGCCGACGGCCGATTGCAAACTGGCCAGAGGGTTCTTGATTTCATGCGCCACATCGGCAGCAAACTGTTCGTTGCTGTCGATGCGGGAATACAACGCCTTGACCATGCCGCGCAAAGCCCGGCTGAGGCGGCCGATCTCATCGGGGCGGGCGGAGAGGTCGGGAATGCGGATCCGGCCCGGGCTGGATTTGCGGCTGCCGCGCTCGCGGCCCAGTTCAGCGGCCTCGGCGAGGTCGGCCAGCGGGTTGGCAATGGTGGAGGCCAGCACCAGGCTGAGGCCGACCGAGACCAGCAGGGCAACAACGAACATCTGCAGCACCCGCTCCTGCTCGCCGCGCACCAGCGCGTCCACTTCGCCGGTGGGCGAAGTCAGGGCAATCACGCCGACGGCCGCCCCGTTGTGGAGGATCGGTGTCGCGGCAGAAATCACCCGGCTGCCAGTGGTGTCGACCACGGTTTCAACCCCGGTGCCGCCGTTCATCGCCTGGCCGACCAGGCCGCCCAGCCGCTGCTCCAGCGACGGGCCGGGACCCTCCGTGCCGCTAGCAGGTGCGCTGCTGCCGGCAATGCCCCACAGGGCAGACAGCATATCGCTGATCAGCGTCCTGCTGGTGCCGCTGTCATTCAGCACATTCAGGGCATCGCTGCGGTCGACCCCCTTGACGCTGGAAATCAGATTGCCGGTGGTGTCGAAGACAAAAGCCTCGACGCCGCCGCGCAGGCTGAGACGCGCCAGCGTGTCTTCGGCCTGGATGCCATCGCCGGCCGCAAAGCTGACCGATCCTGCAGCCGGCATTTCCGCCTCAAACACGTCGGCTGCGAGCATCGCCTCAGAGACCAGCGCGCCGGCACGCTGCTGCACCAGGCTTTGGCGCGAGGAATTCAGATAGAGGATGCCAGAAACCAGAATGATCAGCGCGATCAGGTTGAAGGTGATGATCTTGCGGGTGAGCGGCGAACCCTTGAGCGACAGCAGCCCGCGGCGCGCGCGTTTGACCCGCATTTCCCGCGTGACGGATTGCTCGGGGGTGACCCAATCCTCCCCCAAGACCACATCGCCGCCCTGCTGGCGTTGCACTATGCTGGTATCGCGCATACGCGCCCACTCCTCCGGCCGGGGGCTTGCGCCCCGCTTAAACGTGCCGCCTATTCTTCATTATAACGGTAACCGATTCCATAAAGAGTTTCGATTGCCGCAAATTCCGGATCCGCGCTGCGCATCTTCTTCCGCAGACGCTTGATATGGCTGTCGATGGTGCGGTCGTCCACATAAACCTGGTCATCATAGGCCACATCCATCAGCTGGTCGCGGCTTTTGACAAACCCCGGCCGCTGGGCCAGCGCCTGCAGCAACAGGAATTCGGTCACCGTCAGCGACACATCCTTGCCCTTCCAGCTGACCGCGTGGCGCAGCGGGTCCATCCGCAGATTGCCCCGCTCCATCACCTTCGTCTCGGGGCTGCTGGTGCCGGCGGCATCGCTGCTGATCGCCTCCTGACGGCGCAACAGCGCCCGGATCCGCTCCACCAAGAGCCGCTGCGAGAAGGGTTTCTTGACATAGTCGTCAGCACCCATCCGCAGTCCCAGAACCTCGTCGATCTCGTCGTCCTTGGAGGTCAGGAAGATCACCGGCATCTGGGTTTTCTGGCGCAGCCGCTGCAGCAGGTCCATGCCATCCATGCGCGGCATCTTGATGTCCAGCACCGCCATATCGGGCAGCTTCTTGTTGAACGCATCCAGCGCCGCCTGGCCGTCATTATAGGTTTCGACCTCAAAGCCCTCGGCCTCAAGCGTCATGGAAACCGATGTCAGGATGTTCCTGTCATCGTCAACCAAAGCAATCTTTGACATTGGAATTGCCCCTAATCTGCTCTGTTCACTGTTTTGTTTTAGCCAACTTCATCGCCGTTCTGATGCGCCGAATCAATCCCATTTGAGGAATCGCGGCGATCTTTGGACTCTATTGGGGCAAAAATACCTTAGCGTCTGCTGAACAAGCGGGCGCTTTTCGCCATTGCAAATAATGGTTGCGCTAAACATCGCCTTGGTGGCGCTAACTAGGGTAAGCCGGCCTGTTCACCGCCTAAAACGCCATGTTAAGACCGCGCCACCGGCAGCGACGCCGTTTTCTATTGCCCCAATGGCGCAGCCGCGCAGCCTGCGTGCCGCCCGCGCCGCCACAGGAGAAAAAACGCATGACATCTGGACGGGTTAACCCGCAATTCCGCCTCGAAGATCAGGGCATCGAGGGCCTGGGCAATGTCTATTACAACTTCATGGAGCCGGCGCTGATCGAAGCCGCGCTGAAGCGCGGCGAAGGCACGCTGGGCAATGGCGGCGCCTTCCTGGTCACCACCGGCAAATTCACCGGCCGCTCGCCCAAGGATAAACACGTCGTAAAAACCGACAGCGTGCGCGACACCATCTGGTGGGACAACAATGCGGCGATGAGCCCGGAAGGCTTTGATGCGCTTTATGCCGACATGCTGGAGCACATGAAGGGCAAGGACTACTTCGTCCAGGACCTGGTGGGCGGCGCTGACCCGGCACATGCGATCAACGTCCGCATGGTGACCGAGCTGGCCTGGCACAACCTGTTCATCCGCACCATGCTGCGCCGTCCGGACCGTGAAGACCTGGATGATTTCACCGCTGATTTCACCGTCATCAACTGCCCCAGCTTCAAGGCCGATCCCAAGCGGCACGACTGCCGCAGCGAGACGATCATCGCGATGAACTTCGACCGCAAGATGATCCTGATCGGCGGCACCGAATACGCAGGCGAGAACAAGAAATCCGTGTTCACCCTGCTGAACTACCTGCTGCCGGAAAAGGGCATCATGCCGATGCACTGCTCCGCCAACCACGCCAAGGGCAACCCGGTCGACACGGCGGTGTTCTTTGGCCTTAGCGGCACCGGCAAGACCACCCTGTCCGCCGACCCCGACCGCGTTCTGATCGGCGATGACGAGCATGGCTGGGCCGACAACGGCACCTTCAACTTCGAAGGCGGCTGCTATGCCAAGACCATCAACCTGAACCCCGAGGCAGAGCCGGAAATCTATGCCACCACCTCCAAGTTCGGCACCGTGATCGAGAACATGGTGTTCGATCCGGAGACCAAAGAGCTGGATTTCAACGACGACAGCCTGACCGCCAACATGCGCTGCGCCTACCCGCTGCATTACATCTCCAATGCATCGTCCAGCGCCCGCGGCGGCCACCCGAAGAACATCATCATGCTGACCTGCGATGCCTTCGGCGTGCTGCCTCCGATCGCGCGGCTGACCCCGGCGCAGGCGATGTACCACTTCCTGTCCGGCTTCACCTCCAAGGTGGCGGGTACCGAGCGCGGCGTGACCGAGCCGGAGCCGACCTTCTCCACCTGCTTTGGCGCGCCCTTCATGCCGCGCCGCCCGGAGGTTTACGGCAACCTCTTGCGCGAGAAGATTGCCCAGCACGGCGCGACCTGCTGGCTGGTGAACACCGGCTGGACCGGCGGCGCCTATGGCACCGGCAGCCGGATGCCGATCAAGGCCACCCGCGCGCTGCTGACCGCGGCGCTGGACGGCTCGTTGGCGGATGCGAAATTCCGCAAGGACGCCAACTTCGGCTTTGACGTGCCGGTCAATGTGCCGGGCGTGCCGGAACTGCTACTGGATCCGCGCCGCACCTGGGACGACAAGTCGGCTTATGACGCGCAGGCGGCCAAGCTGGTGCAGATGTTCTCCGACAACTTCGAACAGTATCTGCCGTTCATCGACGACGACGTGAAGGCCGCGGCCATCGGCTGAGGCCGACCGCATTCCCCTGAGGAAAGAAAACCCCGGCCCTGCGCCGGGGTTTTTCATTTAAGGAAATTAATTTTACCCTAAACACTTCTTTAACCCTTCCGGCGCAAATCTTCCGCAAGCGCAGCTTTGCGCCTGATTTACCGATATTTGCGCCGCATCCGGGGAGGGCGAAGTGGATAAAGAGGCTTTGACGGTTTTCAACAGCATATTCAGCACCGGAAGCGCTTTTGTGTACCGCTGCGCCAATGACGAGAACTTCACCATGAAATTCATGGCGGGACAGGTCGAAAAACTCTGCGGCTGCCCGAAATCGGACATTCTGGGAAACGCAAAGGTATCTTATGCCGGATTGACCCATGCAGAGGATATCGACCGCGTCTTTGCCGATGTGGATGCTGCCATCGAAAGGCGGGGGAACTGGGACGTTGCCTACCGGCTCAGCCGGCCCGATGGCTCCGAAACCTGGGTGCGCGAACGCGGCAACGCAGTGTTCAGCGACAGCGGTGAAATGATCTATCTGGAAGGGCTGGTTGTGGATGCCTCGGCCGAGGTCAGCCTGCGCAGGGAACTGCAGGAGACGCTGAACCGCACCGAGGCGGCCAACGCCGAGATCATCAATCTTGCCGAGAACATCCTGCGGTCGGTGCAGAAGCTGTCCATTCTGGCCATAAACGCCGGGATCGAGGCCGCGCGGGCAGGCAAGGCGGGTCTGGGTTTTGCCTATCTTGCCCGAGAGATCAAGGCGCTGGCGGATGAGAACAACCGCTGGGCCAACCGCATCACCGACACGATGGCCCAGCGCAAGCGCGACGAGGCGCGGGAGGCCGCCAGCGGCACCAAGGCCGGTTAGCGGGACACCGATCCCGCAACCATATCCCGCACCTTGAGCGCATAGCGGTCCGTCATGCCGGAGACGAAATCAGCCAGCGCGTGCATCGCCGTATAGGCGTCCTCCACCCCGCGCAGGTCCAGATCCACGGCACGGATCAGCTTGGCCCAATAGCCGTGCCTTGCCTCCAGTTCCTCGACATCCCAGCCGCACGCGGCCAGGTCGCCGTAAAGACCGTGGAAATGGTCCAGCACTGCGTGCAGCACCTGGCGCCCTGTGATCTCCAGTTCAGTCTTGCGGCGGGCAACAAAGATCCGCTGCTCTGACAGCTCTTTCAGCCGGGCAAAGGCCTGCGCCTTGGAGGACACTTCCATCAGCCCGTCGTTGAATTCGCCCATCATGATGGCGTCATAGTTTTCCAGAAAGGCGGTCACGGCGGCGTCGATCGACTGGCCGATGGCAAAGGCGCGCAGCAGCCCGATGCGGTCTCGCATCGGCAGGCCGCGGTCCTCGTTCGGTTTTCCGACGATCGCTTCCAGTGCCCCGGCCACCTCGGCACGGTCCAAATCGCCCATGCTGGCCGCGTCCTCGATATCCAGAATGCGGTAGCAGATGTCATCCGCCGCCTCGACCAGGAAGGCCAGCGGATGCCGCCGCCGCCAGCCGCCCGGTTCGGCCGGAAGGCCCAGAGCCTCGGCGGTCTCTTCAAACAGCGCTGCGTCCGACTGGAACACACCGAATTTCTTCAGGCCGACATAGGGCGCCTTGCCGGCCCCAACAGCCTCATCCCGCACCAGACGGGTGCAGGGGTATTTCATGAACGCCCCCAGCGTCGCATAGCTGAGCCGCAGCCCGCCCTGCTGCTGCGCGTATTCCAAGCGCCCGACGATGCGGAAACCCTGCGCGTTGCCCTCGAAATGCTCAAACTCGGCGCGCAGGTGCGGCGGCACCTCTGCTGCGATGCCGCGGCCGGACCGGAACTGCGCCGCGAACCAGTCGCCGATGCTGTCCTCGCCGGAGTGGCCAAACGGCGGGTTGCCGATGTCATGCACCAGGCAGGCGGCCTCGACGTGGCCTGCCAGACGCGCCACCTGATCCGCTGCCAGGCTGCCGCGCTCCGCCAGCGCAGCCCCTACCCCTGCGCCCAGCGAACGGCCCACGCTGGCGGTTTCCATGCTGTGGATCATCCGGTGGTGCACGTGGTCATGGTTATGCAGCGGGTGCACCTGGGTTTTCTGCGCCAGGCGGCGGAATGGCTCCGAAAACAGGATCCGGTCGTAGTCCTGCAGATAGGCCGGGCGGCCCGGTTTCTCGCCATACTCCGGCCGGCACAGCCGCCCCGGGTTCAGCAGCCTGTTCCACTCCATCGCCATGCGCCTGCTCCTTTTGCCTGTTTGACAGCGCTTAAACGGGAGGCCGGGCGGAATTGCAAACGCTTCAGCGCGGCTTGATCCCGGCCGGCTCCAGCTTGTGTTCGGGCTCCACGTGAATCACCGCCTGCGCATCCGGAAGCGCCGCTTTCAGGGCCGCCTCCACCCGGTCGCAAATGTCATGCCCGGCGCGCACGGACATGGCGCCGTCCACCACCATGTGAAACTCGACAAACAGGGCGCGGCCGGCGCGGCGGGTTTTCAGCCCGTGCACCTGCAGCGCCCCGGCCGCGGAGCGGTGGATGATCTCTTCGATTCGCGCGCGCTCCGCTTCGGGCGCCGCCATGTCCATCAGCCCGTTGACGGAGGACGCGATCACCCGCCACCCCTCCCGCAGGATGTTAACCGCCACCAGCAGCGCCAGCAGCGGGTCGAGAATGGCCCAGCCGCTGGCCAGTGCCAGCCCCAGCCCCGCCAGCACCCCGGCAGAGGTCCAGACATCGCTCATCAGGTGCCGCCCGCCTGCCGACAGCGCCGGAGAGCTCAGCCTTGCGCCTGCCCGCAGCAACACCTGCGCCCACAGGAGGTTCACCGCCATCGCCAGCGCATTGATCAGCAGGCCCGCGGGGCTCCAATCCGCCATCTCCGGCCGGGCCAGGGCGTTCACGGCCTCATGCACGATCACCAGCGCGGCGATCACGATCAGGATGCCTTCGATCACTGCCGAGAAGTATTCGGCCTTGTGGTGGCCATAGGGGTGGCCTGCGTCCGGAGGCCGCTGCGCATAGCGCACTGCGAACCAGGCCATTACCGCGCCGCCGATGTTCACCAGCGATTCCAGGGCATCGGACAACAGGGCCACCGAGCCGGTCATCATCCAGGCCGCGATTTTCAGCCCCATCACCGCCAGCGCAACAAAGATAGAGCCCGTTGCCAGCTGCTGCGCATTGAACCTTTGAGACATGATCCCTCCCGCCTGCGCCTTGCCTACATCAACAGCCCGCGGCGCAGCAGGTTCAGCCCCGCAACCAGCAAAACCACCAGCGTTGCCTGCCGGAACAGCGCCTGGTCGATCCGGTCATGCAACCGCCCGCCGATCCACATCCCCGCCACCGCCGGCACGATCAGCGCCAGCGAGAATGGTGCCGTTTCGGCCCGCATCACACCTGAGCCGGTATGCGCAACCAGAAGCGCCACCGCACCCAGGCCGTAGATCACCCCTTGCACCCGGATCTGTTCTGTCTTCTCGGTGCCCAGCGCCGTCAAGTAAGCCACCGTCGGCGGCCCCCAGACGCCCGAGACGCCGCCGATCAGCCCGGCAACGCCCCCCACTACAGCCTCGCTGCGGCGGCTGGGATTGGAGAGGGTGAGCACCTTTCCCATCAGCTGAATGCAGGCAAAGACCGTCACCGGCAGGCCAATCACCAGAAGCAGCGCCTGCTGCGGCAGAACCCGCACCATCTGCGCACTGAGCAGCAGGCAGACAAGACCAGTCAGCAGGAACACCCGGAACCGGCGGATCGAGGCCAGGGCGGCCGCCGGACCTTGCCGCAGCGCCTGCATCCCGTTTGTAACCAAGGTTGGCAAAATCAGCCCTGCAAGCGCCAAATCGGGCGCCAGAAACAGACTGAGGCCGGAGATAAAGATCATCGGCATGGCAAAACCGACCAGGCCTTTGACGGTGCCGGCCAGCAGCGCAGTGCCAAATGCAGCCGACAGCTCCGCCGGGGAAAGGAGAGAAAACAGTGCCGTCATGCCACCGCTCTATCACATCCGCAGCGTGCTGCACCGGCAAAATCAACACGCAATATTTGATCCAAATGACACGCTAGTTAGTATTTTTGTTGCGCTGCACCTGCAAAATGATTTACCACCGGGCGACCGAAGAAGGATCTGATTCATGGCCCACGACGGACAGGACTTGCATATGAAACCGACTCTCATTCCCGACCTGCTGGCGCTGACCGCCGCATCGCTGGAACCGCTAAACCAGCTGTTTGAGGCCGCGCGCGCCTCGGTCAAGGACATGGTGAGCGAGGAGGGCCGGGTGTCCGGCCGCCTGATCGAGGAAAACCAGGTGGCGGCACACGGGCTTTCTTGGCTTGCCACTTACGTCTACTGCCTGCGGCAGATGCAGAAATGGGCGGAAAGCCTGCAGGCCGACGGCAAATTCGGCGAGATGGAGCAGCTGATCCACCAGATCGGCTTTGGCGAGTACCTGCTGCAGGTCAGCGGCGGCATCCAGATGAACCAGGGCGAAATCATCCGCCTGCAGGATCTGGGCCTGGGCGCGGACGCGCTGAACACGCTGCAGGTGCCCGCGGTGGAGACGCTTTGCGCGCATGGCAACAGCCAGGCCGCGCGGACCCGGCTGGTGGAGCTGATGGAGGCGCAGGCCGGTTCCACCATGTTCGGCAACTCCGGCCTGGAGGAAGAGCTGGAGATGATCCGCGACCAGTTCCGCCGCTATGCGGTGGAGAAGGTCGAGCCGAATGCCCATGACTGGCACCTGAAGGATGAGCTGATCCCGATGGAGGTGATCGAGGATTTGGCGGAGATGGGCGTCTTTGGCCTGACCATTCCGGAGGAATACGGCGGCTTCGGCCTCTCGAAGGCCTCGATGGTGGTGGTCTCCGAGGAGCTGTCGCGCGGCTATATCGGCGTGGGCAGCTTGGGCACGCGCTCGGAGATCGCGGCGGAGCTGATCCTCTGCGGCGGCACCGAGGAGCAGAAGGCGAACTGGCTGCCCAAGCTTGCCAGCGCCGAAATCCTGCCCACCGCCGTCTTCACCGAGCCCAACACCGGCTCCGACCTCGGCTCCCTGCGCACCCGCGCGGTCAAGGATGAAAACGGCGACTACAGGATCACCGGCAACAAGACCTGGATCACCCACGCCGCCCGCACCCATGTGATGACCCTGCTGGCGCGCACCGACCCGAACACCACAGATCACCGCGGGCTGTCGATGTTCCTGGCGGAGAAGACCCCGGGCACAGATGAGCACCCGTTCCCGACCGAAGGCATGACCGGCGGCGAGATCGAGGTGCTGGGCTACCGCGGCATGAAGGAATACGAGCTGGGCTTCGACAATTTCCACGTGAAGCAGGAAAACCTGCTGGGCGGCGAGGAGAACAAGGGCTTCAAGCAGCTGATGGAGACCTTTGAATCGGCCCGCATCCAGACCGCGGCCCGCGCCATCGGCGTGGCGCAATCGGCGCTGGACATCGCCATGCAGTATGCGCAGGAGCGCAAGCAGTTCGGCAAGGCGCTGATCCATTTCCCGCGCGTCTCCGGCAAGCTGGCGATGATGGCGGTGGAGATCATGATCGCCCGCCAGCTGACCTATTTCTCGGCCTGGGAAAAGGACCACGGCCACCGCTGCGACCTGGAGGCCGGCATGGCCAAGCTGCTGGGCGCACGGGTTGCCTGGGCGGCCGCGGACAATGGCTTGCAGATCCACGGCGGCAACGGCTTTGCGATGGAATACAAGATCTCCCGCGTGCTGTGCGATGCCCGCATCCTCAACATCTTTGAGGGTGCTGCCGAAATCCAGGCGCAGGTCATCGCCCGCCGCCTGCTGGGCTGACCGCCGCCAGTGACCACCGCAGGGGAGCATTCCCCTCCTCGCCCGGCGTTCGCGCCGGGCTTTTTTGTGCGTCCGGAGCCCGCCCGGTATGCGTCCGGCCTGAAACCGCTGCGCAGAAATAGCCTGTTTTCTGTATAGGGTGTTCGCTCCCGGGCAAAATCTGTTTAGCTAAGGAGCCATGACATTCCTGCGCTGCCTGCTTCTGCCATTTCTGCTTTTGCTGCCCGCCTGCGGTGAGACCGTGCCCGAGGGCCAGTCCGCACGTATTCTGGCCATGGGGGATTCGCTTCTGGCCTGGCACAGCCTGGCAGGCAGATCCATTCCGGACAGGGTGGCGCAGGAGCTGCAGGAACCGGTGGTGGACAGGTCTGTTTCTGCCGCGCGGATCCTCTACAAGCTGCCGATTTCCGGTGCTGCGGGCATGAACATCGGCAAGCAGTACACGCCCGGAAAATGGGACTGGGTGATCGTGAACGGCGGCGGCAATGACCTGTGGCTGGGCTGCGGCTGTTTTGCCTGCAACCGCAAGATGGACAAGCTGATCTCTTCAGACGGACAGAGCGGGGCGATCCCGGGCATGCTGGCCGAGCTGCGCGCGACCGGGGCCAAGGTGGTCTACGTCGGCTATCTGCGCAGCCCCGGGGTGGGGTCGCTGATCGAGCATTGCCGGGACGAGGGCAACGCGCTGGAAGCCCGCATCACCCGTCTGGCGGCACAGGATGAAGGTATCTTCTTTGTGTCGAACAAGGACATGGTGGCCCACGGCGACCGCTCCTACCACGCGCGGACATGATCCACCCCTCGATCAAGGCCAGCCGCGAGATCGGCCGCAAGGGCGCCGAGATCATCCGCACAAACTGAAGGGGTCTGCTCCCGCCCCCTTGCGGCGCATTCCTGGAATGCGCCTGAGGCGTTGGGCCGGGCGCCGTGCTGCGCACGGCGCGGCAGTGCTTCGCCGGAATGACACGGCAGGCGCCGCGCACTGCGCGGCGCCGGGCCCAACGGGCGCAAGGCATTTCCAATGCCGCGGCGGCGGGCGGGAGCACCTGCTGCAGGCTTTGCTTGTGCGGGGCGCTGCCGCGTCCCAAATTGAATTGAGACGCTATTGCTGGAGGTCTTGATGCTGCGCGCTGCCCTGATCGGTTCCCTGCTGCTTGCAAACGCCTGCGCTAGGGATGAGAGCCTGTCGGCCTATGGCGCCGCAGGCAAGATGTGGCAGCTCCAGAGCATCGATGGTGCAGCCTTTCCAGCCTCCGCGCACCTGACGTTTCCGGAACCGGGCAGGATCGCCGGCCGCGGTCCTTGCAACAGTCTCCAAGGCAGCCAGAATGCCCCCTATCCGTGGTTTGAAACCGGGCCGCTGGCGGTGACGCGCGCTGCCTGCCCGGAACTGGAGGCTGAGGCCGCGTTCCTCCATGCCCTGCAGGAGATGACGCTGGCGGAGGTGTCGGGCGATGTGCTGATCCTCAGCAACGAGGCGGGCCGCGAGATGCTGTTCAAAGACGGCGGCTGAGCTGGTCCATGAGCCGCCCGCGCGCCTCGGGCAGAGGATGGTTGCCAAGCGACGGCGCCAGGTGCGCCTCCAGGAAGTAGCCAGTGGTACGCAGGGCTTGAACGATTTCGGTATCGTCAGCGTTGCCCTGGCCCAGCATCACCGGCGGCAGCGGCAGCAGCCGGTCCGCCCAGTCGCCTGCGCCTTCACGTGAAACAGCCCGGCCGGTTTTCGGCGACACGTAAGCCAGACCGAAGCGGCTGCCGGTCACGGCGCAGGCCGACAGGTCCAAGCCAAAGCCCATCTCCTCCAGCAGCGCCAGCTCCCAGCGCAAATAGGCCAGCGGCCAGAGGTCTTCGTTCCCGAGAAGGTCGAGCAGCTGTTCGCTGCGGGAATAGAGGTCCGGATGCGGTTCCCGCTCCGGCAGGCAAAAGGACAAGAGCGCCGTCACGGTGTTGAGCCCGGCCAGCGCCAGCCGCCCGGAGAGCGCAGCGGCAGCCCGGCTGCGCAGGGGTTCGGCATGGTAG
This sequence comes from Leisingera sp. UBA4491, assembly GCF_002388965.1. NCBI lineage: Bacteria > Pseudomonadati > Pseudomonadota > Alphaproteobacteria > Rhodobacterales > Roseobacteraceae > Leisingera > Leisingera sp. UBA4491. The sequence continues at coordinate 65,267 of NZ_DGNN01000004.1, read as the reverse complement.
CTGCCCAGGTGATCCTCCAGCCGCGCCCGCCAAGTCACATCCAGCTGTGCGCCGGGCTGCAGGATAGGGGCCATCCGGCGGCCGGCGCCGCCGCGCACAACGCCCGCATGGCGGCCGTGGCCTTCGGTAAAGACGTCGATGATGGCGGAGCTTTCGCCGTGACGGCGCACCGAAAGCAATATGCCGTGATCACGCCACTCCAACGCCCTGCCTCCCTGTCCTGCGGCCTGCCCTACCTGAGCGCATTGCCGGATGGGCTGCAAGCGGCAGGGTCATTCGAGGCCGGGTTCGTCCAGCAGGTGGCGGCCCTGCCGGTCCTCGACCTCGACCACCCAGAGATCGGGGTCGAACTCGCGCTGGCGGCGGATGGAGGCGTCGACCTCGGTCTCGGCGCCGGCGGACAGTTCATCCCATTTGCGGTTGCCGCTCATCAGGTCGTAGGTGCGGTGAAAGGCGCGGGCCTGGCCGTCGAGCGTGTTGAGCTTGACCAGCACCGCGCCTGCGGTGTCGTCGCCATGCGCGGTGATGAAGGCCGGGATGTCCTGAAACCGCAGCCGGGCCAGGTAGGCATCCACCCAGAAGCGGGCGGTGAGGCGGGTCATGCCGCGCCCTCGCCTGCGTCAGCGCCAAAGGCGAGTGCGGGAGCCTCCGGCGGGAGTACTTTTGGAAAGTTGAAAAGCACGGGCAGCGTCAATTGCCGTCCTTGAAGTCGAGGCCCATTTCAGAATAGCGCTCCGCCTCTTCCAGCCAGTTCGGGCGCACCTTCACCTGCAGGAACAGATGCACCTTGCGGCCCAGGAATTCCTCCAGCTCGGCGCGGGCAGCCTGGGAGACGGATTTGATCGTCTCGCCGCGCTTGCCCAGAACGATCCCCTTGTGGCCGTCGCGGACCACATAGATGATCTGGTCGACCCGGGCGGAGCCGTCCTTGCGCTCTTCCCATTTCTCGGTCTCGACGGTCAGCTGGTAGGGCAGTTCCTGGTGCAGGCGCAGGGTCAGCTTTTCGCGGGTCATTTCCGCCGCGATCATCCGCATCGGCAGGTCGGCGATCTGGTCTTCGGGGTAGAGCCAGGGGCTTTCCGGCAGCTTCCCCGCCAGCCATTTGCGCAGGTCATCGACGCCATGGCCGCGCTCTGCCGAGATCATGAAGGTTTCGGCGAATGCGTAGCGGCTGTTCAGGTTTTGGGCCAAGCCCAGAAGCTTTTCCGCGGGCACCTTGTCGATCTTGTTGATCGCCAGCGCCACGGTGCGGCCTTCGCCGATCTCCGCGAGGCCTTCGAGGATGGTTTCGACGCCTTCGGTGATGCCGCGGTGGGCCTCGACCATCAGCACGACAACGTCAGCGTCCGCAGCGCCGCCCCAGGCGGCGGCCACCATCGCCCGGTCCAGGCGGCGGCGCGGCTTGAACAGGCCGGGGGTATCGACGAACACCAGCTGCGCGTCGCCCTCCATCGCCACGCCGCGGATGCGGGCGCGGGTGGTCTGCACCTTATGGGTCACGATCGAGACCTTGGCCCCGACCATGCGGTTCAGAAGGGTCGACTTGCCCGCGTTGGGCTCTCCGATCAGGGCAACGAATCCGGCGCGTGTGGTCATCTGTACTGGTCCTGTTTGCAGAGCCGATCCCCTACAGGATTTTACCCACAGGGGCCAGAGGCGTTTTCACGGGGCTTGGGACAGCGTCGCACAGGCTTGCCCTATGTCAAAGACCTGTGGCAGATCCCGTGGGAGACCCGCAGCGCCAAGCCACACCGCGAGCCAGGCCTTTCTTAGAGTACACATAAAGGGGCTTGCCTGATGAATCGCCGTGACTTTCTGCTGGGAACAGCTGCAACTGCAGGGGCGCTTGGCTCGGGCGGTTGGAGCTTGGCGGCTGCCGGTGAGGCGCAGCGGCTTATCATCCAGCCTGCCAGTTTCGCTTTCCGTGAGACGCCGACCGAGGGTCTGGTGAGCCTGTCACCGGACGCGCCGCCGCCGGTGCTGTACGGGACGCAAGGCAAACCCATGCGGCTGCGGGTGCAGAATGGCACCGAAGATTACACCGCGATGCACTGGCACGGGCTGCGGATTGCCAATGCGATGGACGGGGTGCCCTATCTGACCCAGATGCCGATCGCGGGCGGCGAGTCGTTTGACTACGAATTCACCCCGCCGGATGCCGGCACCTACTGGTATCATCCGCACTGCATGACAATGGCGCAGATGGCGCACGGGCTGACCGGGGTTATGGTGATCCGGGAGGCGGAAGACCCCGGTTTCGACGGTGATCAGGCCATCAACCTGCGGGATTTCCGGCTGGATGATCAGGGCGCGTTCCTGCCCTATTACACGGCGCGCGGGGCGGCCCGCGGCGGGACGCACGGCAATGTGCTGACGGCGAACTGGCTGCAGGCGCCGGTCTATGATCACCCGGCGGGCGGGCTGGTGCGGCTCCGGGTGGTGAACACGGACACCACGCGGATCTACAAGCTGCATCTGAGCACGGATCAGGCGCGGATCATTGCCTGGGACGGGCATCCGGTGGATTTGGGCATCCCCCTGCCCTCAGCGCAGGAGCCCTTGCTGGCCGGTCCCGGTCAGCGGGTGGATTTCGCGGTGCGGATGCCTGCGGATGAGGGGCAGACAGTGGATCTTCTGGCGGAACTGCCGGGGCAGCCCGCCCGCACCATGGCGCGGATGCGGGCCATTGGCGCGGACCTGGCGCGGGATCTGCGGGAGTTGAAGCCTCTGCCGCCGAATCCGGTTTCCCGGCCGGATCTGGCAAACGCAGAAGTGCATGATTTCGTGTTCGGCTGGACACCGGAGGGCGGGGCGCCGAACGACGGTTATTGCGGCTCGATGGGTTACAGTTTCTGGTCGATCAACCGCACGCCCTGGGCCGGCGATGCCGCCAAGGGCACCGGGCCGCTGGCGGTGCTGGAGCGCGGCAAGAGCTATGTGCTGCGGCTCAGAAATGAATCGCCCAACCTGCATCCGATCCATCTGCACGGGCTGGCGTTTGTGCCGCTCCGCTCGAACCTGCGCAGGCTGCCGGCCCTGGTGACGGACACCCTGCTGCTGCTGAAGGACGAGGTGGCCGAGATTGCGCTGGTCGCCGACAATCCAGGCGACTGGGCCTTCCACTGCCATGTGATCGAGCATCAGAAGACCGGGCTTGCGGGCTATATCCGGGTGGTCTGAACCTAGCCGAGCTGTTCCAGCAGCGCCTTGGCGGCAGCTTGTTCGGCCTGCCGCTTGGAGCCTGCGGTGGCCTGTGCCTCGGTGCCGTCCTGCAGCCGCGCCGCGATGGTGAAAACCGGGGCGTGGTCCGGGCCGCTGCGGGACACCTCGACGTAGGTCGGCACCTTCTGCCCGCGCGCTTGCGCCCATTCCTGCAACGAGGTCTTGGCATCGCGCGCATCGGTCTCGACCTGGTGAATGCGTCCGCTCCACAGGCGCAGGATCATCTCCGCAGCCGCGTCAAAGCCTGCGTCCTTGTAAACGGCGGCAATCACCGCCTCCATCGCATCGCCCAGCAAGGCCTGTTTGCGGCGGCCGCCGGACATCATTTCAGAGCGGCCCAGCTTGAGCACCGCGCCAAGGTCGATCTCCTTGGCGACATCGGCGCAAGCTTCCTTGCGCACCAGCGCGTTGAAGCGCGGCGCCAGCTGGCCTTCGGTGGCGGTCTTGTCATGCTCCAGGAGCGCGGTCGCCATCACCAGCCCCAGAACCCGGTCGCCCAGGAACTCAAGCCGCTGGTTGTCCTTGCGGTTGGACGACGACACGGACGCGTGGGTCACGGCGCGCTGCAGCAGGTCGGGGCGGGCAAATTTATGCCCGATCCGTTCCTCGAACGCACGCAATTCCTTGGACAGTTTCACTCGATCCCCTTGAAGAAACGGTCGCTCCGCCAGGTCCAGAAATACAGCATGGACCGCCCGGCAGAGGAGAACATGATCCGGTCGGCACGGCCGATCAGGTTTTCAAAAGGCACAAAGCCAACCCCGCCAGCAGACTGCGGCAGGCGGCTGTCGGAGGAGTTGTCCCGGTTGTCGCCCATGAAGAAATAGTGCCCTTCCGGAACCTGATACACACCGGTGTGGTCCATGCCCTGGTTGGTGATGTTGAGCACGATATGCTCATTGCCGCCCGGCAGGGTTTCCAGCTTGCGCGACTTTTTGCAGATGGCTCCCTGGCCCACCGGCGCGTTTTCGCAGCGCGGGAAGGAGCCCTGCGGCCCCTGGCGTTCCATCACTTCCTCGAACTGGCCTGCGTCTTCCAGCTTGACCGGGGCGCCGTTGATGAACAGCACGCCGTTCTTCATCTGGATCTTGTCACCCGGCAGGCCGACCAGCCGCTTGATAAAGTCGTTGCCGTTGACCGGATGGCGGAACACCACCACATCGCCGCGCTCCGGCTGGCCGCCCATCAGGCGGGTGTTGTCGCCGTCCAGAAAGCCGCAGATGTCCTTGGCGTCGATGTTCAGCCCGACCGCGCCGATGCGCACGCTGGGGCAAGAGGCATAGGAATAACCGTAGGCCATCTTGTTCACGAACAGGAAATCCCCGATCAGCAGGGTTTCCTTCATTGATCCGGACGGAATCCAGAAAGGCTGGAAGAACAAGGTGCGGAAGACACCGGCGATCAGCAGCGCGTAGACGATGGTCTTGATCGTCTCAAGGATCGAACTGCCGGTCTTTGCTTTGGCCGTCATCAGGCTCTCCGGTTTGGAAACAGGGTCCGGGGCTACATGCGGGCCTGCGGGGGCCAAGTCAAGTTCCCGAAGGTGATTCCGCCGGGTCGCTGGCGGACGGGCGCGCCTCGATCACCACGAAGGCCTGCGCCCAGGGGTGGTCGTCGGTCAATGTCACGTGGATCACCGCCTCATGGCCGGGCGGGGTCATCTCGCGCAGGCGGTCGGCCGCCCAGCCGGTCACATGCATCACCGGCTGGCCGGTGCGCAGGTTGGAGACCGCCATATCCTTCCAGGCGATGCCCATGCGCAGACCGGTGCCCAGCGCCTTCGAGCAGGCCTCCTTGGCGGCCCAGCGCTTGGCATAGGTGCCCGCCACATCACGGCGGCGCTCGGCCTTTCTCTGCTCCGTCTCGGTGAAAACCCGGTTCCGGAACCGGTCGCCGAACCGGTCCAGCGTCCGCTGGATCCGCTCGATATTGGCAAGATCGGTTCCGACACCCAGGATCATTCTTCCAGCCGTTTCAAACCCAGCTTGATGCCATGGCCCAGAAACAGCCGGTTGACCATCAGGATGACCGCCAGCAGCAGCAAACAAACACCTGCCAGGAACAGGACCGGAATCGTTTGCCGTGCCTCGGCCACCACCGGATTATTCCAGTAAAGCGGCAGCTGCACAGCCGTTAGCACCGCCACAACCCCGGTCATTGCTGCCGCGTTGACCCAGGCCGCCCTGCCCGCCAGAGGTGCCCGGGTGGCCTGCGCAATGCGCATCCCTTCCAGCACGGCGGCAAACATCGGCGGCAGCACGGTTGCCAGCCCGGCCGGCATCCCGGCCCCAAACTGCGCCAGCAGCAGACCCAGCAGCAGCATCCCGGCAGAGGCCGCCATCCACAAGAGCCCGTAGCGGATCAGATTGACGTGCATCGCCCCGTCACCCCCGCGCTTCATCCATCAGGCGGCGCATCTCCTGCACCGCCGGGGTCAGGCCGCGAAAGATCGCTTCGCCGATCAGGAAGTGGCCGATGTTCAGTTCCTTCACCTCCGGAAAGGCCGCAACCGGCTGCACGGTCTCATAGGTGAGGCCATGGCCCGCATGCACCTCCAGCCCCAGCGAATGGGCATAGGCAGACATCTCCCGCAGGGCCTCCAGCTCGCGGTCGCGCTCTGCAAGCTTGCCCTCGGCGTGGAAGTCGCAATAGGCGCCGGTGTGCAGTTCGATCACCTCGGCCCCGATCCGGTGCGCAGCCTCGATCTGCTTGCGGTCGGCAGCAATGAAGATCGACACCCGGCAGCCCGCCGCGCGCAGCGGCGCGATGTAATGCGCCAGGCGGTTTTCCTCGCGCGCCACTTCCAGCCCGCCCTCGGTGGTGCGCTCCTCGCGCTTTTCCGGCACGATGCAGACCGCGTGCGGCTTGTGGCGCAGGGCGATCTTCTGCATTTCCTCCGTCGCCGCCATTTCGAAGTTCAGCGGCACGCTCAGCGCGTCCATCAGCCCGTCGATGTCAGCGTCGGTGATGTGGCGGCGGTCTTCGCGCAGGTGGGCGGTGATGCCGTCTGCGCCTGCCTCCTCCGCCAGCTTTGCGGCGCGGACCGGGTCCGGATAAGCGCCGCCGCGGGCATTGCGCACGGTGGCGACATGGTCGATGTTCACGCCCAGGCGCAGTTGGTTCTGTGTCATGAGAGGTCTCTCATCCGTCTGAAGTAAAAGCCTTGAGCCAAAGACTAGACAGACGGCGGGCAAGAGCAACCCTGCAAGCGATAATGGTACAATCCGGCAGCGCGGCTCAGGAGCCGGTGCTGACTTCGGCACGCTGCTTGATCGCCTCGAACTTGGCCTTGATCTTGGCCCGGCGGCGCTGCTGATAAACGCGGATCACCGGCAGGCTGAGCATATAGCAGACCGTGGCGCTGATGATGCCCGGGATGATGCCGCCGATCATGTAGGGATAAAACACCTCGTTATAGAACAGGTGCAGCCCCTGCCAGTCGGCGGGCTTGTCCATGAACAGCGCAAACAGGTTGTCCTTCAGGTCGGCGCCCGCGGCCAGAAACTTGCCCGCCAGAGACTTGTCGACTTCCTCGTCGAACTCGGTGCCCAAGAGCCAATGACCGGTTTGCAGGCTGGCGACCCCGATCGGCACGTAGGTCAGCGGGTTGCCAAAGAAGGTGGCGCTGAGCGAGGCCAGGATATTGCCGTTCATCAGCCGCGCGATGATCGCCGCCACCAGGAAATGCATGCCGTAAAAAGGCGTGAAGGTGGTGAATACCCCGGCCCAGATCCCGCGGGCGATGCGCTCGGGCGAATCGGGCAGCCGCCGCACCCGGTGTTTCACGTACAGGAAGGCCCGGCCCCAGCCGCCGCGCGGCCAGACGAAGTCCGCCAGCGCCCGGAGGGGCGAACGTCTGTCCCGGCGCCTGAATACCAAAGCTGTCCGTCCTTCCCAGTTCCGGCTCAGAGTTTCAGCGGCTTACCCCGGAAAATGGCGTTCTTCCGGCTTGTTCCGGAACCGCGCCACCGCGGCAACATCGCTTTCCGCCTCAAGCGTCAGCATCAGCGAGTGCAGCTGCTCCACATCCCGCAGCTCCACATTGATCATAAGCCGGTAAAAGTCTGGTTTCCTGTCAACAAATTCAAGGTCCGAGATATTGGCCTTTTTCTCGCCGATCAATGTGCAAATGCGCCCCAGCACCCCGGCATCATTGCCGATGGTCAGTTCCAGCGTGGTGCCATAAGCTGCCGGATGGGTGCCGCTGTGCCAATGCACGTCCATCCAGCGCTCCGGCTGGTCCTCGAACTCGCCCAGCTTGTCGCAGTCGGCGGCATGCACCACCACGCCGCGGCCGCGGTAGGTGATGCCGATGATGCGCTCGCCCGGCAGCGGCTGGCAGCAGGGCGCGCGCTCAAAGCTCTGCCCCGGTTCCAGGCCGATCACCGCCCGGCGGGGTGAGATTTCGTCGCCATCGCCGGAGGTGGTCAGTTCAGGATAGACCGACTGCACCACATCATGCGCGGTGATCTCGGCCGCGCCCAGCCGTGCAAGCAGCTCGTTCACGCCGCTGGCGCGCAGCGCGCGGGCCGCGGTTTCCAGCGCCTTGTCCGTCGCCTTCTTGCCAACATGCTCAAACGCCGAACGCGCAAGTTCATGCCCCAGCTTCACAAACCGCGCCCGATCAGCTTCGCGCAGGGCGCGGCGGATGGATGTGCGGGCCTTGCCGGTGGTGGCGATCTCCAGCCAGCTGACCTGCGGGGTCTGGCCCTCGGCGGTGATCACATCTACCGATTGGCCGTTGCGCAGCCGGGTCCACAGCGGCACCCGGATCCCGTCCACCTTGGCCCCGACGCAGGCATGGCCGATGCGGGTGTGAATGGCATAGGCAAAGTCGATCGGCGTCGCGCCCTTGGGCAGCTTGATCACGTCGCCCTTGGGAGTGAAGCAGAACACCTGATCCGAATACATCTCAAGCTTCACGGCTTCGAGGAATTCGTCGTGATCGTCCTCGGCGTCAAACTGTTCAGTCAGCGAGGCAATCCACTTGGCCGGATCGACGGCAAAGGGGTTTTCCGAGCGCACCCCGTCGCGGTAGGACCAATGCGCCGCAACGCCGGTTTCGGCCACATCGTGCATCTGGCGGGTGCGGATCTGCACCTCAACCCGCTTGCCGTCGCGGCCCGACACCGTGGTGTGGATTGAACGGTAGCCGTTGGATTTCGGCTGGCTGATATAGTCCTTGAAGCGGCCCGGCACGGCCCGCCAGCGCTGATGAATGGCACCCAGCGCACGGTAGGCGTCTTCTTCGGATCCGGTGATCACCCGGAAACCGTAGATGTCCGACAGCCGCGAGAAGCCCTGATCCTTGGCCTGCATCTTGCGCCAGATCGAATAGGGTTTCTTGGCACGGCCAAACACCTCCGCCTCGATCCCGGCCTTCTCCAGCTCCAGCCGCATGTCGCCGGTGATCCGGTGGATCACGTCGCCGGTTTCGCGCTGCAGGGTCACAAAGCGGCGGATGATCGACTGCCGCCCTTCCGGGTTCAGCACGCGGAAGGCCAGATCCTCCAGCTCCTCGCGCATCCACTGCATCCCCATGCGGCCCGCCAGCGGCGCATAGATATCCATGGTCTCGCGCGCCTTCTGGGCCTGCTTCTCGGGGCGCATCGCCTTGATGGTGCGCATGTTGTGCAGACGGTCGGCAAGCTTCACCAGGATCACCCGCAGATCCTTGGACATCGCCATGAACAGCTTGCGGAAGTTTTCAGCCTGCTTGGTCTCGCGGCTGCTGAGCTGCAGGTTGGTCAGCTTGGTGACGCCATCGACCAGCATCGCCACCTCGCCGCCAAAACGGCGGGCGACTTCTTCGTAGTTCGCCTTGGTGTCTTCGATGGTGTCATGCAGCAGCGCGGTGATGATGGTTGCATCATCCAGCCGCTGTTCAGTCAGGATCGCGGCCACCGCCACAGGATGCGTGAAATAGGGCTCGCCCGAGTGGCGGAACTGCCCCTCATGCATCTTCTCGCCAAAGGCATAAGCCTCTGCGATCCGTGCTGCATTGGTCTTGGGGTTGTAGTTGCGGACCAGAGCAATCAGGTCGTCAGGGGATATCATGTCCGGTCCGCAGCCTCAAAATTCTCGGAACGCGCGCCTCAGCCCTGGCCCTGGGCCTCCATCAGCGCGCGCAGCAGTTTCTCTTCCGACATGTCGTCTTCAGCGGGCTTGTCGTGGTCCGCGCCCATCAGCAGAGCCATGGAATCCTCTTCCGGCTCGTCAACCTCGATCTGGGTCTGGTTGCTCTCGATCAGACGCTCGCGCAGCTCGTCCGCGCTCTGGGTCTCTTCGGCGATCTCGCGCAGGGACACAACCGGGTTCTTGTCGTTGTCACGCTCGACAGTGATCGGGGCACCAGCCGAGATTTCGCGGGCACGGTGCGCAGCCAGCATCACCAGCTCAAAGCGGTTGGGCACTTTATCGACGCAATCTTCAACCGTCACGCGGGCCATCAGCGACTCTCCAATTCAATTCCTGGTCCAGAAGGCAGACTTCTACGCCCAAATCTTTCTCTTGACAAGGGCGGAAAACACCGCATCGCGCGCGCTACAGAGGGCACACTTCAGCCGCCTCTTCCGGCGGCAGTTCCGCCAGCATTTCGGACGCGGTTTTCTGCAAGACCGGGTGGCGCCAGCGCGGCGCGATGTCTTGCAGCGGCACCAGCACAAAGACGCGGTCCTGGATGCGCGGATGCGGCAGGATGATCTGCCCCGGCGCCTCCTGCATCTGGCGTTCCAGCGGCAGCCCCTGCCAGCGGCGGTATCCTGCTGCATCCGGCAGCACCGCGCCGCCGTGGTCCAGCAGATCCAGATCCAGCGTGCGCATTCCCCAGCGCTGTTCCCGCACCCGGGCAAACTGCGCCTCGATCTCATGCAGACGTGCCAGCAGGGCATCAGCGGACAGAGAAGTTTCCACCGCGACAGCGGCGTTTACATAATCCGGGCCGGCACCGGCCGGAAAACAGGGCGTGCGAAAGAACCGCGAGACGCTGCGCAGCCTGATACCCTCAGCCTGCAAAGCGGCGATGGCCTTTGACAATGTGACTTCCGGCGCACTAGCGTCAGCAGGCAGGTTACCGCCAAGTGCGATCAGCGACAGTTTCCGGTTTCCGGCCATTTTTGACCCTATTTCAGAATGGCAGTATACTTGCGGCAGATGACAAATAACTTACATTAAGTCCACCCGTTTCGCCGTTTTCAAGCTCACACTCACGGAACTCAAGGCTGAGGCGGATATACCGGAAGGAACATTTGATGTTTTACAAAGACGAACGGCTTGCGCTGTTCATAGACGGGTCGAATCTGTACGCCGCGGCCAAGGCGCTCGGGTTTGACATCGACTATAAGCTTCTGCGGCAGGAATTCATGCGCCGCGGCAAGTTGCTGCGCGCCTTTTATTACACCGCTCTGCTGGAAAATGACGAGTATTCGCCGATCAGGCCGCTGGTGGACTGGCTGCATTACAACGGCTTCACCATGGTCACCAAACCGGCCAAGGAATACACCGACAGCCTGGGCCGCCGCAAAGTCAAAGGCAACATGGATATCGAATTGACCGTCGATGCCATGGAGCTGGCGCCGCGTGTGGACCATATCGTGCTGTTCTCGGGCGATGGGGACTTCCGCCCGCTGATTGCCAGCCTCCAGCGCCAGGGCGTGCGGGTTTCGGTGGTGTCTACCATCCGCAGCCAGCCGCCGATGATCTCTGACGACCTGCGCCGCCAGGCCGATAATTTCATCGAGCTGGAAGAGCTGCGCGACGTGATCGGCCGCCCGCCGCGCGAGCAGAGCGACCAGCGTTCGGCAACGGTCGCGCACGGTTGAGCGCAAGCAGCCGCCTGATACCCGGAGCGAGGCGCCTGATGGGGCGGCGCCTTCTCCGGACCTGATCAGTTGTCTGCTTGGCTGTTTATCTGGTTGTGGCGGGCAATCACTTCCGCTGGCCAGCGGCTCTTGATGTAGGCCAGCACTGCCAGCATTTCCTCCTCCGTCAGCACACCGGCGAAGCCGCCCATGCGGCTGCGGTAGCCGTTGCCGACCACCTCCGCAACGCCGCGCCGTGTGATGTCCAGCAGCTGCGCGTCCGGGTGATGCCAGGTGTGGCCGCTTTCGTCCTGCGGCGGCGCCGGCAGGTAGCCCTCGCTGTCCCGGTCCTGCCAATCGGGCTCGCCTTGCAGGTCCGCTCCGTGGCAGCTGGCGCATTGGTCCAGATACACCGCCTGGCCCAAGGCCACGGCTTCCGGATCCTGATAGGGCAGGATCCCGGCGGCCTGCGGGCCGCTCTCCGCCAGCCAGTAATACCCGGCCGCCGCCAACCCGGCCGCAGCGGTAACGGCAACCACCTTCTTCATGCCGGCCCCATGCCTGTTGCTGTCCACGGCGGGCTTTTGCCGCCTTCCCCCGCGGGAACCTCCAATCACAAACCTGTGAGACCGCCCGGGCACTGGACCTCGCCGCCTGAACCGCTTACCTCTGGCGCCCAAGGAGACGCCCATGACCAAGCCAGCCCTGACCCTCTACCTCGCAGCGCCGCGCGGCTTTTGCGCCGGAGTGGACCGCGCCATCAAGATCGTCGAAATGGCGATCGGCAAATGGGGGGCGCCGGTCTATGTGCGCCATGAAATCGTGCACAACAAATTCGTGGTCGATTCCTTGCGCGAAAAAGGCGCGCTGTTTGTCGAGGAGCTGGACGAATGCCCCGACGACCGGCCGGTGATCTTCTCCGCCCACGGGGTGCCGAAATCGGTGCCCGCCGCGGCTGAGGCGCGCGAGATGATCTACGTCGATGCCACCTGCCCGCTGGTCTCCAAAGTGCATATCGAGGCCCAGCGCCATGCCGAGGCCGGTTTGCAGATGATCATGATCGGCCACAAGGGCCACCCGGAAACCATCGGCACCATGGGCCAGCTGCCTGAAGGCGAGGTTCTGCTGGTCGAAACCGCAGCGGATGTGGCAACGGTTGAGGTGCGCGACCCGGACCGTCTGGCCTATGTTACCCAGACCACCCTGTCGGTCGATGACACCAAGGGCATCGTTGCGGCGCTGGAAGAGCGTTTCCCGAACATCATCGGCCCGCACAAGGAAGATATCTGCTATGCCACCACCAACCGCCAGGAGGCGGTGAAATCGGTGGCGCCCAAGTCGGACGCCCTGCTGGTGGTCGGCGCGCCGAACTCCTCGAACTCCCGCCGGCTGGTTGAGGTCGGCGCCAAAAACGGCTGTGCGTACGCCCAGCTGGTGCAGCGCGCCGAAAACATCGACTGGCGCGCGCTGGAAGGCATCCGCTCCATTGCGATCACCGCCGGCGCCTCTGCCCCGGAACTGCTGGTGAACGAGGTGATCGACGCCTTCCGGGAGCGGTACGACGTGACGGTTGAGGTGGTTGAGACCGCGGTCGAAACGGTGGAATTCAAAGTCCCCCGCGTCCTGCGGCAGCCTGCGTGACTTCTCTGCGGGCGGCCAATCCGGTTACAGAAAACGCACCCGCCGCGGGCTAATCGTGCTACGCCTTAGTCCGCGGGCATTTTTTGGAGCCGTTTTCATGATCACCCAGCACTTTCTGATCACTGCATTTTTAGTCATCCTCTCCCCCGTCACGGGCGTCATCCGAATGCTGGCGCCGGAACGCGCCTGAACCGGCCCTTTCACAGAGCGGAGGCGGGAGATGAGCGACCGGAAAACCCTGCAAGTCTACGCGGAAGCAGCGCAGGCCTATGCCGGCGGCTTTGCCCGGGCCGACGACAGTTTTCACGATCCGGATTTCGCGGCCTTCACTGCCCGGCTGCCAGCCGGCGCCCGCATTCTGGATCTGGGCTGCGGTCCGGGCCATTGGGCCGCCCGTTTCAAGGAAATGGGGTTCACGGTTTCCGCCATGGATGCCTCGCCCGAGATGGCGGACCTGGCGAAATCCGGTTTCGGGATCGAGGTTGAGGTCGCCACCTTCGAAGCAGTGAGAGGTAAAGGCCCTTTCGATGGCATCTGGGCCAACTTCAGCTTGCTGCACGCGCCGCGGGCTGGCCTGCCCGGACATCTGGCGCAGGTTCATCGCGCCTTGAACCCCGGTGGTATCTTCCATATTGGCATGAAGCTCGGAGACGGCGAAGGGCGTGACAAGCTGGGACGTTTCTATGCCTATTACAGCGAGGATGAATTGAATAATCTGCTTCAAGACGCGGGCTTCACCGTCACCCGGACCCGCCGCGGCAATGGCCAGGGCCTGGCCGGCGGCGTTGAAACCTACGTGATCCTGACCGCCCATGCCTGAACTGTTTGCTTATACCGACGGCGCCTGTTCCGGAAATCCCGGCCCCGGCGGCTGGGGCGTTCTGCTGCGCGCCATGGACGGTGACTCCATCGTCAAGGAAAAGGAACTGAGCGGCGGCGAGGGTGAGACCACCAACAACCGGATGGAACTGCTGGCCGCGATCAATGCGCTGGAAAGCCTGGCGCGGCCCTCCACGATCACCGTGGTCACCGATTCCGCCTATGTGAAGAACGGCGTCACCGGCTGGATCTTCGGCTGGAAGAAGAACGGCTGGAAAACCTCGAACAAGAAGCCGGTGAAAAACGTCGAGCTGTGGCAGCGGCTGGACGAGGCCCAGCGGCGCCATAAGGTAACCTGGGAATGGGTCAAGGGCCACGCAGGCCATCCCGAGAACGAACGCGCCGATGAACTGGCGCGCGCCGGCATGGCGCCATTCAAGAAAAAGAAAGGCGCCTGATGCACGGGGCCGCCGCATGAACTTTCTGACCCTGCTCGATTACGCCTCGGTGCTGATCTTCGCCCTGACCGGGGCGCTGGTTGCCAGCCGGGCACAGCTCGACATCGTAGGCTTTGCCTTCGTGGCCTGCCTGACGGCGGTTGGCGGCGGCACGGTGCGGGATCTGCTGCTGAACCGGGACCCGGTGTTCTGGATCGGTGACCCCAACTACATCCTGCTCGCAGCCGCCGCCGCGGTGACGGTGTTCTTTACTGCGCATCTGGTGGAAAGCCGGATGCGCTGGGTGATCTGGCTGGACAGTTTCGCCCTGGCGATTGCGGTGCCCGCGGGCACCGGTGCAGCGATTGCGCTGGGAAAGGAGCCGGTGATCGTTGTGCTGATGGGCATGGCGACCGGCTCGCTGGGCGGGCTGATGCGCGATGTGGTCTGCAACGAGGTGCCGCTGGTCCTGAAACAGGGCGAGCTGTACATCACCTGCGCGATGGCCGGTGCAATCACCGCCGTGCTGGCAATGTCCGCGGGGCTTGAGCTGCGGTTTGCCCTGCTCGCCTGCGCTGGCGTCTGCTGGACCCTGCGCGCGGGCTCCATCCTGTTCGGCTGGCACCTGCCCGTCTACAAAAGCCGCCCGCCCCGCAGCTGAGCCGGTTCAGGCGTTTTTGCGGCTCTCCTCCATGGCTTTCAGAAACGCCTGCCCCTCATCGCTGATCCGGGCCTTGCGGCCGCGGCGGCGGTGCCAGATCTGCGCCATTTCATGGTATTCCCGCAAGCTGGCATCGCGCAGCAGGTCTTCCTTGATCTCCAGCGCGGCAGCAAAATTGTCCGCCAGCCGCCGGTCCTCCTCCTCGTTCCGGTCGAACTTGTGCCAGTAGCCGGGTTCGATGGAGGCGGTGAAATGATTGGCCCGGCCGCGGGCCTTCTTGTTCAGGAACCCGTCGCGCGAGCGCAGCGCGTAATGGTTGAGCTGCGCAGCGGAGTATCCGTAGCTGCCGCGCACATACAGCACGCCCTCCAGCTCATTCTGCGGCAGGCGGGTGCCGTCGGCCAGCTGCCAGTTCACATCCTCCGGCGCAACCGCCAGGAAGGGGCGGTGAACGCCCATCCGCTCAAACTTCCCGTTGTTGCGGAAAGCCGTCTTGAAGAACCGGTGCTCATCCGCCTGGCCTTCCTCCGGTTCGGCCCGGACAAAGGCCTGCGGCACCGCAGGATGGTCCGCGGTCCCCACGCCTGCATTGCCGAAGATCCGCCAGACAAATGAAACCGCGTCCGCGTCCTGCCGCTCAGCCAGCAAGCCTGGCAGCGTGCCGTCCGCGGTATTGATCTGCAGAAATTCGTCGACATCCACCACCAGCACCCAGTCGGCCCCGGCCACCTTGGGCTCATACTCGGCCCACATCAGCGCGCTTTTGTGCGGCCCGCGCCGCATCACCCGGTTGAAGCGGTGCTCCACCACCCCCATCCGGTGCAGGCAGCGCAAGATGTGGTCGGTAGGGTCCGAGCAGTCGTTGGTGAACACCACGAAATCGCTGACACCGATGGATTTATAGTGGCAGATCCAATCGAGGATATAGGCGCCCTCGTCCTTCATGGTGGTCACGACCACCACATTCGGCGTGCCGCTGCGGCCAGTGTCCTGTGTCATTTTCTGATGCTCTCTGCCTCGGGTCCCGCCGCTTTTGGCTGCGGTTGCGTTATCTTATCCAACAAGATCCTCTGCGCAGCAGGAATTGCGCTTTCCCGCTCCGGCTGTGTCCCGCGCGCCTCAGCCCCGGTTATCTGGCGGTATAGCGCTGCCAGAGCCAGATCAGCACAAGCGCGCCCAGCACCGCGCCGATGAAACCGGCCATGAAGCCCATAACCGCAAGCAGGCCGCGCAGTACCAGCCCGCCCAGCAGCGCCCCGGCCATACCGATGCAGACCGTGGTGATAATGTCCGTTTCCAGACGCATCAGCCGGGTGGCCAGGAAGCCAGCCGCGGCACCGATAATGATCAGGGCAATGATGGGCATGCCGGCCTCCGGTTACAGGCGGCTGCCCTTCGGAACCGGGAAGCCGCGCAGGAATACATCCGGATCCTGCGCACTTTTGCCTGCCCGTTGCAAGCGCAACAGCTGCACCGCACCAGTGCCGCAGGCAATGGTCAGGGCTTCGTCCAGCACCTCGCCGGGCGCGCCCTGCCCCTCTGCCAGCTTTGATGCAAGCAGCTTGACCCGCTGGCCTTCGATCTCGCACCAGGCGCCGGGGAAGGGCGACAGGCCGCGGATCTTGCGGTCCACCTCCGCCGCCGGACGGGACCAGTCGACCTGTGCCTCCGCCTTGTCGATCTTTTCGGCGTAGGTGACGCCCTCTTCGGGCTGCACCTCGGGTGCCAGCTCCGGCAGGCGCCGCAGGGCCTCGACGATCAGACCCGCGCCCATTCCGGACAGCCGGTCGTGCAGCTGGGCGGTGGTTTCCTCGGCCCCGATCGCAGTGGCCTCGCGCAGCAGCACCGGGCCGGTGTCCAGCCCCGCCTCCATCTGCATGATGCAGATGCCGGTTTCGGCATCGCCCGCCATGATCGCCCGGTGAATGGGCGCAGCACCGCGCCAGCGCGGCAGCAGGCTCGCGTGGATGTTCAGGCAGCCGTGCTGCGGCGCATCCAGAATGGCCTGCGGCAGGATCAGCCCGTAGGCCACGACCACGGCGACATCCGCGTTCAGCGCCGCAAACGCCGCCTGTTCCTGCGCGCCTTTCAGCGAGACCGGGTGGCGCACCTCCAGCCCCAAGGCCGCGGCGCGGGCGTGGACGGGGGCCGGACGGTCCTTCTTGCCGCGGCCCGCAGGCCGGGGCGGCTGGCAATAGACGGCGGCAATGTCATGCCCGGCCTCCACCAGCGCGTCCAGCACCGGCACCGAGAAGTCAGGCGTTCCCATGAAAATAATACGCATCGGCGTTCCCGTCCCTGCCCCGCTGCCGTGCCGCACATCCGGCGGGGCCTGCCTGCGTCAACGCAGGTTCGCGCCCGGTCCCGGAATGGGCCTTTCGCGCCCGCCCTTGGGGGCGGGGCCGGGCGCGAACCGGGCCGCAAGCGGCCCGGAAGTTCAAACTCCAGCCTTAGCCGGTCAGCTTCTTCGCCTTGCGGATCAGCATGTCGCGCTTCACCTTGCTCAGATGGTCGAAATACATCCTGCCGTTCAGATGGTCGATCTGGTGCTGCACCGAGGTCGCCTCGATCCCCACGAAATCCTTGCGGTCGATCATGCCCTGTTCGTTCAAGTAACGGACAGTCACGGCGCGCGGGCGTTTGATCTTGGCCGACACACCCGGCAGGTTCGGGCTGGCCTCGTCATGCTCGCGCAGCTCGATCGAGGCATGCAGGATCTCAGGATTTGCCAGCTTCACCGCACGACCGCGCTCGGTGGAGCCGTCCACCACCGCCAGCCGCAGCATCACGCCGATCTGGTTGGCGGCCAGGCCCACGCCCGGCATCGCCTCCATGGTATCCACCATATCATTCCAGATTTCGCGGATCTCATCGGTGATCTCTGTCACCTCATCAGCCTTGGTGCGCAGGCGCTTGTCAGGCCACGGCAGGCAGGTGCGGACGGTCATGTCTGTAAGATTCCTCAGGCGCGGGCGCGTTCGCGCTTCAGCTTCTGCATCTTGCGGGTGATCATCTGGCGCTTGAGCGGCTTCAGGTAATCGATGAACAGCTTGCCGTTCAGATGGTCGATCTCATGCTGCACGCAGGTCGCCCACAGCCCGTCAAACGCCTCGCGCTGCGCATTGCCGTCGCGGTCCATCCATTCGACATCCACCACCTTGGGGCGGATCACCTCGGCATACTGATCCGGGATCGACAGGCAGCCTTCCTCGTAAACGTTGGTTTCGTCCGAGGAGGAGATGATTTCCGGGTTGAACATCACCAGCGGGCGCGGGTCGCCGTCCTCTTCCTTGACGCAGTCCAGCACGATCAGCCGCTGCAGGATACCGACCTGCGGCGCCGCCAGGCCGATGCCGGGGGCTGCATACATGGTTTCCAGCATGTCATCCGCCAGCACGCGCAACTCATCGCTGAGGTCCGGCACTGCCGCGCAGACCTTTTTCAGGCGGGGATCGGGATGGATCAGGATCTGTCGTTTCATGCGCTTCATGTATGCGATCAGCCGCGCCATCGCAACGCCCCCTTGCGCCTGCCGCTGCAGCGATTAGCCTCGCTTCCAATCAGAGGGGAGTTCACCATATGGATTTTGACACGATCATCGACCGCCGCGGCACCCACAGTTCAAAATGGGACAAGATGGAGACGCTGTTCGGCGTGTCCCCGCAGGACGGTCTGGCGATGTGGACCGCGGACTCCGACTTTCAGACCGCGCCCTGTGTCATCGAGGCCTTGAAAAGGGCCGCCGAACATGGCGTCTTCGGCTACTCCTGGCAGCATCCGGAGTATCTGCAGGCGGTGCAGTGGTGGATGAAGACCCGCCACAGCTGGGACATCGAAACCGATTGGGTGCTGACCACCCAAGGCCTGGGCAATGCCATCGCGCTGAGCCTGGATGTCTGGAGCCGGCCCGGCGACGGGGTGGTCATCTTTTCACCCGTCTACCATGAGTTTGCCCACAAGGTGAACAAGGCCGGACGCAGGGTCACCGAATGCCCGCTGGCGCGGGATGGCGATACCTACAACCTGGATCTCGACGACGCGCAATCGCGCCTGAACGGGAGCGAGAAGCTGCTGCTGTGGTGCTCGCCGCAGAACCCATCGGGCCGGGTCTGGACCCCTGAGGAGCTGCGCGCGGTGGCGGCATTTGCCAAGCGCAACGATCTGATACTGGTCTCTGACGAGATCCATCACGATCTGGTCTATCCCGGCAGCACCTTTGTCCCGATGGATGCGGCGGCGCCCGAGGCGCGTGCCTGGACCGTCACCCTCACCGCCGCCTCCAAGACCTTCAACATCGCCGGGCAGCGCACCGGCAACATGATCATCCCGGACCCGGAGCTGCGCGCCGCGATGCGCAAGCGGCTGAACACTCTGGATTACGACCCGAGCGCGCTTGGCGTCGCCATGATCACCGCGGCCTACTCCCCCGAAGGCGCCGAATGGGTCGATGCCCAGATCGCCCACTTGGAGGGCAACCGCAAACTGTTCGACGAGGCGGTCAACGCGCTGCCGGGACTGAAGTCATTGCCGCTGCAATCCACCTATCTGGCCTGGGTCGATTTCTCCGGCACCGGTATGAGCCGCGAGGAATTCATCAAGCGGCTGCGGAAAGACGCCAAAATCGCCACCTCGCCCGGCGACGGCTTCGGCACCGGCGGCGAGTTCATGGAACGCTTCAACCTGGCCACCCAGCGCGCCCGGGTCGAAGACGCCTGCCGCCGCCTGACCGCTGCCTTCTCGGACCTGCAATAACCATGAAGCGCCTGCTGCGGCTTCTGGCGCTGGTCGTCCTGACCGGCGCCGCCTGGGCCACCTGGCAGGCCTTCGCTCCGCGCCCTGTGCCGCCGCAGGCGACGGCGGTGGACCGGATCGACCGCATCCTGATCGAGAAATCCGCCCGCCGCCTGACCGCGAGCCGCGGCGGCGAGACGGTGCTGGAGTTCCCCATTGCGCTGGGTTTCGAACCGGCGGGCGACAAATTTCAGGAAGGCGACGGCAAAACCCCTGAAGGCACCTTCAGGATCGACAGGCGCAACCCCAACAGCGCCTACCACCTGTCACTGGGAATCGATTACCCTCAGCCCAAAGACCGCGTCCGCGCGCAAGCCGCCGGAGTCAGTCCCGGCGGCGATATTTTCATTCACGGGCAGCCGAATTCGGTGGGAAACCTGATCACCTTGCCCGGCGACTGGACCGCTGGCTGCATCGCCGTCAGCAATGACCAGATGGAAACGCTGTGGCGTCTGGCAGAGATCGGAACCGAGGTGGAAATCCGCCCCTGACCTGCCGCCTCAGATCTTGCCCTGCGACTGGTCGAAGGGGATCAGCCCGGCGGGAGCGTCCGGCGATTTGTAGAAATCCAGCGGCGGCGTGTCGGAGGCAAGCGTCGAACGCTTGAACTCATACCGCATTTCGCCGCCCTCTTCCTCGCTGGCGACAATCAGGCATTGCGACAGATGACGGGCGCCGTCGTAGATGTCGACCAGCCCGCGCAGCATCGGTGCGGTTTCCGCCTCGACCGAGAACCCCGTTTTCCAGATCCGCAGCACCGGATACAGCTCATTGTCCGCCATCACCCGCAGCCTGCTCTTCTTTCGCATCCCCTGCAGGCGGGCGGTATCGAGCGCTTCCTGCACGGCCTTGGGAACGTAGGTATTCATAGCGGCAGCCTTCCAGATGCTTGAGGTATCACAGGTCCATTTATTCAACGGTGCGTCACAAATAGATAAAATCAAGTGAACTTTTCTGTAAAATTTTTGGCAGCGCAATTTTGTTACCCCTGTGCAGAGGCGCAGAGGGCTTGCGCGCTGCACTGCATAGGCGCCAGGCCGCGCCGTCCTTATGCTTGAGCTGCACAACAGCAGGAGCAGACACGATGGGCTTACTGGTCGACGGAAAATGGCATGATCAGTGGTATGACACCGATTCCACCGGCGGCGCCTTCAAGCGCAGCGAATCGCAGTTCCGCAACTGGGTCACCGCCGACGGCAGCGCCGGCCCCTCGGGCGAGAGCGGCTTTCCGGCGGAAAGCGGGCGCTATCACCTGTACGTCTCGCTTGCTTGCCCCTGGGCGCACCGCACCCTGATCTTCAGCAAACTGAAGGGGCTGGAAGACCGTATCTCCGTCTCTGCCGTGCATCCCGACATGCTGGGCGAGGGCTGGACGTTTGAAACCGACAGCCACGGCGCCACTGGCGATTCCCTTTTCGGCAGCTCCCACCTGCACCAGATCTATACCCGCGCCGATTCCGGCTACACCGGCCGGGTGACGGTGCCTGTGCTGTGGGACAAGGTGCAGAACACCATCGTCTCTAACGAAAGCGCCGAGATCATCCGGATGTTCAATTCGGCTTTCGACGGGATCACCGGCAACACCGACGACTATTGGCCGGAGGAGCTGCGCGAGCCGATCGAGGCGGTCAACGCCCGCGTCTACAGCTCCGTGAACAATGGCGTCTACAAATGCGGCTTTGCCACCTCGCAAGAGGCCTATGACGACGCCATAGAGCCGCTTTTCGAAAGCCTGGACTGGCTGGAGGACCTGCTGTCGCAGCACCGCTATCTGCTGGGCAGCCGCATCACCGAGGCCGACTGGCGCCTGTTTACCACCCTCCTGCGGTTTGACCCCGTCTACCACGTGCATTTCAAATGCAACCGCAAGCGGCTGGTGGATTACCCGAACCTCTGGGCCTACACCCGCGAGCTGTACCAATGGCCCGGCGTGGCAGAGACCGTGGGGATGCACCACATCGTGCGCCACTATTATTACAGCCACGACACCATCAACCCGCACCGGATCATTCCGATCAATCCAGAGATTGACTGGATGGAACCGCACCGCCGCGGCTGACCCCTGCGGCCTGACGCCACCTGGCGTCAGATCCGCTTATCCTGCACCAAATAGGGAGTTCACGCACTGAACTGGTTGCTTTAAGAAACGGGTAATCTCATATGGCAATCGATCAGCCTGGAGAGAAATATCCACCGGTGATGCCCGCGATGCCAGAACGCCCGCTTGAAAACGCTCCTCCGCCCCGCGATCACGGCGGCAACCTCAGCGCGGCGATGGCCGAATTCGGCGGACCCCGCAGCGGCTGGATGGACCTGTCGACGGGCATCAACCCGCACCCCTACCCGCTGCCGGACTTCACCGCAGGCGACTGGGGCGCGCTGCCCGATGCAGATGCCTTGGCGGAGCTTGAGCACGCGGCCCGCGCGTTCTGGAACATCCCCGAGCAGGCAGCCGTCCTTGCCGCGCCGGGCGCGTCGGCGCTGATTGCCGTCCTGCCCGCCCTCGCCGCGCCGCGCTGGGTGCAAATCACCAAGCCGACCTACAACGAACATGCCGCCGCCTTTGAGGCTCATGGCTGGATAATCCGCGATAAAGGCCCGGCCGAAGCCCGCGTCGTCGTGCACCCGAACAATCCGGACGGCCGCCTGTGGAGCGTAGAGCATTTCACTTCACCGCTCACCATCATCGACGAAAGCTTCTGCGATGTCTGCCCGGACCAGAGCCTGATCCGCATGGCCGCCCGTCCCGGCGTCATCGTGCTGAAAAGCTTTGGCAAATTCTGGGGGCTCGCGGGGATGCGGCTGGGCTTTGCCATCGGCGATCCTGAATTGATCGCCAAGCTTGCCACCTGGCAGGGCCCCTGGGCCGTCTCAGGTCCCGCCCTGCGCACCGGGGCGCTGGCCTTGCAGGACCGCCCATGGGCCGAGGCCACCCGCACCCGCCTCAGACAGGATGCGGCCCGGCTGGATGAGCTGGTGCTGGCCAAGGGCGCCAGCCTGGCCGGCGGCACCGACCTGTTCCGGCTCTATAACGTGGAGGACGCCGCCGCCTGGCAGCATAAGCTGGCACGCGCCCATATCTGGAGCCGCATCTTCCCCTATTCGCAATCCTATCTGCGCCTGGGCCTGCCGCCTTCGGACGGCTGGGAGCGGCTGGAGGCCGCGTTATGAGCACCGCGGCGATGCTGGTTTTTGCCCTGCTGCTGGATGCCGTCTTTGGCGAGCCGAAATGGCTGTGGTCCCGCCTGCCCCACCCCGCAGTTCTGATGGGAAAGGCAGTTGGCTTCCTGGACCGCAAGCTCAACACCGGCAGCAACCGCCGTGCTCAGGGCGTGCTGGCGGCTCTCGCGCTGGTCCTGGGCGGCTATTTCTTGGGCAAACTTCTAGCGCTGCCCGGGGCGCTGGTGGAGATCCTGGTTGCCGCCGTCCTGATCGCCCAGCGGTCCTTGACCGAACATGTCGCCGCAGTCGCCAAGGGCCTGCGCAGCAGCCTGGCCGAAGGCCGGGAGGCGGTGGCGATGATCGTCAGCCGCGACACCGCCGCCATGTCCGCACCGCAAGTTGCCCGTTCCGCCATCGAAAGCGGCTCGGAAAACCTGTCGGACGGTGTTATCGCGCCCGCCTTCTGGTTCCTGGTTGCCGGCCTGCCGGGGCTGATCATCTACAAGGCGGTCAATACCGCCGACAGCATGATCGGCTACCGCAATGACCGCTACAAAGACTTCGGCTGGGCCGCTGCCCGGCTGGACGACCTGCTGAACCTGATCCCGGCGCGGCTGACCGGCCTGCTGATCGCTTTGGCCGGCGGCCAGCTGCGCCACTGGAAAGATATCGCCGCCGACGCCCGCAAGCACCGCTCGCCCAACGCCGGCTGGCCCGAGGCTGCGATGGCGCGCGCCCTGGACACCGCTCTGGCCGGTCCGCGGTCCTATGACGGCGAGATGCGCGACTTTCCCTGGGTCCACGCCGAAGGCGCCAAAAGCGCCAGCGCCGAAACCATAACCCGCTCCGTCACCCTGCTTTGGAAAACTTGGGCAATAACCCTGGCCCTGACCATTGCCATCGCCGCGTTTTTCTAGCACATAAGATCCTGTGGGAGCGGAAAGACAAGGAGCGCCGGAGTTATGCGCCTATTGCCCTTTGCCCTCGCGGTGAGCCTGCTGCCCGCAGCGGCGGCGGCCCAATGCGGCGGCGGCTTTCAGAATTTCGTCAAGCTTTTGAAAGACGAGGCGGTGCAGGCCGGCTACGGCATGACCACGGTCAACGCCTTCTTTGACGGCACCCGCCAGAACCGCAGGGTGCTTGAGGCCGACCGGGCCCAGGGTGTCTTCCAGAAACCCTTTATCGACTTTTCCCGCCGCCTGATCTCGCAGGACCGCCTGCGGCGCGGCCTGCAAATGTCGCAAAGGCACGACAGCACCTTCCAGCGCATCGAAAACACCTATGGCATCAACCGCGGCGTGCTGCTGGCCTTCTGGGCGCTGGAAACCGATTACGGCGGCTATCAGGGCGATTTCAACACCCGCGACGCGCTGGTGACGCTGGCCCACGACTGCCGCCGCCCTGAACTGTTCCGGCCGCAGGTCTTTTCCGCGCTGGAGATGTTTCGGCAGGGCAATTTCGACCCCAAGCGCACCACCGGCGCCTGGGCAGGAGAGATCGGCATGGTGCAGATGTTGCCCGGCGACATCCTGGAGCACGGCGTCGATGCCGACGGCGACGGCAAGGTCAGCCTGAAAACCTCTGCCGCCGATGCGCTGATGTCAGGCGCCCGGATGCTGTCGCACCTGGGCTGGCAGCCCGGACAGCCCTGGCTGCAGGAGGT
Organism: Leisingera sp. UBA4491; assembly: GCF_002388965.1. Taxonomy (NCBI): domain Bacteria; kingdom Pseudomonadati; phylum Pseudomonadota; class Alphaproteobacteria; order Rhodobacterales; family Roseobacteraceae; genus Leisingera; species Leisingera sp. UBA4491. The sequence continues at coordinate 41,072 of NZ_DGNN01000004.1, read as the reverse complement.
CACCCTTCCCGGCGGCATGGACCTGTCGCTGACCGGCACCGCCCGCAAGAAGACCGTGGCAGAGTGGCGCGCGCTTGGCGTTGCGGCGCGGGACGGCAGCCTGCCGGATCCGTCCATGCGCGCCTCCCTGCTGCTGCCGCAAGGGCACAAGGGGCCGGCCTTCCTCGCCTACCCCAACTTTGACGTCTATTTCGAGTGGAACCAAAGCTTCACCTATGCGCTGACTGCCGCCTATTTCGCCAACCGGCTGGAAGGCGCGGATGTCTATAAGGCCGGCAGGCCTGAGAGCGGGCTGAGCGGCTCTCAGATGAAGCAGCTGCAAGAGAAACTGCAGGCGCGCGGCCACAATGTCGGGGATATCGACGGCATTCTCGGCGCCCGCACCCGGCTTGCCGTGCAGAAAGAGCAGGCCCGCCTCGGCCTGCCCGCCGACGCATGGCCGACCCCGGCGCTGCTGAAGAAGCTTTAGCGCACCGGGAAGCGTTCTCCCTTTTCGGTGATCAGGATCACCCGGCTGCCGTTTCGGACAAACAGGTCGCAGCGGCCAAACCCGTTTGTGAAGTCCACGCAGATGCTGCCGTCCCCGGCAATCCGGTACGTGCCCCAGGCCGTGCCGCCGCCGTTTTCTTGCGAATAGGTATAGGAATAGGCGCCGTCGCGGCCATAAAGCGACTCGCCGCCGTCATAAAAGCGGAAAGACCGTCCCGGCAGCGCCTCCAGCTCAGTCCGCACGAACGGGGCATCGCCCGGGCGCAGCTGCCAGTCCGCAGCCTGGGCCGCACCTGCCATCAGGCATAAGAAAAGGGGCATGATCCGTTTCATGCCCCCACCTTAGCGTTTGTTCTCTCAGCCCGCCGTCACGATCCGGTGACAACCGTGCTCACCAGCCGATGAACTCTTCGAAATCCTGCATCGCACGGGTCCAAAGGCTGACCGCCTGGGCAAAGTCATCCGGGCTCATCCCATCAGCGCCCATGAACACATCCATCTCGATCCGCGCTGCACCTTCCTCGGAGATGTAGCCGCGGGCAAAGCGGTTTTCGGTGTTCCACTCGTTGATCTTGGCCAGGCGCACGCTGCCATCGGTCTGATAGCCTGAAAAGAATTGGATGGCGCTGCAATCGGTGTTGTTGCCGCAGCCGTAGTAATAGACCGAAAAGTCGTTGCCGTAATACTCAACCTTGACGTTCGGATCGCCGACGCTGTCGGTGGTCAGTTCCACCTGCGCACCCTCATCCTTAAAGAAGTCAGCCACGCTGTCGCCGGTCGTGGCCACCACATTCTGGGCCGCAGCTGCCACCGGCAGAACCAGCGCCACGGAGGCGGCAATCGCCTTAACTATACTCATTTTTGTCTCCACCAATACGTCTTGCGCCCCCGCGCCGATCCCCCGGCGCAAGAACTCAGGCCACCATCGCCTCTGCTTTTTTCAGGTCAACCGAAACCAGCTGGCTGACGCCCTTTTCCTGCATCGTGACGCCGAAAAGCCGGTCCATCCGCGCCATCGTCACCGCGTGGTGGGTGATGATCAAGAAACGGGTGTCGGTCTGGCGGCACATTTCGTCCAGCAGGTCGCAAAAACGGGTGACGTTGGCGTCATCCAGCGGCGCGTCAACCTCGTCCAGCACACAAATCGGCGCCGGGTTCGACAGGAACACCGCAAAGATCAGCGCCATCGCGGTCAGCGTCTGCTCGCCGCCCGACAGCAGCGACAGGGTCGACAGCTTCTTGCCCGGCGGCTGGCACATGATCTCAAGCCCCGCATCCAGCGGGTCGTCGCTTTCGACCATCACCAGATTGGCCTCACCGCCGCCGAACAGATGGGTGAACAGCATGGCAAAGCTGCTGTTCACCTGCTCAAACGCGGTCAGCAGCCGCTCGCGGCCCTCACGGTTCAAACTGGCAATGCCGTCGCGCAGGGTCTTGACCGCGCCTTCCAGGTCCAGTTTCTCGGCGACCAGCGTGTCGTGTTCGTTCTGCACGCCTCGGGCGTCCTCCTCGGCGCGCAGGTTCACCGCGCCCAGGGCGTCGCGCTGGCGCTTGTAGCGGTCGACATCCGCCTCCAGGCCTTCCGAAGGCGGCATTTCGTCCGGCGACACGCCCAGCTTCTCCAGCAGGGCCTGCGGGGTGATCTGCTGCGCCTCGATGATGCGGCCCGCGGCCTGGGTCACCGCATCCTTGGCCGCATCGCTGCGCGCCTCGGAGCGTGCCCGCGCCTCGCGCGCCTCGGACGCCAGCCGCTCGCACTCGCGCTCCTTTTGAACCGCGTCGCGCAGCTCGGCCTCGGCGGCGATCAGCGCCTCGGTGGCGGCGGACTTGCGCGCCTCGGCGCCGGAAATCGCCTCGTTCAGCTCTTCGCGTTTCCCGGCGATTTCTGCCGGAACCGCGTTGGCCTCTTCCAGTTCCTCCTGCGAGGCTTCGCGGCGCTCCGCCAGCTCCTCGATCCGCTGCTTGGCGCTTTCCAGCCGGTGGCGCCAGCCTGACAGCTCCTTGGTCACCTCCTGCGTGCGCTTGGTACGGGCCTCGCCCTCGCGGCGCAGCTCGTCATGACTGGAGCGGTGGGTCAGCATGGTGATCCGCGCGGCCTCAACCGACTGCTTGATCTCCTCAACGGCCCCGCGCGCCTGATCCAGATCGCCAAGTTCCCCCAGCGCCTTTTCCGCCTCTTTCAGCTGCAGGCTGGCATTCAGTGCGTCTTCCTCGTGGCGGGAAACCGCAATGCCCAGAGTTTCCAGCTTGCCATCGGCCAGGTTGCGGTCCGCCTCCGCCCGGCTCAGCGCGCGGGCCGCATCCGCCACCCGCTGATCCGCCACCCGGCGCGCCTGGCGGGCGTTCTGGTCGGCCAGCGTCACCTCTTCCAGCTTGCGCAGCAGCATTTCATGCGCGCCGCGGGCGCCCTCGGCCTTGGCGCTGACGCGCTCCATGTCCTGCTTCAGCGCTTCCAGCTTGTTCAGCTGCTCCAGCCGCAGCGCAGCAGCACTCGGCGCATCCTCGGCCCAGGCGCGGTAGCCGTCCCAGCGCCACAGGTCGCCCTCAACCGTCACCAGCCGCTGCCCCGGCTTCAGCTGCGCCTGCAGCCCGGCGGCGGCATCGCCATCCACCAGCCCGATCTGCGCCACCCGGCGCGACAGCGCCTCCGGCCCAGAGACAAACAGCCCCAGCGGCTGCACGCCCTCCGGAAGCTCTGCATCGTGGTCATAGCCCGGCAGGGACACCCAGCCGGTCGGCCCGTCCGCCTCCGCCAGCGGCGCCCGCAGGTCATCGGCCAGAGCCGCCCCCAGCGCCTTTTCGTAGCCCAGCGCCACGGTCAGTTCGTCCAGGATCTGGCCGCCCTCGGCCGTGTCGCGCTCCACCAGCTTGGCCAGCGCGGTCACCTCGGCACGCAACGCGCCCAGCTCGCCTTCGGCTTCCGACCGCTGCGAGCGCGCCTCCGCCTCAAGGCTCTGGGTCTCCGTCCGCAGCTCGTCCGCAGCCGCCAGCGCCTCCTCCGCCGCTTCAGAGGCCTCGCGGGCCTCCTCTTCGGACGTCATGGCAGCCTCGAACTTCTCCGCCGCCAGACCCAGCGCCTGCCGCGCCTCGCCCTGTGCGGCACGGGCCTTTTCCGCTTCGCCTTCCGAGCGGCCAAGCGCCCGCTGGCAATCCTCAACCGCACGGCGTGCCGACTGGTGGCGCGCGGCCAGACGGGCGACATCCTCGGTCACTTGCGCCAGATGGTCCTCGCGCGCCTGCAGGATCGACCCCGCATCGCGGGCCAGCTCCGCCGCCTCGGCCAGCCTGCCGTCGTGCCCGTCGCCGGCCTTGGACAGCTCGCGCTGTTCCCATTCCAGCCGCTCGATGGTTTGGCCCGCGTCGTTGTTCAGCCCGGACTCGCGCTCAATGTCATTGCCCAGCTGGACAATCCGGCTGCTAAGCCGCTCGATCGCCTGGCGCGCCTGCGCCTCCTGATCGCTCAGCGAATCCCGCTGCACCACCAGCCGCTGCAGCACGGCGGCGGCAATGGCCTCCTCCTCGCGCAGGGGCGGCAGCTTTTCCTCAAACGTGCCGCGCTGCGCCGCGGCCGCGCGCACCAGCGCCTCGGCCTTCGACGCCTGCTCGACCCGCGCCCGCAGTTCATCCTCGGAGGCCAGCCGCGCCTCATCCGCCTCGCGCCAGCGCCGGTACAGCAGCATGCCTTCGGACAACCGCAGCTTTTCGCCGATCTCGCGATAGCGCTGTGCCTGCCGCGCCTGCTTGGCCAGCTGCGACAGCTGCGCCGCCAGCTGCTCGATCACGTCATCGACACGCAGCAGGTTGGCCTCGGTGTTCTTCAGCTTCAGCTCCGCCTCGTGACGCCGCTGATACAGGCCGGAGATCCCCGCCGCCTCTTCCAGGATCCGCCGCCGCGCCTTCGGCTTGGCATTGATCAGCTCGGCAATCTGCCCCTGCCGCACCAGCGCCGGCGAATGCGCCCCGGTGGAGGCATCGGCAAACAGCATCTGCACGTCACGCGCCCGCACGTCCTTGCCGTTGGATTTGTAGGCGCTGCCCACATCACGGGTGATCCGCCGCACGATCTCCAGAATATCGCTGTCATTGAACCCGGAGGGCGCCAGCCGTTCCGAGTTGTCTATCTGCAGGCTCACCTCGGCAAAGTTGCGCGCGGGCCGCGACGTGGTGCCGGCAAAGATCACATCCTCCATGCCGCCGCCGCGCATCGCCTTGGCGCGGGTCTCGCCCATCACCCAGCGCAACGCTTCGAGAAGATTGGATTTGCCGCAACCGTTTGGACCCACAACCCCTGTCAGCCCATCGGCTATGACCAGTTCGGTTGGATCAACAAAGCTTTTGAAGCCGTTCAGCCTGAGCTTGGAAAACCGCAAAGCTGCCCCTTCGTGATTCCGTATGGAGAAAGTTCAGCGGGTCTTATCGCGTGTGTCAACGCTCCGCACCCCCAAATCGGGGCGAATGCGGATCAATCCACACTATATCTTGTGGATAAACTGCCCGTTCCGGCGGTCTTTTGCCAAGCCGGAGCTGTTTGGCCGTCAGGCGGACCGCAACAGCCGTCCCAGCCGGGCAATCCCGTCCTCAATGGCCGTGTGGTTGGAGTTGGAAAAGCTCAGCCGGATCGTGTTCTGGCCGCTGCCATCGGCAAAAAACGCCTGTCCGGGGACAAAGGCCACCTTCTCCGTCTCCAGCGACCGGGCCAGCAGGTCCGCCCCGTTCACACCTTCCGGCAAGGTCATCCAGACGAACATGCCGCCCTCCGGCCGGGTCCACGCCACGCCCTCCGGCATGTGCTTCTCCAGGGCCGCCAGCATCACGTCCCGGCGGCGCTGATAGACCGCACGCAGCTGCTCGACATGCTCATCGAAACAGGCTGCAGCCACGCCATGCACCGCCATCTGGTTGATGCTTGACGTATGCAGATCAGCGGCCTGTTTCAGCAGCACCATCTGCGAGATCACCGGCTTGGCCGCCACCGCCCAGCCGATCCGCAGCCCCGGCGCCAGCGTCTTGCTGAAGGTGCCGCAGTAAACCGTCCGGCAATCCTCGATCGAGGCCTTTTGCTCCAGCTCCAGCGCCAGAACCGGCGGCACCGGCGCGCCGTCATAGCGCAGCGACTGATAAGCCGCGTCTTCGATGACGGCGCAGTCCAGCGTGTCCACCAGCTCCAGCAGCCGCAGCCGCCCGGCCCGGTCCAGCGTCTCACCGGTCGGATTGGCGAAATCCGGCGAGAGATAGGCGAATTTCACCGCACTTCCCGCCTCCTCCGCGCCCTCGGCATAGCTCTCCGCCGTGCGGTTGCCGGTCAGCGACAGCCGGTCATACCGAGGCTCGTAGGCGTTGAAGGCCGCGAGCGCCCCCAGGTACGTCGGCCAGCCCACCAGCGCGGTGTCGCCCGGCGACAGGAACAGCTTGCCCAGGTAATCCAGCGCCTGCTGGGAGCCGGAGGTGATCAGCACGTTGCCGGCCTCGCAGACTATCCCGATCTTCGCCATCTCAGCGGCGATCCACTGGCGCAGCGGCAGGTAGCCTTCGCTGACCGAGTATTGCAGCGCCTGCGCTTGCCGCTCCGGCTCCAGCGCAGCCTGGAAGGCCTCGGCAAATTCATCTGCCGGGAACAGCGCCGGATCCGGGATGCCGCCGGCAAAGGAGATGATGTCCGGCTGGTCCAGAAGCTTCAGAAGCTCGCGGATTTCCGACGCCTTCATCCGCGCATTGCGGGTGGCAAAGATCTGGTTCAGCTGCATGCCTCTCTCCTCGCGCACGATCTAGGCCCACGGTAGGAGAGTGCAAAACAAAGTCAATGATCCTGACCTACTGTTACAGCCATCGTGATCCCTGCCCGCCCTTGCAGCCGCTCCCCGAGCGTGGTCATATGTTTTGACCAATTTAAATGAGCGTCAGGATGCCGTTTCAGAAAGTCCAGCCCGAGAAGCTCTCCGCCTCCGTCGTCAAGCAGATCGAGCAGCTGATCCTGCGCGGCATCCTGTCCCCGGGCGAGCGCCTGCCTGCCGAACGCGAACTGGCAGAGCGGCTGGGCGTCTCCCGCCCCTCCTTGCGCGATGCCATCGGCGAACTGCAGGCGCGCGGCTTGCTGGCGTCCAAGGCTGGCTCCGGCGTGTTTGTGGCGGATGTTCTCGGCTCCGCCTTCTCCCCTGCCCTGATCCAGCTGTTCGCCAGCCATGACGAGGCGGTGTTTGACTACCTCTCCTTCCGCCGCGACATGGAGGGGCTGGCCGCCGAGCGCGCCGCCCGGTTCGGGTCAGACTATGACCTGCAGGTGATCCAGGCGATCTTCGACAAGATGGAGGCTGCGGGCAACCCGGCGATCTCCGAGGAAGCGGCCCAGCTCGACGCCCAGTTCCACTCCGCCATCATGGATGCCAGCCACAACGTCATCATGCTGCACATGATGCGGTCCATGTTCGATCTGCTGCGCGAGGGCGTCTTCTACAACCGCCGGATCATGTTCCAGCAGCACACCACCTATGAGGCGCTTCTGGAACAGCACCGCGCCATCAACGCCGCCCTGCAGGCCCGCGACCCGCAAGGAGCCCGCACCGCGGTTGAGGCGCATCTTGACTATGTCAAACAGGCCCTCACCGACCACCAGCGCGCTGAGCGCAACGCCGAGGTGGCCCGGCAGCGGCTGGAGCATGAGACCGGTAAGGGGTGAAGCCGCCAGATGGCGCGCAGGCAGGCTATTCCGCCCCCCTGCTCCTTACGACCGCAACAAAAAAACCCGGCCACTTGGACCGGGTTCTTTTAACTTGTCAGTGTCAGCCAAAACTTAGTGCAGCTTGGCGTCCACATCCGCGATGGCGGCGTCGATCAGCTTGTTGGCCTCGGCGGCGGTCATCTGCTTGGAGATCACCTCATCCGCGGCAGCAACAGCAATCGAGATCGCCTGGTCGCGCACTTCCTTCACAGCCGAAGCTTCTGCCGACGCGATCTGCTCCTCGGCGGCCGCCAGGCGGCGGGCGATGGAGGTTTCCAGATCCGCCTTGGCAACGTCCGCTGCACGGGCAGCCTCGTCACGGGCGGCAGCAACGATCTGATCGGCCTGGGCCTGAACTTCCTGCTGCTTGCGCTCATAAGACGCCAGAATGGTCTGGGCCTCTTCACGCAGCGCACGGGCTTCGTCCAGTTCCTTCTGGATGGCCGCGGCACGGTTGTCCAGCTGGTTGCCCAGCAGGCCCGGCACCTTGGCCAGCAGCAGGATGCCGACGAACAGAAGGAAAGCCAGCAGAACAACGAAATCGGTGTTGCCCAGCGACAGGAACGGGCCTTCTGCTGCCAGCGCCGGGCCGGCCGCGCCAAAGGTCAGGGCAAGAGCGAGGATATTGCGCATGTCCTTATCCTTTCGTCCGCTGTGCAACTGCCGCAGCAACTGCGTCTTTGTCTGCCGACCCGCTCAGCGCGGTCACCAGCGCCTCTGCGGTCTCGGTGGCAACAGCCTTAACACCTTCCAGCGCGCCGGCCTTGATTTCGGCGATCGCCTTTTCGGACTCGGCAGCCTTGGCAGCGATCTGCTCGTCTGCTTTGGCAATCGCCTCGTCCAGCCCGGCCTGGATTTCTGCACGGGTCTCAGCAGCGATGCGCTGAGCTTCCGCACGGGCATCCGCCAGAGCTTTGTTGTATGCGTTTTCGGCCTCGACAGCCTTGGCTTTCAGGTCTTCAGCCGCGGCGAGGTCGTTGGTGATGGTCCCCTGACGCTCGGCCAGCACCGCAGCGATGCGGGGCAGCGCGACGCGCGACAGAATGAGGTAGATCACGACCAGGGCGACCACGAGCCAGAAGATCTGGTTCCCGAAGGTCGAGAAGTCCAGCTGAGGCATGCCCGGAGCAGACCCGTGCGCTGCGTCTGCGGCGCCGTGTGCTGCGTCTTGCGTATTAGATGCCATGTCGTCCTCCTTGGGAACTTGCCGTTACACCGGGCAGTGCAGGGTTTTGCCGCACTGCCCGGCCGTAAGGAAATAGGTTCCTAAGGTCTTAGACGGCGAACATCAGCAGCAGAGCGACCAGGAACGAGAAGATGCCCAGTGCTTCTGCAAACGCGATGCCGATGAACAGGGTTGCGGTCTGGCCGGCAGCTGCCGACGGGTTGCGCAGAGCGCCTGCCAGGAAGTTGCCAGCCACGTGGCCCACACCGATTGCGGCTGCGCCGGAACCGATTGCTGCCAGGCCTGCGCCGACGAACTGACCGAGTTGTGCGATATCGCCTTCCATGATTTCTCTCCTTACGATGGAATGTGGTGATTTCTAGGGTGGGCAGGCCCGGTCAGGGCGCGCCCGCTTTGCTTTCAGATCCTGGCCTTAGTGGCTCGGGTGCAGTGCGTCCTTCAGGTACACGCAGGTCAGGATGGTGAACACGTAGGCCTGGATGAAGGCCACCAGAACTTCGAGGGCGTAAACTGCGGTGATCGCGAAGATCGGCAGGAAGCTGAACAGGCCCAGGGCGCCGGCAAAACCTGCGAACACCTTCAGAACCGCGTGGCCGGCCATCACGTTACCGGCAAGACGGATGGAGTGGCTGACAGGGCGCACGAAGTAGGAAATCAGTTCGATGATGGCCAGGATCGGGCGGAGCGCCAGCGGCGCGCTCGACACCCAGAACAGGCCCAGGAAACCGGCGCCGTTCTTGACGAAACCGACGATGGTCACGGTGAAGAATACCAGCGCAGCCAGGATCGCGGTCACCGCGATGTGCGACGTGGTGGTGAAGGACATCGGGATCAGGCCCAGGAAGTTTGCCATCACGATGAACATGAACAGGGTCATGATGTAGGGGAAGAACTTGACGCCGTCCTTACCGGCCACGTCCTCGACCATCTTGTAGATGAAGCCATAGGCCAGTTCCGCCACCGACTGGGTGCGGCCCGGCACGATGGCGCGGCGCGAGGAGCCCAGCACCAGCAGCGCGAACACGGCGGCAACCGCCAGGCCCATCCACAGGGTCACGTTGGTCGGGGTGTACCAGGAGACGTGGTCACCGCCAAACAGCGGCTGCACGATGAACTGGTCCATCGGGTGGATCGCCAGCTTTGATTCCGCCGGAGCGAAAATCAGGCCCGACACTACGACCAGTGCCAGAACTGCGAAAAAGAAAATTTTGCCCATCGGTCCGCTTCTCCTGTCGCCGGCAGCCGATCCCGTCGGATCAGTCCCGGTCTTGCGCATTTTTTTCGGCCTCATCGGCCAGTTTCTTGTCCTGGATCTCCTGCGCGCTGCGAAGCATTGTCTTCACTCCGGCCGCAAGCCCCAGCAATACAAACAGCACCATGAAGATCGGGAGCGTGCCAAACAGCAGGTCGAGCCCGTATCCGATGCCAAAGCCGATCGCGAGACCGGCCACCAATTCGATCACCATCCGCCAGGCCATGTTGGCCATCGAATAATGCTCATCCGCGCGCGGCTTGGGCTCCTGGGCCTTACGCGCCGCCGCCAGCTTCTCCTCCAGCTGCGCCATGCGCTGCTTTTGGTCGTCGTCGGTCACGGGCGCCATCCTCACGCGAAGTTCTGTGAAGGGTGCTAAGGCCAAGGGGCTGAGGAGTCAATTACAAGGATCGAAGATTCAAATTCACATCAAGCCATTGAAAATAAACGGACAAAACTGCAACAGCGCAAGCCGCGCCGCCTTGCCGCAGCCGCCGTTAGCGCCAAACCGCTCCGGATTCCATATTCAACCAAAAGGTTGATTTTAGCGAACAGGCCGCCGCGGCATCCGCAGCCGCACGATCCGCCCATCGATCAGCAGCAGCCCCATCAAGATCGCCGCCATGCCCCACAGATGCTCTGACAGCAGCTGCTCCTTCAGAACAAAGGTGCCCAGGAACAGGGCTGACACCGGCGCGATCAGCGTCGGCAGGGTGATATTGGTCGGCCCCACCTTGGGCAGCACCCAGTAAAAGGCGATGAAGGCAGCCGAGGTCAGCACAAAGCCGATCACCAGCAAGGACGCCCAGGTCTCCATCCGCGTTACGTGCGGCAGGCCTTCGCTCCATATGGCGAGCGGCGCAATCGCGGCGGTGGCGCCGGTCAGCGCAATCGCCACGAGGACCACCGGCTCCATATCCCTGAAGCTGCGCGCGATGTTGACGGAGAAGGCATAGCACAAGGGCGCGCACAACGTGATCAGCACCGCCCAGGCCTCCGACGGCTGGCCGCCCTGCAACAGCGGCAGCGACAGCAGCACGATGCCAAGGAAGCCGCACAGCACCCCCAGCGACTTCAGCACCGTTGCCCGCTCGCCGCCGGGCCAGAAATGCGAGACGGCAACCGCCATCGCCGGGGTGGTGGCATTGACGATCCCGGCCACGCCGCTGGCGATGTGCTGCTGGCCCAGCGCATAAAAGGCAAAGGGGCCGGCATAGCTGAGCACGCCAAAGCCGAACAGCCCCAGCCAGCGCCCCGGCGCTGCGGGCACAGGCTTGCGCGCCGCCAGCACATAGATCCAGCAGCCCAGCGCGCCGAAGCCCACCCGCCCCATCGAGACCGACAGCGGCCCCAGCTCGCGCAGCAGAATGGCGTTAAACATGAACGACATTCCCCAGCCGATGCCGAGGATGAAAATCACCAGCCAGTATTTCAATGCCATGCCATCAATCCCCGCGCGCCTGAAAGCCGCTACCTTGACGGCTCAGGACAGATTGTCAAACCCGCAGGCTGTGGATAGGAGTGAAGGCATGAGCGATCCCCTAGACAGTGTCTTTGCAGCCCTAGCCGACCCGACCCGCCGGGCGATCCTCACCATGCTGCTGGAGGACGACATGGCCGTCACCGATGTGGCGGAGCCCTTCGAGATGTCGCTGGCGGCGATTTCCAAGCATCTGACGATCCTGACCCGCGCGGGCCTGATTGCGCAGGAAAAGCGCGGCCGGGTCAAATGGTGCAAGCTGCAGCCCGACGCCATGCGCGCGGCGTCGGTCTGGATGCAGGGTTTCGGCCAGTTCGAGCCGGTGAACCTGGATGCGTTCGAGCGTTTCCTCGAAGCCGAACTCAACGCCGGGAACACCCGGACTGAGGGCTAGCGCACGACAAAGACCGAGGCTTTGGAATGGCGCACCAGATACCCCGCGTGGGAGGTGGTGATGTAATCCAAGAGCCGCGGCGCATGGCTGCCCGCTATCACCAGATCGGCACCGGTTTCCTTTACCGTGCGGGCCAGGATGCTATCCACTTCTGCCGCAACGTCGTTTGAGTGGACCGTGATGCCGTCCACTTTGACCCCGCCGGTTTTGCCCGCGATCCTGTCCTCGATTTTCCGGGCCAGCGAAGTCATGACCTCCTCTGCCGCAGCATCGTTGAAAGTCTCTCCCGTGGCGCCCCCGGACACGTTGACCAGGGTCATGCGCGCGCCTTCGATCCGGGCCATTTCCATCGCCACGTCCAGCGCCTTTGACACCGGGTCGGGCAGGCGCAGGTCCACCGGGACCAGGATGTGCTTGAACATGTCACGCTCCTCGTTACCTGAGCGCGTTTCCTGCGTCTGTCATGGTAGCCGGGCCAGCTGCGCACGCCTTGACCTCCATCAAGCGGCGCCAGCCGGAGCCGCAGAAGTCACGCGGGCTGCTGCTCCCGCGCGCCCTCCAGCAGCATCACCAGCGCCACCACCGACATCGCCACCCCGATCAGCACCATGCCCGGCGGCGCGCCCCGGCCCAGCGCGATCTCCCACAGGATCACCCAACTGGGCGTGAGGTAGGTATAGGCCATCACCTTGGCCGAGGGCAGCCGCAGGGTTGCGTATTGCAGCAGCACAAAGGTGGCAGAGCTGGCACAGACCGCCAGATAGAACAAACCGACCCAAACGATGCCGGGCAGCTGCATCCAATCAGTCGCCAGAATGTCCCGCCAGCCAAAGGCTGCCAGCAGCGCGCCGCCCGCCAGCAGCATCCCGAATGTGAACACCACAGCCGGTTCGCCCCGGTTCAGCTTGCGCACCATCGGCGTATAGATGGCATGCAGCACGCAGCCCCAGAAATAGATGATCTCACCCTGGCCGATCTCGAACGCCGCCAGCGCGCCCAGGTCGCCGCGCACGATCACCCAGACCGCCCCGCCCGCGCCCAGCGCCAGTGCCAGCGCCATCCAGGGGGTGGTGATCTGGCGCAGCAGCAGCCAGCCGAACAGCGCGCTCATCACCGGTACCAGCGTGAACACCGCCGCGGCGCTGACCGGCGCCGCGGTCTGCAGCCCGTAGAACATCAGCACGAAATAGCCGCCGAACAGCCCGCCCAGCACCGCAAACCGCCAGGGCGCGCGGAAATGGGCGCGCCGCAGCCCGGTGGTTGCCAGCGCCGCCGCGCCGATGACAACCGCGGCAATGCCGAAACGTGCCGCGTTCAGCGCCGCGGGCGCGATCTCATTCGCCACCATAACGCCCAGCGAAAACGACCCCGCCACCAGCGCCGAGAACATCAGCATCGCAAGATGCCCGCGCAGCGCCTCGCTCACAGCTGCCAGTCCTTCACCTGCTCCTTCAGGAACTTCAGGAACGCCTGCACCTTGGTGGTCCGGTGCAGATCGACATGGGTGACCAGCCACAGAGCGCCCTCCCAGTCTTCCTGCGGTGCCATCATCTCCACCAGATCCGGCTCCTGCCGCGCCTCCCAGGCCGCCATGAACCCGATCCCCGCGCCGCTGCGCACGGCCGCCTTCAGGGTGGCGCCGTCGGTACAGCGGAAGGCAATCGCCTCCGCCGGAGCATTGGCCCGCAGCCAGCGCGAAAACGGCGCCCGGCTGCCCTCGTCGTCCTGGCCGACAAAGCGGTGATTGGGGATATCGTCCGCCCCCTTCAGCAGGCCGTGTTTTTCAGCATAGGACTTGGCGGCATAAAGGCCGATCTGCTGCTTCATGAAAGGCTGCACCACATTGTCCGGCTGATCCGGCGCATTGCCTGCACGGACCGCCACATGCGCCTCGCCGTATTCCAGCCGGAACAGCCGGTCGCCGGTCAGATAGCGGATGATCAGCCCCGGATGCATGTCCTGGAACTGTTTCAGCGCCGGCACCATCATCGGCGCAAAGGACGCCAGCGAGGTCACCACCAGCTCGCCCGAGACATCATCGCCCTGCCCCTTCAGCCGCCCGACCAGCTGGCTGAACTGATCATCCGTGGCCTGCGCCACCCGCAACAGGTCCTGCCCGGCCTCCGTCGGCGTATAGCCGCGGGCATGGCGCTGGAACAGCTTCACCCCCAGCCGCGCCTCGATCGCGTCGATGTGGCGGATCACGGTGGCGTGATGCACCCCCAGCACCTCCGCCGCGCCGCTGACCGTGCCCATGCGGGCCACCTGATAGGCGGTGCGGACTTCATCCCAGTTTTCCATGCCAGTCTCCCTGCCAGCAGAACTGCGCGCCAGCGCACAAATGTTGTTATTTGATCGCCGTTGCGTTCAAATTTGCAATACCCCAAATTCCTGTCTGCAACAAGCACAGGACCACGAATATGACCCGCACCATTCTCCACATCGACTCCTCCGCCCGCATCGAGGGCTCTGTCACCCGCGACCTCTCGGCCCGGATCGTGAGCCGCCTCGGCGCCGGACAGGTGATCCGCCGCGACCTGGCCGCGCCGCTGCCGCTGCTGGACGGCGCCTGGGTGGGCGCCAATTTCACCCCGGCGGACCAGCGCAGCGAGGAGCAGAAACAGCTGCTCGCCCTATCGGACTCGCTGGTGGAGGAACTGAAACAGGCGGATACCATCGTGATCGGCGCGCCGGTCTACAACTTCTCGGTGCCTTCCACGCTCAAGGCCTGGATCGACCTGGTGGCCCGCGTCGGCCTCACCTTCCAGTACCATGAAACCGGCCCCATCGGCCTGCTGGAAGGCAAGCGCGCCGTCATCGTCATGGCCTCCGGCGGCACCCAGGCCGGCTCCGACATCGACTTTGCCACCACCTACCTGCGCCACGTGCTGGGCTTCATCGGCATCACCGATGTCGAGGTCGTGGCCGCCGACGCCATGTCCATCGACGCCGACGGCGCTCTGGCCAAGGCAGAAAGCCAGATCGAAGCCCTGGCAGCCTGACCCGCAGCGCCCCGGTCCCGCCGCCAGCATTCCCTGCGGAGCGCTGGCGGCTTTTTTACGTTTGGCAGCCCTGCGCTGCCGTGCCAGTCTGCCCGCAGCGGCATCTCAAGGGCAGGCAATTTGATGAAGAAGATCGGCATTCTCGGCGGCGTCGGCTGGGCCTCCACCATCGATTATTACCGCGCCATCTGCGAAGGCGCCGGGCGGTTCTTTGCAGACCGCGGCGCGGCCGCGCCGCTGCCGGTGCCGCCCATCACCATCGAATCCGTGGTACAGGCCCAAACCCGCGCCTTGCGCGGCCGCCCGGGGGATGAGGCCAGCTGGGCCGCCTTCGACGCTGTCTTCCGCGACGCCCTGCTGACGCTGGAGCGGGCCGGCTGCGACTTCGCCCTGATCGCCTCCAACACCCCGCACGCCCGGCTGCATGCGATACGGGAGGGCGTGGTGATGCCGGTCCTCAGCATCTTCGACGCAACCGCCAGGGCCACCGCAGCAAGCGGTACCACTCAGGCGCTGGTGCTGGGCACCGCCGTCACCATGCAGGCCCGCAACTACGCGAATGTGCTGGCGGAACACGGTGTCAGCGCCAACGACACCCTGCCAGACGCTGAAATTGCCGAAATGCAAGCCATGATCGACGAGGATTTTCACGGCGGCGCGGCCAGTGGCGCGCAGGTCCGCCTGCTGCGCTTCTGCGCGCGCCACGCGCAACCCGGCACCGCCATCCTGCTGGCCTGCACCGAACTGCCGCTGGCCTTCCCGGACCGAATCGACGATGTCAGCTTTGAGGCCGGGGGCTTCCTGTTCGTGAACCCCTCCGCGGCCCACGTGGCCGCCGCGCTGGATCTGGCGCTGGAGGAGGAACGGGCCGGTTAGACCCAGTTCACCGCGACGCCGGCCTTCCTAAAGAACGCCATCACAGCATCGCGCGTCATCGCAACCGTGCGGTCATTGACCAGGGGGTGCATGTAAATCAAATCCGCCTCCTGCGCCTGCGCATCCATATAGAAGGTCACACCCTTCTCCACCCCGGTGATCATCGCCAGCGGGCTGACCGCGCCGGGGCGGATGCCGAGGTTCTCCAGCAGCCTGTCCGCCGAGCCGAACGACAGATTGCCGATCCCCAGTTCAGCGCCCAGCGCCTTCAGGTCGATCTCGCGGTCCTGCTGCAGCGTCACCAGATAGCTCCGCTTCTTCTTGTCGCGCAGATACAGATTTTTCAGCCGCAGCGCGTTTTCACCCGGCACCATGAACTGATCCTCAACCGCCTTGGCCTCTTCCACCGTGCGCAGCGGAACATGGCTATGCAATTGGTAAGCGATACCCCAATCGTCCAGCTGCTTCAGCAGCGCATCCGAGGAGACAGGCAGGCTGTCCTGACAGGCCGATGAGGCATCCATGATCTTACTCCGCAAGCCGTTCCGGGTCGCTGCGCAGATCACGCAAAAAGACTCCGAATTGCAAGCTGTATCATCAATGCACAGAGGGCCGCGCCCGGGCCTCGGGGCGGATGCTGAAAGCGCCCTCCCCGTGGGGGAGGGTCGGGCGCGGCCCGGGCTTTCGGCGGGACAGACGGCGAGCAATCAGCCCGCGCCCGATCCTACGCCTCGGCGAAATCCGCCCGCCGCGCCTCCTCATAGTGGTCGAAATCGGTGCTGAACCAGCCGGTGCCGCGGGTTGCGCTGGCCAGCGTGTTGCACAGATCGTCCTGCGCCGACATCGGCAGCAGCGTTTCGAACACGTCCCAGCCGGCAACGCCATCCTCGGCCTCAAAGCCCAGGATCTGCCCCTTCATCCCGCTCACCACCGGCACCAGCCCGCCGGTAAAGACCGACGGCACATGGATCTGCACCCGCATGATCGGCTGCAGCAGCACCGCGCCAGCCTCCGCCAGTGCCTCCCTCACCGCGTTCTTGCCCGCGGTGCGGAAGGCATAGTCGGAACTGTCCACCGAGTGATGCTTGCCGTCCTTCAGGGTCACACAGACATCCACCACCGGGTGTCCATTGAGACCCTGCGCCAGCGCCTCGCGCGCGCCGGCCTCGACCGAGGGGATGTAGTTCTTGGGCACCGCACCGCCCTTCACGGTTTCCTCGAACACAAAACCGCCGCCGCGCGGCAGAGGCTTCACCTCGATCACCACATCGGCAAACTGGCCGGCGCCGCCGGACTGCTTGCGGTGGCGGTAATGCACCTGCACGGATTTCTTGATGGTCTCGCGCAGCGCCGGCGGCACCGGCCCCTCCTCCACCTCGACGCCGAACTCATCCTTCAAGGCCTGCTTGATCCGGCGCATGTGCAACGGCCCCTGCAGACTCAGCAGCACATGGCCGCTGGCCTCCTCCTGGCCCACCACCAGCGCCGGGTCGATCTCCGCCAGCCGCTCCAGCGCGCCCGACAGCCGCGCGTCGTCACGCTCATGCACCGGGGTGATTACGCGCCGGAAGGTCGAGGGCCGCGGCTGCGCCCAGTCCGGCAGCGGCGCCGCCCCGTCCGGGCCGTAGGAATAGCCCAGGTTCAAATGGTCCGACTTCACCGCCTGCCCCATATCCCCGGGTGTCAGGCGGGTGATGGCCGCGGAGCCGACACCGGTCAGCGACCCGAGCGTTGCGCCGCCTACCGGCAGCCCGTTGCCGACACTGCCGTCCAGCGCCCGCACCATCACCGTCTTGCCAAGATGCTTGACCAGATCGGCCATGCAGCCGACCGCCATCACCTTGCCGCCCCGCGACAGCCGCTCCAGCGCGACACCCACATCCGGCGCTTCATGCCGCAGCGATTTCATCAGCCGCAGAATGCCGTTCTTATGCTCGGCCGATCCCATCAGCGCCGGGATCAGGTCGTTATGCTGCAGCACCTTGGTGGCCACGTCATAAACCTCCTCCGGCATCACTTTCTGATCCTCGATCAGCTCCTCCAGCAGCGTGTCGTCAAAATCCGCCAGCGCCTCCAGCAGCTCGGTCCGCGCCTCCTGCTCGCGGGCATACATCGCCACCGGCAGCTCAATCAGCGCCGAGGGCTTGCCCTCCTGATACTGCCAGGCGCGTTCCGAGATCAGATCCACAGCACCCACAACCTGCCCGTCCTCGCGGATCGGCACTTGCCGCAGGATGATGTTGTGGCTGCAATAGGCCTGAAGCGCGGCAACAATCTCCGCCACCCGGTCCGTTGCCTGGTCCATCCGGTTGACAAAAATAAAGGCAGGGATCCCCGCCTCCTCCAGCTTGCGCAAGTACGGCGCGCTGAGGACCGCAGCGCCGGCGTCAGCCGGTACGCAGAGGACGGCAGCGTCGCTGGCGGCCAATGCCGGGCCCGCCTGCGCCAGATTGTCGGCCCCGCCCGCGATGTCGATCGCAGCCCAGTCCTCCCCCATAAATAAAAAAGGCTGCAAAGCGGCGACGCCTGCAACCTCCTGCCGTTTGCCGGCGGCGCTGTCCAGATTGGCCAGCGCCGTGGCCAGCGTTGATTTGCCGGACTGCGACGGTCCCAGAATAGTGAAAACGCGCATGTTCTCAGATCCTCCCATGGCTGATGCTGCTGCCCGCATAGGGCCGCGGACGCGAACGTTCGCGCATCATGCCTGTGCTGCAGATCTGCCTCGGCGCCCCTCCGGGCAGGCCCCGCCATTGAGTGCGGCAATGGGCCAATCTCCCGATGTTGGCCAAGCCCGCCCCTCCGAGTCAAGCGCGCAGAGGGCGTAGCTGCGCTGCTTGCCGCTCATCTCTGACGGCCAGCCGGCCGGCTCCCCGAGAACCGCAGCCTTTTGCAGGGAAAGCTGATGCCATGAAAGCCACCCACAACACACCCGAGCGGCTGATCCTGGACGACACGCCCTGGTTCATCGGGATCGCACCCGCCCGGCTCATCCTGGCTTTCGCCGGCGCCGGCCTTGACGCTGCCAGCACCGGCGGTGAAACCCTCTGGTTCGGACCGGGCTTTGCCGCCTTCTGCCTTTTCGTGCGCAGGGTGCAGGTGATCCTCGACCGCCCCGGCGGCAGCATCGTGATCCGGAGGCAGTCCGTGTTCGGCAGCAGCCAGGTGGAGCACTTCCTCGCCGATCTCTCCCGCGCCGAGGTCGAAAGCGCCACCAGCCGCAGCGAGGGCCGCACCCGCACGCTGTTCAGCCCCGTGCTGGTGCTGGACGGCGGCTTGAGCGCCGACCGCCACCCGGTGGTCGAGGCCTACACCAATGGCGGCGGCCCGCATCGGCTGGCGGAGGCAATCAATGCCTGGCTGCCTGCCTCGGCGGCGGAGGCGCAAACATACGGGCGCTAGTCTGCTATCGGGTGCGCAGCTGCTACCGCTCAGCCCGTGAAAGTGCAGTACTCTCTGACGTAGCGAATGTAGCCCTTTGTAAACATCTCGGCCTTGGCCCTCACGTTCTCACCATGATGCTCGATGAGTCCCGCTGCTGTTTCCGCAAAGTAATACGATGTACCGTCTCCGCGCGGAGAAGGCTCATATTCACCGCGAGGTTTTCGGAGAAATGGTTTCTCCATCCGGAAGCCCGCCCCATCCTTGCCTTCGAGGAAGACATAGGCCGTTGGAGGTTCGTTTTCCTCGACATAGTGGTAGTGAACCAACTGCCCTGCGTTTGGAAATTCGACCAGGTCCACTGTACACATCGGGATTGTAAATGACATCCACAAAACCCAGCCTGGCTCTTCGCGTTTAAGCCAGCGGTAGGTTGTTAGCGTGCAGCCATCGACCTCGACCTCATGCCGCTCTTCGCTGGTCTCGTTCCTGCCGCCCGCCTCGATCTGCGCAATCAGATCCTCCCGGGTCACCTCGTCCGCCAGCAGCGGCGATGCCAGCACCCCGCAGCACAGGGCAATGGCGTTCAGAAAATTCCTCATGAAAAAAGCCCGCTTCAAACAACATCACTGTTGCAGGTTGCAGCTAGCCATTGCCCCGCCAGCGATCAAGCCGCAAAGGTTGACTCCGGCGGCCAATCCGCGTAACGCCTGCCCAAACATCCGGGAGATCTGAGTCTTCCGGTCCCTGCCCGTGCCAGGGATCGCCCCCCCACCAGCGTGTTACGCCCGTGGGGGCAAACGCGTTTGGTTTGCCCCCGCGACGGACACGAGGACTTGGGCGGCATTTGCGCATGGACCGCTTGTCCCCTACATACGGGGGCGCCACACATTGAAACCGGCAACAGGAGGCCGCAGGCATGTTTGAAAATCTATCCGAACGCCTATCCGGCGTCTTCGACCGGCTCACCAAACAGGGCGCCCTGAACGAAGAAGACGTCAAATCCGCCCTGCGCGAGGTCCGCGTCGCGCTGCTGGAGGCCGACGTCTCGCTGCCGGTTGCCCGCGATTTCGTCAAACGGGTGCAGGAACAGGCCACCGGCCAGGCCGTCACCAAATCGGTGACCCCGGGCCAGCAGGTGGTCAAGATCGTGCACGACGCGCTGGTCGATGTGCTGCGCGGCGACGAGGACCCCGGCAAGCTAAAGGTCGACAACCCGCCTGCACCCGTCCTGATGGTCGGCTTGCAGGGTTCCGGTAAGACCACCACCACCGGCAAGCTCGCCAAGCGGCTGAAGGAGAAAGAGGGCAAGAAGGTCCTGATGGCCTCGCTCGACGTCTACCGCCCGGCGGCGATGGACCAGCTGGCGGTGCTGGGCATGCAGATCGGCGTTGACACCCTGCCGATCGTGCCCGGCCAGAAACCCGTCGACATCGCCAAGCGCGCCAAGCAGCAGGCGACATTGGGCGGCTATGACGTCTACATGCTCGACACCGCCGGCCGCCTGCACATCGACGAGACCCTGATGCAGGAGGTCGAGGACGTCCGCAACGTGGTCTCCCCGCGCGAGACCCTCTTGGTGGTCGATGGTCTGACCGGCCAAGTCGCGGTTGAGGTGGCCGAGGAATTCGACGCCAAGATCGGCATCTCCGGCGTGGTGCTGACCCGGATGGACGGCGACGGCCGCGGCGGCGCCGCGCTGTCGATGCGCGCCGTCACCGGCAAGCCGATCCGCTTTGTCGGCCTGGGCGAGAAGATGGATGCGCTGGAGACCTTCGAGGCAGACCGGATCGCCGGCCGCATCCTCGGCATGGGCGACATCGTGGCGCTGGTCGAAAAGGCTCAGGAAACCATCGAGGCCGAACAGGCCGAGAAGATGATGAAGCGCATGATGAAGGGTCAGTTCAACATGAACGACCTGAAAATGCAGCTTGAACAGATGCTCCAGATGGGCGGCATGGAGGGCATGATGCAAATGATGCCCGGCATGGGCAAAATGGCCAAGCAGGTGCAGGACGCCGGCATGGACGACAAGGTGCTGAAGCGCCAGATCGCCATGATCCAGTCGATGACCAAGAAGGAACGCGCCAACCCCGCCCTGCTGCAGGCCAGCCGCAAGAAACGCATCGCGGCCGGCTCCGGCATGGAGGTATCCGACCTCAACAAGCTTCTGAAAATGCACCGGCAGATGGCCGATGTGATGAAGAAGATGGGCAAAATGGGCAAAGGCAAGATGCTGAAACAGGCCATGAAGGGCATGTTCGGCAAAGGCGGTATGCCGGATATGGCCGGCATGGACCCCAGCCAGATGGATCCCAAGGCGCTGGAAGCTGCGGCCAAGGCGATGGGCGGCGGCAAGGGCCTGCCCGGCGGCCTCCCCGGCCTCGGCGGCATGGGCCTTCCCGCGGGGCTCAGCGGTTTCGGTAAGAAGAAGTAAGCCATGCATCTCCCCGCCATCCCTCACCTTGAAACCGAACGCCTGGTCCTGCGCGGACCGGAGGCGGCGGATTTCGGGCCGGTGGCAGCGTTCTTCGCCGATGAAGCGCGCTCCTGGGGATTTGGCGGGCCGCTGGACCGCAACGAGGCCTGGCGCTGGTTCGCTATGTCGGTGGGACATTGGGCGATCCGCGGCTTCGGCTTCTGGACCATCACCTGCAAGGATACAGGCGCGGCGCTGGGGATCACCGGCCTCTGGCAGCCCGAAGGCTGGCCGGAACCGGAACTGGGCTGGGTGGCCTTCCCGGCCGGCGAAGGCCGCGGCATCATGGCCGAGGCTGCCCGGGCCGCCCGCACCCATGCTTATGAGGTGATGGGCCTGCCGGCGCTCTGCTCCAACATCTTCCCCGGCAACACCCGCTCCGTAGCCCTGGCTGAGCGGCTGGGCGCGGTGTTCGAGAAAGACTTCGACAACCCCAAGCATGGGCGCGAACTGGTCTACCGCCACCCCGCGCCTGCCGCCTCCTGCGACGGCGGAATGGAGGCCTACGCATGAGCTTCCATCAAATCAGCCCCAGCCAGCCCCGCCCGGCTGCTGCAGAGACGGCCTGCTTAACCGAAAATTACGCAGTCTCCCCGATACTCCTTCACCGGATGGGTGAATTTCAGGCCGGGCGGTCCGCCGCCCGGGCGAAGGGGTATATTATGGAAGACTCGCAAAAACGGTATCCGCGCCTCGTATCAAAACGTCTGATGCTGATTTCTCCAGCCGATCCGGAGTTTGACGCGAACTCTGCTTTCCTGGACCCGGGCGCACCGCGTTTCATCGACGCGGCGGAGGACCCGGATTCGCTGTGGTGGTCGATTGCCACCATCATCGGCCACTGGCACCTGCACGGTTATGGACTGTTCGCCGTGGTCGAGCGCAGCACCGGCATGACTGTCGGCCTCGTCGGCCCCTGGTTCCCCAAAGGCTGGCCGGAGCCGGAACTGTCCTGGCACCTGATGGAGCCAGGCCGCGGCAAGGGCTATGCCAGCGAAGCCGCGCAGGCTGTGCTCGACTGGCTGTTTGCAGAGGCCGGCTGGGACACCATCGTCTCTTACGTGCCGGAGGAGAACGACGCCTCCATCGCACTGGCCCGCCGTGTCGGCGCCCGCCCGGAAAAACCGGTTTCCTTCCGACTGCAGCCCGCGCCCAACATCCGCGCCTGGCGCCACATGCCGCCGGCCGGCGCGTCCGGCCCGCAGGATGCACGGGGGCTGCTGCACTGATGCGCTTCGGCGGGATCATATCCCGGCCCGGCCGCGCCCTTCCCGTGGAAGGAGCGCGCTGATGCCGTTTGACATCCCGGTGATCGAAACCCGCCGCCTGGTGCTGCGCGGCCCCGCGCCGCAGGACTACCCGGACTTCAAGGCCACCTTCAGCTCCTACCGCTCCCGCTTCATGGGCGGGCCGCTGAACCCTTACGAGGCCTGGATGCTCTATGCCGCCGAGATCGGCCACTGGCAGGTGCGCGGCTTCGGCATGTGGATGATCCACGACAAGGCCACCGATGAAACCTACGGCATGGCCGGCGGCTGGCAGCCCGCAGGCTGGCCGGAGCGCGAGATCGCCTGGATCATCTGGCCCGGTGCGGCCGGCAAGGGCTATGCGCTGGAGGCTGCGCACGCCGCACGCCGGCATTTTTATTCAAATCTGGGCTGGGAGACCGCGGTCAGCTATATCGACCCCAAGAATCTCGACTCGATCCGGCTCGCGGAACGGCTTGGCGCCAAGAAGGACCACGAGGCCGCCACCATCGACGGCAACGATGCGGTTTACCGCCACCCCGCCCCGGACGCCCTGAAGGACAGCCAGATTGCGCATGGGATCGACATGGAAATCGCCCATTATGCCGACCCGCTCTTCAAACCGGAGGGCTGGGCCATTGACTGAACAGCGTTTCGATACCATGTCGCTGCACTGCGGCGGTGCACAGATGGTGCACGCCCGCTGCACGCGCGGCGCCCCCTTGATGCCTCCCCGGCCTGCTGCATTGCGGAGAAGCTGATGACAACAGATATCCAAGATCCCGTCGCCCGCGCAGCCCAGCTGCTGAAGGGCCACCGCGAAAGCATCGACCGCCTGGACGCGATCCTCGTCTACACCCTGGGCGAGCGCTTCAAGCACACCCAGGCGGTGGGCCGGCTCAAGGCCGAACACGACCTTCCCCCGTCCGATCCCACCCGCGAAGCGGCGCAGATCGCACGGCTCGAAGACCTGGCGCAGCAGGCCGATCTGGACCCTGAATTCGCCAAGGCATTTTTGAACTTCATCATTGGTGAAGTCATCCGCCACCACAAGAAACACCAAGAATAACAACGACAACAGGAACAACCGGGGCATACCCCGGACAACGCCATCAAAGGAGATGTACCCATGGCAATGAAAATCCGTCTGGCCCGCGGCGGCTCTAAAAAGCGTCCCTTCTACCGCATCGTGGCTGCTGACAGCCGCATGCCGCGCGACGGCCGCTTCATCGAGAAGCTGGGCACCTACAACCCGCTGCTGCCGAAAGATTCGGAAGACCGCGTGAAAATGGACATGGAGCGCGTGCAGCACTGGCTGGACCAGGGCGCCCAGCCGACCGACCGTATCGCCCGCATGCTGGAAGCAGCAGGCGTCCGCGCCAAGGCCGAGCGCAGCAACCCGAAAAAAGGCACCCCGGGCAAGAAAGCCCAGGAGCGCGCGGAAGAGAAAGCTGCAAAGGCTGCTGAAGCCGCCGAAGCAGCTGCAGACGCGGAATAATTCCGTGGAGCTGCGGGGCGCTTTTCCCGAAGAGTTCCGCAGCCAGCTTGATCTGCTGATGCGGCTCCGGCGCGACGTGCGCCGGTTCCGCAGCGATCCGGTGGAGGAGGCAGTGCTGCAGCGCTGCCTCTCTGCCATTCCGCTGGCCCCGTCGGTGGGGCTGAGCGAACCCTGGCGCATCCTGCGGGTGGAGAGCGAAACCGCCCGCGCCGCGGCGCTGAAGAATTTCGAACAAGCCAATGCCGAGGCGCTGTCGGGGTATTCCGGCGAGCGTGCCGAACGCTATGCCGGGCTCAAGCTGTCAGGCATGCGCGACGCCCCGGTGCAGCTGGCAGTCTACTGCGACGACGAAACCGTCCAGGGCCACGGCCTGGGGGCCGCCACGATGCCGGAGATGCGCCGCTATTCGGTGGTCACCGCCATCACCCTGTTCTGGCTGGCCTTGCGCGCCGAAGGTTTGGGGCTGGGCTGGGTTTCGGTCCTCGACCCGCAGCAGCTGAACCGCGACCTGAACGCCCCGGACGGCTGGCAGCTGATCGGCTATTTCTGCATCGGCTACCCGGAGCGGCTCTCGGACACGCCGGAGCTGGAGGAGCAGGGCTGGGAAAGCCGGGTAGCGGATCTGCCGCTGGAAACCCGCTGAGGCCGCCCATGGGACGGTTGATAAGGCTTGTGTTTTTTGTTGCAGTGGCTTTTACCGCGGGCATCTTTTTTGAACGCAACCACCAAAGCGAGCTCTGCGAACAATCCGGCGGCCAGTGGCTGCGCGCAGGCTTCTGTGCAAAGGAATAAGACCATGAGCGAACTGATCTGCGTGGGTGCGGTGGCCGGCGCTTTCGGCGTGCGCGGCGAGGTGCGGCTCAAGAGCTTCTGCGCCATCCCGGAAGAGATCGAGGATTATTCCCCCCTCAGCAATGAGGATGGCAGCCAGAGCTACTCCCTGATGATCACCCGGCCGATCAAGAACGGCTTTGCCGCCAGGATCAGCGGGGTGGAAACCAAGGAGGACGCCGACGCGATCAAGGGGCTGCGCCTGTTTGCCCGCCGCGATCAGCTGCCGCAACTGCCGGATGACGAGTTCTACCACGCCGACCTGATCGGGCTGGAGGTTTACGACACCGGCGGCACCCTGCTGGGCACGGTGAAATCGGTGCAAAACCACGGTGCCTCAGACCTGCTGGAGATCCACGGCCCCGGGCTGAAGGCCACGGTGCTGCTGCCCTTCACTCTGGAGGCGGTGCCGACCGTCGACCTGAGCCAGGGCCGCATCATTGCCGACCCGCCCGAAGGGCTGATCTGAGGCGGCTGTTCACCCGGCTTCCTCACCCAGCAGCGCCTCAAACACCTGCGCAATCCTGACCGCAGCCTCCGCGCTTTTCAGCTTTTGCTCCGGCGGCTTGTGGCACAATCCTGCCCAGATTCTGAAAAGGCGGTGAGCATAGAAGAAGCGGAAAACGGGATCATTCACCAGATCCGCGCCATAACCGTCCTGGAAGGCTTCCCAATCGGCCTGCGCAACCAGCCCGAACCCAGGCGTGCGGCCTTCCGCCGCCAGATGGTCAGGGCAATTTGCCAGCCAGAGATTGGCAAGGTCGCGCTGCGGGAAGATGCCGTCATGGTTTGAAAAGTCGATAAAGGAGACGGCCGCCTCCGGCATGAGGATATTGCGCAGATGCAGGTCGCCATGTTCGACAGCTCCGCGAAAGGAATGCCCCCGCGCTCGCTGTGCCGCCCGGTGCAGGTAGGCGCACAGCCCCAGAAACTTGTTGGGTTTCGGCACCGGCAGCTGCCCGTCGCGCACCGCCTGGGCCTGGTTCGAAACCCGGGTCAGAAACGGCTTCGGCCAAAATTGCCTTTCCCCCGCGCCGGAAACCTCGTGCAAGGCGGCCACCGCAGACCCAATCCGCCGCAAAACACTGCTGCGGTCCCCGAACCCGTATTCCGTAAGCGCCAATTCACGGTGCGCCGTATCCCCCCGGACAAATTCCATCAGGACGGCAGCGCTCTGCGTGTCCCGCCACAGGAGCGCTGGTGCTGACACGCCCGGCACCGCCTTCAGATTGTCGGCAGCGGCCTGATGCCGGTCCAGAAAACTGGCCTGCCGCAGCGGATCGGACGCCTCGAAATCGGCACGCAAGACAAAGCTCCGGCCATCGGCGGTCCTTACCTCCAAGACACAGCGGCGATGCTCAACACCGCTGTTGACCTGCATCCTGCGGAACACGGCCCCATCTTCGGGCAGGCAGGATGCCGTGGCCGCCGTGGGCCAAAGCGCCTGTGTTCGGGTCTGTACCGCGTCCACCGCAGCAAACGGATCGTACCGGGCTGCCGCAGACGGCTGTTCTGAATTCATCGAAACACCAAAGCTTTTTATTGCGTGGAAATCTGACTGCACTAAACAGCAACATTATGACTGCACCAAGCAAATCTCATGGCCGCAAAGCCATCCGCCCGACCCTGAAGCCGCGCGAGCTGATGACGCCGACGCCGGATCTGGCGGGGGTGTGGAAAGCCAAGATCATCACGCTGTTCCCTACAGCCTTTCCGGGCGTGCTGGGCGAAAGCCTGACCGGCAAGGCGCTGCAGGAGGGCCTGTGGCAGCTGGAGACCGTAGACCTGCGCGAGTTCGGCATCGGCAAGCACCGCAATGTCGATGACACACCAGCCGGCGGCGGCGCCGGCATGGTGCTCAGGGCCGACGTCCTGGGCGAGGCGATCGAGCACACGATGGCGGACTCCCGGGGCAACTGGCCGCTGGTCTACCTGTCCCCGCGCGGGCGGCGGATGGACCAGCAGATGATGCAGAGCTTTGCCCGGTGCGACGGCATCACCCTGCTGTGCGGCCGTTTCGAAGGCGTCGACGAGCGCGTGCTGGAGCATTACGGCATTCAGGAAGTCTCCCTGGGCGATTTTGTCATGACCGGCGGCGAGCTGGCAGCCCAGGCGCTGATTGACGCGACCGTGCGGCTGATCCCCGGGGTGCTTGGCAACCAGGCCTCCACCGAGGAGGAGAGCTTCTCCTCCGGCCTGCTGGAGCATCCGCAATACACCCGCCCCGCCGAATGGAAAGGCCTGGAGATCCCCGAAGTCCTGATGTCCGGTCACCACGGCAAGATAGCCGAATGGCGCCACGGCATGAGCGAAGAGATCACCAGAACCCGCCGCCCGGATCTGTGGGAGGCCTATTGCCGCAAGACCCAAAAAGGCGGCTGAACGGCGGTCCGGTTGCCCGGCCCGGAGAACGCCCGCAGCGCCAGACCGTTGCCGGACGCCCCAAGCCGTGCTTTAGTCCGCTCATATTCATGAAGAATTAGGAGTGAACAGGGTGGCTGCTAAATTTGAACTCTACACCGACAACGCGGGGGAATTCCGCTTCCGCCTGAAAGCAGGCAACGGCGAGAACATTCTGTCCAGCGAGGGCTACAAGCAGAAGGCCAGCGCCGAGAACGGCATCGAATCGGTCAAGAAAAACGCCGGCGACGATGCCCGGTATGAGCGCAAGGAAACCTCTGCGGGCAAGCACATGTTCAATCTGAAGGCCACCAACGGCCAGGTGATCGGAACCTCGCAGAGCTATGCCAGCGCCTCAAGCCGCGATGGCGGCATCGAGTCGGTCAAGAAAAACGCGGCGGACGCCACGGTGGACGATCAGACCGCATGACGGCCTGAAACCGCCGGGGTGCGCGCCCCAGATCAATTGCGATAAGATTTGGCAAGCGTTTTGGGAAAACTCTTGCGCGCGGCGCAGCGGGGCACTTGTTTTGTTGGGGCCGCGGACGTATACAGCGCCGGTCTGGATTCGCATTTGCGGCTCCGGGCCGCTGGCTGTTGGATCACTCACCTGGAAATCTTCTTCGGTTTTCGCTTTGGGCCCGGCCGTCGGCAGCAAGGAACAGACGGCGTGATCTCTGGCGGGCTGCCATTTGGCGGGACCCGGTGAAGACCAGGAGCTCTCATGACGGCGCAAACCTCTGCGGCATGAACCGCAGGCAGATTTAGGAGAGTTGCGATGGACCTGATCGCACAGCTGGAGGCGGAACAGATCGCCGCCCTGGGGAAAGAGATCCCCGACTTCAAAGCCGGTGACACCATCCGTGTCGGCTACAAGGTGACCGAAGGCTCGCGTTCGCGCGTGCAGATGTACGAAGGCGTTTGCATCAGCCGCAAGAACGGCGCAGGCATTGCCGGTTCGTTCACCGTCCGCAAGATTTCGTTCGGCGAAGGCGTGGAGCGTGTGTTCCCGCTGTATTCGACCAACATCGACTCGATCGAAGTGGTGCGCCGCGGCCGCGTCCGCCGCGCCAAGCTGTACTACCTGCGCGCCCGCCGCGGCAAGTCGGCCCGTATCGCAGAAGACGCGAACTATAAGCCCAAGAAAGCCTGAGGAGCGGTATCATGAAAAAAGACACTCATCCCGATTACCACTTCATCGACGTCAAAATGACCGACGGCACCATCCTCAAGATGCGCTCCACCTGGGGCTCCGAGGGTGATCAGCTGGCCCTGGACATCGACCCGACCGTGCACCCGGCCTGGACCGGCGGCACCTCGCGCCTGCTGGACGCCGGCGGCCGCGTGTCCAAGTTCAAAAAGAAATACGAAGGCCTGGGCTTCTAAGCCGCCTGCCGTATTTTGCAGAACTCCCGAAGGCTGCCCCGGACGGGCAGCCTTCTTTCTTTTTCTTCTGACGCTGGGGCCGGATGCGCGCCCCGCGGGAAAGACAGCCCCCTCGTGAAACAAGCCCTGGCCAACGCACTGCAAGAGCGCGGATATGAAACCCTGACCCAAGTGCAGGAGGCTGTGACCCAGCCCGACGTGGAAGGGCGCGACCTGCTGGTGTCTGCACAGACCGGATCGGGCAAGACTGTCGGTTTTGGCCTGGCTTTGGCTCAGGATCTGCTGGGTGAGGATGAGGCGTTCGGCGAGGCCGCGGCGCCGCTGGCGCTGGTGATTGCCCCGACCCGCGAGCTGGCGCTGCAGGTGAAGCACGAGCTGAGCTGGCTTTACCGCGAGGCGGGCGCCGTGATTGCCTCCTGCGTCGGCGGCATGGATATGCGCGATGAGCGCCGGGCGCTGGCCCGCGGTGCCCACATTGTCGCGGCAACCCCGGGGCGGCTGCGCGACCACATTGCGCGCGGCTCCATCGATCTGAGCCAGGTGCGCGGCGTGGTGCTGGACGAGGCCGACGAGATGCTGGACCTTGGGTTCCGCGAGGACCTGGAGTTCATCCTGGGCGAAGCACCCGAAGACCGCCGCACCCTGCTGTTCTCCGCCACCGTGCCGCCGGCGATTGCCAGCCTGGCCGAGACCTTTCAGCGCGACGCGATGCGGATCAAGACCGCAGGCGAGACCAAGCAGCACGCGGATATCGAATACCGTCTGATGAGCGTGGCGCAAGCGGACGCGGAAAACGCCATCATCAACGTGCTGCGCTACTATGAGGCGCCCAGCGCCATCGTCTTTGCCAACACCCGCGCGGCGGTGAACCGTCTGGCGGCGCGCCTGACCAACCGCGGTCTGCCGGTGGTGACGCTGTCGGGCGAGCTGAGCCAGACCGAGCGCAGCCACGCGCTGCAGGCGATGCGCGACGGGCGCGCGCGGGTCTGCGTGGCCACCGACGTGGCGGCACGCGGCATCGACCTGCCGGGGCTGGAGCTGGTGGTCCATGCGGAACTGCCCTCGAACCACGAAACGCTGCTGCACCGCTCCGGCCGGACCGGCCGCGCGGGCCGCAAGGGCGTCAGCGCGCTGATCGCGCCGCCCAAGGCGCGCGCCAAGGCCCTGCGCCTGCTGAAGTGGGCCAAACTGACCGCCGAACATTGCGAAGCGCCCTCTGCCGATGATGTGTTGGCGCGGGATGAAGAGCGGATGCTGGCCGATCCGGTCTGGCAGCAGCCCGTTGAGGAGAACGAGCAGGCCGGTGTCCAGACCCTGCTGGACAATTTCTCGGCCGAGCAAATCGCCGCCACCTATCTGCGCCTGTTCCGCAGCCGCCATTCGGCGCCAGAGGATCTGCGCCCGGCAGGTGAGGAAGAGCCACGCAAGGAGCGCAAGGAACGCAAAGCCTTTGGCCCCTCCGTCTGGTTCTCCCTGTCCGGCGGCCGCGAGGCCGGTGCCGACCCGCGCAAGGTGCTGCCGATGCTGTGCAAGGCCGGCAATATCGACCGCGACGCCATCGGTGCAATCCGGGTGCAGGACAATGAAACCTTTGCCGAAATCAGCGAGGGCGCTGTTAACGGCTTCCTGAAGGCGCTGGGCGGCAAGACCGAATTGGAACCGGGCGCCGTGCTGACCCGGCTGTCCGAGGCGCCTGACCTGGCCCCTGCTCCGCGCCGCGGGCCTGGCGGGCCCAAGGGCGGCTTCAAGGGCGACCGCAAGCCCATGCCCCACCGCGGCAAGGAAGACGGCCCGAAGCCCTACCGCCGCAAGGCTGAAGCCGGGGAAGACAGCCGTCCGCCGCGCAAGGAGTGGAAAGATAAACCGGCGCGGGACGAGCGGCGGGAGCCGCGCGCGGAGACCCGCCCCAGTAAACCCAAGCCGGCCGTGACAGCCAAGCCCAAGGGCGCGTCCGATCCCTCCAAGCGGATGGCAAGGCCCGGCGCGCCCGCAGGCAAGCCGTTCAAAGCCAAGGGGCCGAAACCGCCGGCGGGCAAGCCGAACAGCAAGAAGAACAAGGCGCGCGCGGCGGCACCCCAGACAGGGAAGGGCGGCAAGGGCGGCGATGCACGCCCCAAGCGCAGCCCCTCCGGGCCTGCAAAGCACCGGTGAAGCCCGGCCTTGGTGCCCGTTAAATCCGCTGGGCCAGTGTTGCGGATTTAATGGGCGCTAACCCTAAATTCACCAGCCTGCGCGCACCACTTTTCTTGGCCGAATCCAGAGCCTATACAGGGGCACAAAGCTAAAGACGTGCACCAAAGCACGAGCGAAGGGACCTGTACATGGCGCATATCATTGTCGTCGGCAACGAGAAGGGCGGCGCGGGCAAATCGACTGTCTCCATGCATGTGGCAACCACTCTGGCCCGGCTGGGCCACAAGGTGGCGGCGCTGGACCTGGACTTGCGGCAGCGCTCCTTGGGGCGCTATCTGGAAAACCGCCAGGATTTCTGCGCCAAGGCGGGGCTGGAACTGCCGATGGTCGAAATGCATGAGCTGCCGGAGATCGACCCGGCCGGCCTGCAGCCGGGTGAAAACATCTACGACCACCGGCTTTCGGCAGCGGTCTCGGCTCTGGAGCCGGGCCATGATTTCATCCTGATCGACTGCCCCGGCTCGCACACGCGCCTGAGCCAGGTGGCACATTCGCTGGCGGACACGCTGATCACGCCCTTGAACGACAGCTTCGTCGATTTCGACCTGCTGGCCCATGTGGACCAGAAGGGCGAGACGATCACCGGCCCGTCCGTGTATTCAGAAATGGTCTGGAACGCCCGCCAGCTGCGGGCGCAGGCCGGTCTCAAACCGATCGACTGGATCGTGATCCGCAACCGGGTCGGCACCCAGCGTATGGTCAACAAGGAAAAGATGGAGCGTGCCATCAAGATGCTGTCCAAGCGCATCGGCTTCCGCGTGGCGCCCGGGTTCTCGGAGCGGGTGATCTTCCGCGAACTGTTCCCGCGCGGGCTGACGCTGTTGGACCTCAAGGATGTTGGCGTCAAGCAGCTGAACATCTCCAACATCGCCGCCCGGCAGGAGCTGCGCGATATGATGAAGGAAGTGAACCTGCCGGGGGTCGAGGTCAGCATCTGACCCCGCCCCGGCGGCACCTCAGCCGGAACAGCCGCAGTTGCCGCGGTTGATCGTGTAGAGCTCCATCGGTTCGGCCACCCCGCGCAGCATGTAGCGGCCCAGCGACACCAGATCATGGTTGGTGCCCCTGGCGGCCAGCTTAACATCCTCGGACATGATGATGTTCTGGCCGACCGACCGGTGCATCCCGGCGATCCGGGCGGTCTGATTCACCGCCTGGCCGATCACCGTAAAGTCGAGCCGGCTCTCCGCCCCGATATTGCCATAGAGGATGGTGCCCGCGTGCAGTGCCAAGGTAAAGCCTGCGGTCGGCACGCCCTGCGCCTCGCGTTCGGTGTTGCAGGCGCGGATCTTGCCGCAGAGCTCATTGGCGGCGGCCAACGCCGCATGGGCGTCTTCCTCGATGCTGCCCAGATTAAACATGGTCAGCATGCCGTCTCCCATGAACTTGAGGATGTTGCCGCCATGCGCCTGGATGGTTTCCACCGCCAGCCCGAAATAGCCGTTCAGCATGTCGATCAGCTCGGTTCCGGGCAGCCGCTCGGAAAGTTCGGTAAACCCCTTGAGATCGAACAGGCAGATCACCGCGTCGATCTGTTGCGAGGAACCGCGCTGGATCTCGCCCGACAGCACCCGGCGGCCGGCATCGCGGCCCAGGTAGACCTGCAGCAGGTCGCTGGCCATCTGCCGGTTGGAGGAGGATTTCAGCGCCAGCCCCAGATGCGGCAGGGTGGTACGGATCAGGTCCAGCTCGCGGCTTGAAAAGCCGCCAGGGCGGTCTGTCGCCCAAGAGACCAGCATGCCCTCCTGCGGATGACTGGGGTCGTTCGGCCCGGCTTCGGGCGGGGAAAACCGCACACCCTTGGCGAAATAATCCGTTGCCCCGCGTTCCCGCAGCTCCGGCAGCAGCGGGAATTCCTCCGGCGCGCCGTCTTCGAGTTTCTCGCGGAACTCGTCCAGCTCCTGATCCAGAATGTGGTAGAAGGGGCTGCGCAGCCATTCCTCGCGCGGGGACTCGCGGTATTCGTAATGCTGGTGAGACAGGCCGTCGGCCCGGGTCCAGTTAAAACCGATGCCGCCGAATTTCGGGTGAAAGGCGCGCTGCGCCAGATGGAAACGCCACAACGGCACGCCCGCATCGCACAGCCGCTGGCAATAGCCCTGCAAGAGATCCTGCTGCTGCGCCCCGTGCAGTCCCTGTTCCATCAGCCAGGCAATCAGCGGTCCCGAATTGACATCAATCTGTATCATGGTTTCACCTTCAATTCCGCTGCCATATCTGGGCATTGCACCCAGCAATGTCTACGGGCCGATGCCTGCTAATTTGCGCAGCATATACCGCAAAATCGCAACCTCGCCGGTCGTGAACTGGCGGCACAGCTTGGAATCGAACTCCTGCGCCACATCCCGCAGTTCCCGGTAGGCGGACTGCCCCGCCGGGGTCAGGGTCAAATGCTCTGCCCGGCGGTCGTTTTCATCCCGGGTGCGGGTCACAAACCGTTTCTCTGCCAGCTTGGCGACCGCACGGCTGATCTTGGTCTTGTGGATCTTGGCCCGCTCGCCGATCTCCTTGGCGGTCATCTGGCCATAGTTGCCCAGATGGAACAGCACCCGCCATTCCGTGCGCAGCATACCATAGCGGTCCTTGTAGTGGCGCTGGAACCCCAGCGAGCTTTCCTCGGCCGCCCGGTTCAGCAGAAAAGGCAGGAAATCCTGCAGAGTGAAGTCATCTTTCTCGGTCATTTGCGTCCTCTCTCCCTTGTTAGTTACAAAAACAACTAATATTCCGCAAGCAGTGATAGGAGAAACGCGCGATGAATCGGCCAGCCGATCCCCATGAAATGATCCAGGCTCCCTCGCTTGCGGGGCCGAACGAGGGCTATATGCCCGGCTTTGCCAACGACTTTGAAACCGAGGCGCTGCCCGGCGCCTTGCCGCAGGGCATGAACAGCCCGCAGAAATGCAACTATGGCCTTTACGGCGAACAGCTGAGCGGCACCGCCTTTACCGCCGACCCGCCGGAGCGGACCTGGACCTACCGGATCCGCCCCTCGGTGAAGCATTCGCACCGCTATCAGAAAATCGACCTGCCGCATTGGAAGTCGGCGCCCTGTGTCGATCCGGACGTGATCTCGCTGGGCCAGTACCGCTGGGATCCGGTGCCGCATTCCGATCAGGGGCTGACCTGGCTCACCGGCATGCGCACCATGACCACCGCGGGCGACGTGAACACCCAGGTCGGCATGGCCAGCCACATCTATCTGGTCACCGAGTCGATGGTGGACAGCTATTTCTTCTCCGCCGACTCCGAACTCTTGGTGGTGCCGCAGGAGGGACGCCTGCGCTTTGCGACCGAGCTGGGCATCATCGACCTGGCACCGCAGGAAATCGCCATCATTCCCCGCGGTTTGGTGTACCGGGTCGAGGTTCTGGAAGGCCCCTGCCGCGGC
The DNA here is from genome assembly GCF_002388965.1 of Leisingera sp. UBA4491. Taxonomy (NCBI): domain Bacteria; kingdom Pseudomonadati; phylum Pseudomonadota; class Alphaproteobacteria; order Rhodobacterales; family Roseobacteraceae; genus Leisingera; species Leisingera sp. UBA4491. The sequence continues at coordinate 6,878 of NZ_DGNN01000004.1, read as the reverse complement.
TTTGTCTGCGAGAATTACGGCCAGAAGTTCGAACTGCCGGGCCGCGGCCCGATCGGTGCCAACTGCATGGCCAACCCGCGGGACTTCAAGGCGCCGGTGGCGGCGTTCGAGGACCGCGAGACGCCTTCGACCGTGACCATCAAATGGTGCGGCCAGTTCCACGAGACCAAAATCGGCCACTCGCCGCTGGATGTGGTCGCCTGGCACGGCAACTATGCGCCCTTCAAATACGACCTGACCACCTATTGCCCGGTGGGGGCGATCCTGTTCGACCATCCGGACCCGTCGATCTTTACCGTGCTGACCGCGCCGTCAGGCGTGCCGGGCACCGCGAATATTGATTTCGTGCTGTTCCGCGAACGCTGGATGGTGGCCGAAAACACCTTCCGCCCGCCATGGTACCACAAGAACATCATGTCGGAGCTGATGGGCAACATCTACGGCCAGTACGACGCCAAGCCGCAAGGTTTCGTGCCGGGCGGCATGTCTCTCCACAACATGATGCTGCCGCACGGGCCGGACAAGAACGCCTTTGAAGGCGCGTCAAACTCCAATCTCGGCCCTGAAAAGCTGGACAACACCATGTCCTTCATGTTCGAGACCCGCTTCCCGCAGCATCTGACCGCATTTGCAGCCAAGGACGCGCCGCTGCAGGATGACTACATCGACTGCTGGAGCGACATCGAGAAAAAGTTCGACGGCACGCCCGGCCTGAAATGAAACGGTGAGGGGGCGCTGCCCCCTCTGGGCCTGACCGGCCCATTCACCCCCGGAGTATTTCCGGAAAGATGAAAAGGATCTTCGGATCCGGAAACTGGAGACGCTATGCCTCTGCTGAAATCCTGGGTGGCCTCGGCCAATGATGCGGACCACCCGTTCCCGCTGAACAACCTGCCCTATGGTGTGTTTTCCGTTGATGGCGATGATCCGCGCTGCGGCGTGGCTATCGGCGATATGATCCTGGACATGCAAGCCGCCGAGGAAGCCGGGCTGATCCAGCTGGGCGATGCGCCGCTGTTCGACGTCCCCTATTGGAACGACCTGATGGAGGAAGGCCCGGCTGTCTGGGCGGCGCTGCGCGACCGTCTGACCGCGCTGCTGTCCGAGGGTGCCGCCGAGCAGGACAAGGTGGAACCCCTGCTGGTTGCCGCCGCGGACGCCGAGCTGCACATGCCCTTTGCGGTCAGCGAATACACCGACTTCTACGCGGGCAAAAACCACGCGTTTAACGTCGGCACCATGTTCCGCGGCCCGGAGAACGCGCTGCCGCCGAACTGGCTGCACATCCCGATCGGCTATAACGGGCGGGCGTCGTCCGTGGTGGTGTCCGGCACAGATGTGCGCCGTCCCTGGGGCCAGCTGAAAGGCCCGAATGATGACAAGCCGCGGTGGGCGCCCTGCGCGCGGTTCGATATCGAGCTGGAGATGGGTGCGATTGTCGGCACGCCGTCCGATGGCCCGATCACCGTGCAGGAAGCGGATGACAACATCTTTGGCTACGTGCTGCTGAACGACTGGTCGGCGCGCGATATCCAGGCCTGGGAGTATCAGCCGCTGGGGCCGTTCCAGGCCAAGGCCACTGCCAACACGATCTCTCCCTGGATCGTGACCAAGCCGGCGCTGGAGCCGTTCCGCTGCGGCACGCCGGAGCGTGAGGTGGAACTGCTGGACCACCTGAAGGACTGCGGCCCGATGCTCTATGACATCGATCTGGAAGTCACCATGGCGCCGGAAGGCAAGGAAGCGACCACCATCGCGCGGACCAACTACAAAGAAATGTACTACTCCGCCGCGCAGCAGCTGGCGCATCACACCACCTCTGGCTGCCCGATGAACGCAGGCGACCTGTTGGGCTCCGGCACCATTTCCGGCGCCACCAAGGACAGCCGCGGCTCTCTGCTGGAGCTCAGCTGGGGCGGCAAGGAGCCGCTGACGCTGGAAACCGGCGAGGAGCGCTCCTTCATCGCTGATGGCGACACGCTGACCCTGAAAGGCGCGGCCAAAGGCGATGGCTACACCATCGGGTTCGGTGACTGCACGGGCAGGGTTCTGCCCGCGCTGGACGATCCGTTCAAGAGGTAAGCACCGCTCTTCCTCTTGCCCCAAATATCTCCGCCGGAGGCTCCCGCACTTGCCTCTGGCGCACCGCTGAAAGGACTGACACATGGCCAAGGCATTCGCGTCCCAAGGGGACATGAGCGAAAAGAAAATCTCCTTCACTGAGGTGGGCGAGGGCCTTTATGCCTTCACCGCAGAGGGCGATCCCAACTCCGGCGTGATCATCGGCGATGACAGCGTAATGATCGTAGAGGCGCAGGCCACCCCGCGGCTGGCGAACAAGGTGATCGAATGCGTGCGCTCTGTCACCGACAAGCCGATCACCCATGTGGTGCTGACGCATTACCACGCCGTCCGCGTGCTGGGCGCCTCTGCCTTTGGCGCGCAGCAGGTTATCATGGGTGACGCCGCCCGCGCCATGGTGGTGGAACGCGGGCAGGAGGACTGGGACAGCGAATTCCAGCGCTTCCCGCGGCTGTTCGAAGGCCATGAGAGCATTCCCGGGCTGACATACCCGACCACCACCTTCTCGGATGACATGACTGTCTACCTCGGCAACCGCCGGGTTGACCTGATGCACCTGGGCCGCGCCCACACCGCGGGCGACATCGTGATCCATGTGCCGGATCAGAACGTGATGTTCACCGGTGACATCGTCGAATACCACTCTGCCTGCTATTGCGGCGATGGCCATTTCGGCGACTGGGGCAGCACGCTCGACAACATCAAGGCCTTTGACGTTGATGCCATTGCCCCGGGCCGCGGCGACGCGCTGGTCGGCAAGGAGATGGTCAACGCCGCCATCGAAAACACCCGCGATTTCGTCGAAAGCACCTACCGCCCGGCGGCTAAGGTGGCGGCGCGCAACGGCACCCTGAAGGAAGCCTGGGACGCGGTTCGCGCCGAGTGCGATCCGAAGTTTGCAGACTATGCGATCTATGAGCACTGCCTGCCCTTCAACGTCGCCCGCGCCTTTGACGAGGCCCGCGGCATCGACACCCCGCGGATCTGGACCGCTCAGCGCGATCTGGAGATGTGGGAGGCCCTGCAGGGCTGAGCCCCGGCAATTTAGCACCCGGGGCGGTTTGATCCAGATCGTGTCGCCCCGGCAGAACCTGTGAGACGCTAGACCATGCTCCCGGCCGGCTCCTGCCGGGAAAGGGTAGAGCTGTGCCTGACGGCACCCGGAATTTGGGAGGAGACCAGATGAAGAAGATCTTTGAAGTCCCTTTGTACCCCTACAAGCGCCATGCGGATGAAGACGCCTCTTCGCCCGTGCGCCGCAAGGTGGTGGTCATCGGGGCGGGCCCGGTTGGCTTGGCTGCCGCCATCGACCTGGCGCAGCAGGGCACCGAAGTTGTGGTGCTGGACGACAACGACAAGGTGAGCTTCGGCTCCCGCGCGATCTGCTTTGCCAAGCGGCCCTTGGAGATCCTTGACCGGCTGGGCTGCGGCCAGCCGATGGTCGACAAGGGCGTGCAGTGGAACACCGGCAAGGTGTTCTTCGACGACCGCCAGGTCTATGAGTTCAACCTGCTGCCGGAAGAGGGCCACAAACGCCCTGCCTTTATCAATCTGCAGCAGTATTACTTCGAGGAATACCTGGTGAACCGGGTGCGCGAGCTGCAAGAGCAGGGCGCGCCGATCGAAATCCGGGGCCGCAACAAGGTCTCTGCCATCGGCACCCACCCCACCCACGCGGTGCTGGAAATCGACACGCCCGAAGGCTCCTATACGCTGGAGGCCGAATGGCTGATTGCCTGCGATGGCGCGGGCTCGCCCACCCGGCAGATGCTGGGCCTGGATTTCGTCGGCCGGGTGTTCGAGGACAACTTCCTGATTGCCGATGTGATCATGGAAGCGGATTTCCCGTCCGAACGCTGGTTCTGGTTCGATCCGCCCTTCAACAAGGGCCAGTCGGCGCTGCTGCACAAGCAGCCTGACGGGGTCTGGCGCATCGACCTGCAACTGGGCTGGGACATCGACAAGGAGCGCGAGAAACGCCCGGAAAACGTGATCCCGCGCCTCAAGGCGATGCTAGGCGAGGATGTAAAATTCGAGCTGGAGTGGGTCTCGATCTATACCTTCCAATGCCGCCGGATGGAGAAATTCCGCCACGGCCGGGTGATCTTTGCTGGCGATGCTGCGCACCAGGTCTCCCCCTTCGGCGCCCGCGGCGCCAACTCCGGCCTGCAGGACACCGACAACCTGTGCTGGAAGCTGAAGCTGGTGATGGACGGCAAGGCGCCGGAGAGCCTGCTGGACACCTATGACGCCGAGCGCATTCACGGGGCGGATGAGAACATTCTCAACTCCTCGCGCTCCACCGATTTCATCACTCCGAAATCAGAGATCAGCCGGGTGCTGCGCGACGCAGTCCTGGACCTGTCGGAACAGTATGAATTCGCACGTCCCCTGGTGAACTCCGGCCGCCTGTCGGTGCCTTGCACCTATGACGGCTCACCGCTGAACTCGGCGGATGCGCTCGACGGGCCGGACCGCACCCGCCCCGGCTCCCCCTGCCCCGACGCACCGCTTGGCGACGGGTTCCTGCTGGATAAGCTGGGCGACAAGTTCGTGCTGCTGACCATAGACGCCGACGCGCCGGACGTGATCGTGGAGGAAGGCATCGAGGTCACCCGCCTGGCGTTGTCGATCAAGGATGACAAGACGCTGGCGCTGCAGCAGCGCTACCTGGGCAAGCATGAAAGCGGCATCTACCTGATCCGCCCGGACCAGCACGTGGCCGCCCGCCGGCCTGCCTTTGATGAAAACCAGTTCCGGCACGCAATCCGCCGGGCCATCGGCAAGGAATGATCACCATGACACAAACCGATCAGCTGATCCTGACCGCCAACACCGAGCGCGCCGACGATTTCTATGCAGATCTGCTGGCAGCGCACGAGGGCCTCAGCAGGTCCGAAAGCGATGCCCTGAACGCACGCCTGGTGCTGGTGCTCGCCAACCACATTGGAAAACGCGCAATCCTGAAACAGGCGCTGGCCGCGGCCGCGCTGAACCCCGGGGAGGACACCGCTTGAAAATCGAACAGATTCACCACGTCGCCTACCGCTGCAAAGACGCCAAAGAGACAGTCGAGTGGTACAACAAGATGCTGAACATGGACTTCGTCCTGGCCATTGCCGAGGACCACGTGCCATCGACGCATGAACCCGATCCTTACATGCATATCTTCATGGATGCTGGCAACGGCAACGTCCTGGCCTTCTTTGAGCTGCCGACCAAGCCGGAGATGGACCGCGACCGCAACACGCCGGTCTGGGTGCAGCACATCGCCTTCAAGGTCAAGGACCGCGACACCCTGATCCAGTTCAAGGAGCATCTGGAGGCCAATGGCGTCGAGGTGCTGGGCGTCACCGACCATTCCATCTTCCACTCGATCTATTTCTTTGACCCGAACGGCCACCGGGTGGAGCTCGCCTGCCCCGATCCCGCGGAAGACGCACTGCTTGAAAAGCTGGACGCGGTGAAGTGGGAGATGCTGGAGGAGTGGTCGAAGACCAAGAAGGCACCGAAACACGCCGACTGGCTGCACGCCAAGGAACTGAACAAGGGCTGAGCCCGCACAAACGGTGGAAGGCAGCCCCAAGGGCTGCCTTTTCACAACAGGGAGGACGCGGATGACCCGCACGGTTCTTTATGATTATTGGCGCTCGTCAGCCAGCTACCGGCTGCGCATCGCGTTGAATTTGGCGGAGATCGGCTACACCACTGTCCCGGTCGATCTGGTCAAGGGCGAACACAGAAGCCCGGACCACCTGGCCCGGAACCCGCAGGGATTTGTCCCGGTGCTGGAGATCGACGGCCTGCGGCTTACCCAGTCGCTGGCGATCCTCGACTATCTGGACGAAACACGGGCGCTTGGCCTGCTGCCGCAGGACCCGGGCCAGCGCGCTCTGGCGCGGGCGCTGGCACACTCTGTAGCGGTAGATGTGCACCCGGTCTGCAACTTGCAGGTGGCCAAACACGCAACCGCCCTCAGCGGCGGCGCGCCGGATATGCCCAAGGCTTGGATGCAGCATTTCATCCGCCCCGGCCTGCAAGCGTTTGAGGTTCTGCTGGCCGGATTCGAGCAGACCCCCTTTTGCACCGGCAGCGCGCCGGGGCTGGCGGACATCTGCCTGATGCCTCAATTGTATAACGCCCGCCGCTGGGAGGCGGATTTCTCGGACCTGCCGCGGATCTGCGCAGTGGAGGCCGTCTGCGCGGACCATCCCGCGTTTGCAGCCGCGCATCCGGACCAGAATTCCTGACGCCCCGGTTCTGCCGCCTCGGCGCTCCAGTTCTGTTCTGTCCGGGGCTTCGTTCGGGCTGCAACCGTCCGGTCTGCCCGCACTGACGGCGGTCGTTAGTGATGGATAATGTCCATTAGCGAACAAGTGGACACTATCGGGGTTGAATATGGCGAAGCGGCGCAGGCGCAATTGGTCTGAAGACGAGAAACGGGTGATCGGCGCACAGACGCGTGTGCCGGGTGTATCAGTGTCCCGTGACGTGCTCCCCTGAGAAGTCCGCGGTTTGAAGTTAGCCTGCTCTCCACACGAGGAGACAGACGATGCGGAAAAGCCGATTCAGCGAAGAGCAGATTATTGGCATCCTGAAGGAGCACCAAGCCGGGATAGGCGCCAAGGAGCTCTGCCGGAAGCACGGCATCAGCGATGGCACGTTCTACAAGTGGCGTTCGAAGTACGGAGGCATGGAGGTGTCCGAGGCCAAGCGGCTGAAAGCGCTTGAGGTTGAGAACGCGAAGCTGAAGAGTTGGAGGGATCAGCAAAGGCCCTGACCTGCCCCCCGCGAAA
>NZ_DGNN01000002.1:0-63039 GCF_002388965.1 Leisingera sp. UBA4491 | reverse complement strand
CGCCCTGCCCTGATTGCCCTTTTGGGCAACGGGGCGGGCGGGTGGGCGTTGCCCGAAAGGGCAATCAGAACGCCGCTTCGACGTCGCCCATGCGGACGTAGACCGACTTCACCTGGCTGAAGTGCTTGATCGCCTCTTTCGAGTTCTCGCGGCCCACGCCGGAGGCCTTCACTCCGCCGAACGGCGCCTCGACCGGCGCGTCGTTGTAGGAGTTGATGAAGCAGCTGCCGGCCTCCAGCTGGCCGATCACCCGGTGGGCGCGGCTGAAGTCGTTGGTGAAGACACCTGCCGACAGGCCGAACTCTGTGTCATTGGCCCGCGCGATCACCTCTTCCTCGGTGTCGAAGTCCAGAACCGACATCACCGGGCCGAAGATTTCCTCGCGCGCGATGGTCATGTCGTCGGTCACATCGGCAAAGACGGTGGGTTCAACGAAGAAGCCCGGCATATCTGCGCGCTTGCCGCCGCAGATCAGGCGGGCGCCTTCCTCTTTGCCTTTTTCGATGTAGCCCAGCACGATGTTCATCTGGTTTTCGGTGACCATCGGGCCGAAGTTCGTCGCCTCGTCCTGCGGATCGCCTAGCACGGCGGCGCCGGTGCGTTCCGCCAGGCGGGCCAGGAATTTCTCCTTGATGCCTTTCTGCACAAACACGCGGGTGCCGTTGGAGCAGACCTGGCCGGAGGAGTAGAAGTTGCCGTTGATGGCGCCGCCGACGGCGTTTTCCACATCCGCATCGTCAAAGATGATCAGCGGCGATTTGCCGCCCAGTTCCATGGTGACGTGCTTCATGCCTGCGGCGGCGGCAGCATAGACCTTCTTGCCGGTCGGCACCGAGCCGGTCAGCGAGACCTTGTCGACGCGCGGGTCGGTGACCAGCGCGGCCCCGACCTCACCCATGCCCTGGATGACGTTGTAGAGGCCCGCGGGCAGGCCCGCCTCGTGCAGGATCTCGGCCACTTTCAGGGCGCAGAGCGGCGTGGTCTCGGACGGTTTGAACACCATCGAGTTGCCGCAGGCCAGTGCGGGCGCGCCTTTCCAGCAGGCGATCTGGGTCGGGTAGTTCCAGGCGCCGATACCGACACACAGGCCCAGTGCCTCGCGCACGGTATAGACCCAGTCCTCGCCCATCGGGATATGCTCGCCGGTCAGGGAGCCTGCGAGGCCGCCGAAATACTCCAGCGCGTCGGCGCCGGAGGTTGCGTCGGCCACCAGGGTTTCCTGCAGCGGTTTGCCGGTGTCATAGGTTTCCAGAACAGACAGTTCATGGTTGCGCTCGCGCATGATGTCGGCGGCGCGGCGCAGGATGCGGCCGCGCTCGGTGCCGGTCATCTTGCCCCATGCCTTCTGCGCTTCCTTGGCGGTGGACAGCGCCTGTTCGACGATTGCGGGCGTGGCCGCGTAGACGGTGGCGATCTGCTCACCCGTTGCGGCGTAGATCACCGGGATCGGGGTGCCTGCGGTGTCTTCGACGTATGCGCCGTTGATGAAGTGGCTGGCTTTGGGCTGTGCGGGATGTGTCATGGTGTGTGTCTCCAGCGGGGGTTTTCAGCAGGGGAGATGCTGAACGGTTGCTATGGTTATTCGCCCCGGGGAAAGCGTTTGCTTTCCTCGAGGGTGTCGAGATTCATGTGGTTGCGCATGTAGCGCTCAGAGGCCTTTTGCAGCGGCTGGTAGTCCCAGGGGTAGTAGCCGCCCTGGCGCAGCGCCTCGTAGACGACCCAGCGGCGGGCCTGGCTGGCGCGCACGTCTGCGTCGAAGGTCTCCAGGTTCCAGCGCGCCTCTGACTTGGCGCGCAGCGTCTGCAGGGTGCCGGCGTGGGCCGGGTCCTCTGCCAGATTGGTCAGCTCGTGCGGGTCGGCCTCCAGATCGAACAGCTGATCAGGGTCGAGCGCGCAGCGGTTGTACTTCCACTTGCCGTAGCGCATGGAGACCAGCGGCGCATAAGACGCCTCTGCCGCGTATTCCATCAGCACCGGCTCGGTGCGTTCGGTGCCGGTGGCCAGCGGCACCAGGTTCTGGCCGTCGGTCCAGGGCTCGATCTCGCCCATGTCGGCACCGGCCAGCGCGCCCAGCGTCGGGGTCACGTCGATGGTTGAGACCGGGGTTTCGATCAGGCCCGCAGGCAGGTCCGGCGCCGAGATCATCAGCGGCACCCGCGAAGAGCCTTCGTAGAAGTTCATCTTGAACCACAATCCGCGCTCCCCCAGCATGTCGCCGTGGTCGGAGACAAACAGGATGATCGCCTCCTGCCGTGTGGTTTCCAGCACGTTCAGGATCTCGCCGATCTTGTCATCCAGATAGGAGATGTTGGCGAAATAGGCGCGGCGGGAGCGCTTGATGTCCTCTTGCGAGATGTCGAAGCTGCGCCAGTCGTTGGCATCAAAAATCCGCTGCGCGTGGGGGTCGTGGTCCTCGTATGCCATCGCCGGAACCTCGGGCAGCAGGTGTTCGCAGTCCTCATAGAGATCCCAGTACTTGCGGCGGGCCACATAGGGGTCGTGCGGATGGGTGAAGGAGACGGTGACGCACCAGGGGCGGTCGTCCAGACCGCGCGACAGCTCATAAAGCTTGGCGGTGGCGTTGTAGGCAACCTCGTCGTCGTATTCCATCTGGTTGGAGGTCTCCGCCACCCCTGCCCCGGTGACCGACCCCATGTTGTGGTACCACCAGTCGATGCGCTCGCCCGGCTTGCGGTAATCCGGGGTCCAGCCGAAGTCGGCCGGGTAAATGTCGGTGGTCAGCCGGTCCTCGAACCCGTGCAGTTGGTCGGGGCCGACAAAGTGCATCTTGCCCGAGAGGCAGGTGTAATAGCCGGCGCGGCGCAGGTGGTGGGCGTAGGTCGGGATGTCACTGCGGAACTCAGCCGCGTTGTCATAGACGCCGGTGCGCGAGGGCAGCTGCCCGGACATGAAGGACGCCCGGCCCGGCGCGCACAAGGGCGATGCGGTATAGGCGTTGGCAAAGCGGGTGGAGCGTTCCGCCAGTTTCTTCAGGTTCGGAGCATGCAGCCAGTCGGCGGGGCCGTCCGGGAAAAGCGTCCCATTCAACTGGTCAACCATCAGGATCAGGATATTCGGGGCACTCATCGCGGACCTCCCAAGAATTGGCGATGCTTTGCAAAGGCGCCTGGCAGGCCCGAAAGCGCTGCCAGGCAGTTGGTGGCTGGTCCCCTCATTCGGGGAAACTTGGGGGCCAGCCGGGAGACCGCCCTTAGTGGGCTGTCTTGATCTTCTCGAAATCGAGGGTGTTTTCCTCGGGCGAGGCGTCGATGCTCATCACGTCGCTGCGCTTGAAGGCCAGGATGTAGGCGAGGCAGGCCACGTAAATGCCGATCACGATGGTGCCGATCCACTGGATCTGCAGCCACTGGCTCTGGAAGGCCAGCGTGAGGCCGAAGAGCACAACCGCGTTGCCGAGCACATAGGGAATGGTGCCGAACCGCTTGGCCGTCAGGTTCAGGTTGTCGGTGTAGAGGCGGATCAGCGAGTCAAAGGAGTTGACCACGAAGATGATGCCCACCGCGACCATGGAGACGTTGATCAGCAGCGTCGTTTCGATGCTGTTCAGGTGGTAATAGTACAGCACCGAGAACCACACACCCAGCGGGATCGACGGGAAGATCAGCAGCGCTGCCAGGACCTGCCAGGTCTTGAGGCCGCCGACAAAGCGCGAGGTGAACTGGCCGATCATGATCGACCATGCGAACCACCAGAACAGGTAGAACTCATGATAGTCGGTCAGCGGCAGGATGAACTTGTGGATGTTGGAGAAGTAGCCGCCGATGTTGCCTGCGGTCTCGGCAAAGGCGCCCAGGCCCATGCCCGCATAGGCCCACATGCCCAGGATCAGCGCCATGAACAGCACGGTGGAGCCAACCGACAGGATGCGCACGTATTTGATGTCGGTGGAGGAGAAGGCGGCAAACAGGATCACCAGGAAGGTGATGACATAGAAGGCCGGGATCACGGTTTCGCCGTCGCCCATGAAGGTGGCGTAATACGGCAGGTAGATTAGAAACAGCGCGCCGGTGAAGGCGCAGGTGCCGATGATCACGATGTTGTTGATCCATTTCACCAGCGGGATCTCAAAGAACTTCACCCGCGGCTCGATCACGCAGAAATAGAAGGTCGTCAGGAAATAGAAGCCCCAGATCAGGAAACCCCAGAAGCCGAACTCCAGCGCCAGCGGGTTGGTGAAGCCATAGGCCGGTTCCGCGGCGGTGTCCGCATAGAGCGGGAAATCCCAGGCCAGCGGGAACATGATCAGGCCCACATCCAGACCGGAGGTGAACAGGATTGCAATGAAGGTGAAAAGGTGAACCGGGGTCACGCCGACGTTGCGGACGTTCCACCACTTGATCACGCAGAACGCCACCAGCGCAAAGGCCAGCAGAATCCCGAATGAGATGATTGAAGTCATATGTCCCTCCCATTTCCGGACGGTTTCCGCCCTTAGACATGGATTGGGTACATATCACAGCCGGCTGACCGGCCAAACGGTTTTTTGAATGGCCGTTCAAGATTTCATTTCCTTCTAACAACAGTTGAAACGGCGCCCCAATTGCCGCACAACTTTGTCATGAGCAGGAAACGCATCCGGGACATCCGCAACGAAGAGCTGATCGAAGCCACCATCATCGCCGTGCACAAGCGGGGCTATGGGGTTGTAACGATGGCGGAAATCGCCAGGGAAGCCGGCGCGTCGGCGGCCTCGATCAACTATTATTTCGGCTCCAAGGAAGGGCTGATGGAAGCCACGATGCTGCATCTTTTAGGCAAGCTGCGGCGCGCAATGAGCGACGGATACGCCACCGCGCGCACCCCGCGCGAGCGGCTTTATGCGGTGATGGATGCGAACTTTGCCGACGATCTGTTCACCGTTCCCCAGTGCAGCATCTGGATGCAGTTCTGGGCAAATGCCCCCTACTCGCCGCGGCTCAGCCGCCTGCACCGAATCAACCGCGCCCGGGTGCGCAGCCATTTCCTGGCCGAGCTGCGGGCGCTGCTGCCGGCGGAACAGCTGGAAACCGCGCGCCAGGCGCTGCAGTGCTACATGGATGGTGTCTGGCTGCAGGCGGCGCAATCCGAGGAGGCGCTGAACCCGCAGGACGCCCGCGCGGCGGCGCACCGGGTGGTGGATCTGGTGATCCCCTGAACGCCTGAGACTTTGCCCTAGCCCTCCGGCAGGCGCCGGTAGACCAGCCGGGTGCCGCGCGGCAGGTAGATCAGGGTCAGCTCATCGCTGCTAAGAGACTGGATCCGGTAGCACAGGCCGGTGCCGCGTTCGCTGTCGCGGGCCAGCAGAAAATCTCCGGCCGTGCCCGCGCCGTGGCAGGTGTCCAGCACCGAGACGAATTCCGGCGGCATCGCGCTGCCCCTGTAGCTGACCTGACGCACCGCGCCGGACAGGGTGAAACTGTCGCCGGGATCCGCCGCGGACACCCAGCGTCCCTGCATCTGCCGCAAGAGCCGGTCATGGCGGTTCGGCTGGCGCAAGGCGGCGCTGTGCAGGTCCAGATCACCGTGAGAGCCGAAGGAACTGATCAGTTCCCCCTCGACCGCGAGCGGGGCGCCCTGCTGCAAAGTCATCAGAAACGCAAATGCAGGCACGGCAGCCTGTTTGCCGGCGGTGGCCCGGATCTCCATGCCGCCGCCGACAAAGCGGCAGGCCGCAGGGGCGCCCTCCTGCTCCGGGCTGCAGCCCTGCAGGACAACAGCTGCCGCGTAGGGTGTGCCGCCGGCTTCGTCTGTGTCTGGCGCAGCGGCCGCGGCCTGGGAACGGGAACTGAGCGGAATCTTCTGACTGTCCGTGCTGATGCGGGCCCTGGCGAAGGCCTGTTCGCGGTAGCCGCGGGCGGCGCAATCGCCGCTGCCCCCGGCGCGGAACGGCCCTGCTTTGGTACAGAAGCGGATGCTGTCGTCGCGGAACTGGTATCCCGGGCTTTCGGCGCGGAAGTAGAAGAACCGGCCCTGATACCCCTCCGGCAGAGGGTTGGTGCAGTCGCCCGGCGCCAGAGCCTGCCAGCCCTGGGTGATCCAGCTGCCATCGGTGCGCGCCGTCACGGCGAGCTGGTGCAGGGCCCCGGTATCATTGCAGATACTGGTCCCGGCACTGGCGGCCGCCGGCTCTGACAGGGCAGCCAGCAGCAGCGCTGGCAGCCAAAGGAAAAACGCCATTCACAGCCCCCGCTGACACTTGTAAGGGCGGGAGATTACCCCGGACTTGTAACATCTATAAGACGATCAAAGCCCGGCCGGGTTACCGGAAGGTGTAGCGGCTTTCTTTTTGATCCTAGCTTCACGCCAGGAGATGAAACTGACCGCCGCCAGGATCAGCCCGCCGCCGGAAACCACCCAGATATCCACCGGCTCTGCAAACACCAGGGCGCCCAGCAGGGTGGCCCAGACCAGCTGCAGGAAGGTGACCGGCTGGGTCACCGTCACGGGTGCGGCGGCAAAGGCCAGGGTCATGGTGTAATGGCCCGCAGTGGCAAAACAGGCGACGCCGAACAGGATCGCGACCTCTGTCAGGGTGGGTGTCACCCAGACGGCCAGGGCAAAGGGGGCAAGCCCGAGGGTGACAAAGACCGAGAGCATCGCCACCACCACCGCCGGGCTGTTGCTGCCGACGGTGAACTTGGCGATCAGGTAGGAGGCGCCGAAGGACACCGCGGTGAACAGCATGGCAATGTGGCCGGGCGAAACCTCGCGGAAGCCCGGGCGCAAGATGATCAGCGCGCCGATCAGGGCAACAGCAATGGCAGAGATGCGGCGGAAGGCCAGTTTCTCGCCCAGAAACAGCGCCGCGCCCAATGTCACATAGACCGGCGACAGGTAGTTCATCGCCGTGACCTCGGCCAGCGGGATCTGTGTCATGGCGTAGAACCACAGGATCACACCCGCTGTATGCACCGCACCGCGGCCCGCATAGAGCCCCCACAGCCGCGGGGTCAGCTGCGCCCTGCGCAGGGATCCGGCCATCGGGATCAGAAACACCAGCCCCAGCAAATAGCGCAGAAACGCGCTTTCGGCAGGCGGGATGCGGCTGCCCAGGTATTTGACCAGTGCCGTCACCGCGACAAAGCACAGCCCCGTGACCACCATCCAGAACACGCCCTTAAGCGGGTTTTGGAGGGCTGGTGCGGTGTCTGCGGTCTGGCTCATGAGGTGACAGAACACCCGTTCGGGCGGCGGCACAAGGCTTCACATGTGAAATAGTTCCGGGCGGGCCGCTTTGCGCGCCGGAACGCTGCGGCGTCAGGGCAGCGGGATGAACTCCTGATCATCGCCCGGCGGCAGCTGAAAGCGCCCGTGCTGCCAGTCGCCGGCAGCCCAGGATTCCTTGGCCGCCTCGATCCGGTCGCGGGAGGAGGCGACGAAGTTCCACCAGATATAGCGCGGCCCGTTCAGCGTCTCGCCGCCCAGCGCCATCAGCCGGGCGCCCTGGGGGCCTGCGGTCACGGTGATTTCGTCGCCCGGGCGGAACACCATCATGCGGCCGGCCTCGAAGGTTTCGCCGGCAATTTCCACCGCTCCTTGGGTCACATAGATGCCCCGGTCCTCATGATCCGTGGGCAACGGCAGCTTGGACCCGGCCTGCAGCACCACATCGGCATAGAAGGTGTCGGAATAAAGGGTTGCCGGCGCCTTCTCTCCCCAAGCGGTGCCGAGGATCAGACGGGCGGCCTTGCCCTCGCCCTCCAGCAGCGGCAGTGCCTCCTTGCCGTGGTGTTCAAAGCTTGCGGGCGCATCCTCGTGGCTTTCGGGTAGCGCGATCCAGGTCTGGATGCCAAACAGGCTGCTGGCCCCTTTTCGGGTCGCGGCGGAGGTGCGCTCGGAATGGGTGACGCCCTCGCCCGCCACCATCCAGTTCACCTCGCCCGGGTAGATCATCTGGTGGGTGCCCAGGGAATCGCGGTGTTCGAACTCGCCCTCGTAGAGGTAGGTAACTGTGCCGAGGCCGATATGCGGGTGCGGGCGCACGTCGATGCCCTGGCCGGTCAAAAACTCCGCCGGTCCGGCCTGGTCGAAGAAGATGAAGGGCCCGACCATCTGGCGGCGCGGCGCAGGCAGCGCGCGGCGGACCTCGAAGCCGCCGATGTCGCGGGCGCGCGGGATGATCACCGTTTCGATCGCGTCGAGACCGCCCGCATCGGGGCATTGCGGTTCCAGTGCCGGGTTCCAGCTCATCCTTCCCTCCTGTCGGTGGCTACAGGGAAAAGGTAGCGCAATTCCGCGCAGGCGTTAGGGCGAGACGCGCACAGGCGCTGTTCGTCACATCAGGAGCAGCTTTACCGCAATGGCCCACATGGTCAGGCCGACAACGGCGTCCAGCACCTGCCAGGCGCGCGGGCGGGCAAAGACCGGAGCCAGCAGGCTGGCACCATAGCCGAGCGTGAAGAAGAAGGTGAAGCTGGCGATTGTGGCGCCGGCGGCAAAGACCAGGGGCTGCGGATACTGGGCGGAGATTGAGCCGAGGAGCACCACCGTGTCGAGGTAGACATGCGGGTTCAGCCAGGTGAGCGCCAGCACGGTGGCCAGCACCGGCAGCAGCGCTGCGCCTGCGCCCTCCTGCGCTGCTTCCAGCTTCTCCCCGCCCTGCCAGGCGGCCCGCAGGGCGCGGGCGCCGTACCAGATCAGGAAGGCCGCACCGCCCCAGCGCATCGCCTGCTCGAACCACGGTACCGCCAGCGCCAGGGAGCCGAACCCGAAGACGCCCGCGGTGATCAGCACCGCGTCGGAGCCCGCGCAGGTGAGGCAGATCCAGAACACATGCTGGCGCCGCAGCCCCTGCCGCAGGACAAAGGCATTCTGGGCGCCGATCGCCATGATCAGGCTGAGGCCAAGGGCAAATCCGGCGAGCAGGCTGGGGGGCATCGGTGTCTCCATTCATGTGCTGGTGTTTGACTAAAACCTCGCTCGGGATTAATCCAGTTAAAGAGGTTTAAGTCAGATTAGAGTTGCTAATGCAGATGGATCCCAGCCAGCTGGCAGCGCTGAGCGCGGTCTTGCGCCTCGGCGCGTTTGAGGCGGCGGCGCATGCGCTGTCGGTGACGCCTTCGGCCATATCCCAGCGGATCAAGGCGCTGGAGGACCGCACCGGCACCGCGCTGGTGCTGCGGGGATCGCCCTGCACCGGCACCGCGGCGGGGCTGCGGATCGCCAAACATGCCGAAGATATCGGCCTCTTGGAGGCGCAGCTGGCGCGCGAGCTTTCGCTGGAGGCGGACCAGGGCCCGGTGCGGCTGCGGATTGCGGTCAATGCCGACAGCCTGGCGAGCTGGTTCATCGGGGCGATGGCGGCGGTGGAGGGGGTGCTGTTCGACCTGCTGGTGGATGATCAGGACCACAGCGCGGAGTGGCTGAAACGGGGCGAGGTCTCTGCTGCGGTGACTGCCAGTTCCAAGCCGGTGACCGGGTTCGAAGCCTATCCGCTGGGCACGCTGGATTACGCGGCGACTGCCAGCCCGGCGTTCATGGCGCGCTGGTTTGCACAGGGGGTAACGCCCGAGGCTGCTGCAAAAGCGCCCTGTATGATCTTCAACGCAAAAGACAATCTGCAGCGGCTGTGGCTGGAGCGCAATGTGGCGCCCGGCCTGTCGCCGCCCGCCCATTTCCTGCCGTCGACCCAGGCGTTCATCGACGCTGCCGCGGCGGGTCTGGGATGGGGCATGAACCCGCTGCCGATGGTGGCGGAGGACATCCGCAGCGGCCGGCTGGTGCCGCTGATTGCGGGCAGCACGCTGCCGGTGCCGCTGACCTGGCAAGTGGCGCGGGTAATGGCGCCCGCCCTTGCCGAAGTCACCCGCGCCGTGCAGAAATCGGCAAGACAGTATCTGACGCAAAACTAGCCTGCCGCGCCGGAAAGGGCCGCGATGTTTTCTGAAGGCAAACCGCTGCCCGTCCTGCAGCTGGCGCCTGCCCCGGCCAAGGCGGCGGCAGGGCTGAACGGATGAGCGCCCTGCCCCCGTCTCTGCCGCGCAGCCTGGCGCTGCAGGTGGTGCTGCCGCGGGGCTGTCTGGTGCTGGGATGGCTGGCGCTGAACCAATGGGTGCGGCTGCCGGTGCCGCTGGCCTTTGTGCTGATGGCGGCGGACGGGCTGTTTCTGCTGTGGCAGGCCCGGGCGTTTCAGCTGAGCGCCGATGCGCATGTGCGCAGCACCGGGGCTATGATGGCGGTCTGGGGCGGTTATCTGGTGCTGCTGTTTGCAGGGTTTGCGGCGGTGATCCTGTGGTGGGACGCGCTGCTGATTGCCCGGGCGGTGGAGGCGCCCGCCTATGCCGAGCAGCGGCGGCTGGAGCGCGAGGCCCAGTACAGCCTGAGCGTATCCGAAGACGGGCTGGTGCTGGTGTTTGACGGCGAAATCACCCATGGGCTGACCCGGCGGATGGAGGCGCTGCTGGCCGCCGCGCCGGAGGTGCGCCGGGTGCGGCTGGCGGGGCCTGGCGGGCTGATCTACGAGGCCCGCGGCGCGGCAAAGCTGATCCGGCGGCATCAATTGGATACCGAGGCCGCGGCGCTGTGCGCCTCTGCCTGCACGCTGATGTTTGCCGCCGGGCGCACGCGCCGCCTGGCCGCCGGCGGGCAACTGGGGTTTCATAGCTATGCACTGATGTTCGAAGGCGGGCTGCCGCAGGTGGATCTGCTGAAGGAACAACGGAAGGACCTGGCCTTTTTCCGGCAGCAGGGCATCCGCGCGGCATTTGCACGCGAGATCTTTGCCGTTGGCAACGGGGCGCTGTGGATCCCGTCACGCCCCGAGCTGCGGGCGGCCGGGGTGCTCACAGGCGAGGCGTTCTGAGGGGGCGCGCCCTCGTCCCCTTGGGCCTCACACCCGGGGACATTTACAGCCCCAAGAAGCGGTCTTGCGGGGCTGAGCTACGAAAAAGGCCCGCCGGGATGGCGGGCCTTGATGGATCGCGCAGGGCGGCGGCTTAAAGCTGCGCCATGACCTCGTCGGAGGCCTCGAAGTTGGTGGTGACGCGCTGCACGTCGTCGTCGTCTTCCAGCGCATCGACCAGCTTCATCAGCTTCTGCATGCCGTCCAGGTCCAGCTCGGTGGTGGTGGTCGGTTTCCACACCAGCTTGGTCGACTCGGATTCGCCCAGCTCCGCTTCCAGAGCGCTGGACACGTCATTCAGGTCGGTGTCGGCGCAATAGATGATGTGGCCGTCCTCGGAGCTTTCGACATCCTCGGCGCCGGCTTCGATCGCCGCCATCATCACGGTGTCCGCATCGCCGGCGGAGGCCGGGTAGGTCACCTCGCCCTTGCGGTCGAACATGAAGCCGACCGAACCGGTTTCGCCCAGGTTGCCGCCGTTCTTGCCGAAGATCGAGCGCACGTTGGAGGCGGTGCGGTTCTTGTTGTCGGTCATCGCCTCGACGATCACCGCAACGCCGGCCGGGCCGTAACCCTCATAGCGGATTTCGTCATAGTTCTCGGCGTCGCCGCCGATGGCCTTCTTGATGGCGCGTTCGATCACGTCCTTGGGGACGGACTGCGACTTGGCTTCCTTGACGGCCAGGCGCAGGCGCGGGTTCTTGTCGGGATCGGGGTCGCCCATCTTGGCGGCCACGGTGATCTCCTTGGCCAGCTTGGAAAACAGTTTTGACCGCGCCGCGTCCTGACGGCCCTTGCGGTGCTGAATGTTAGCCCATTTTGAATGGCCTGCCATGGTGCATCCTTGCTGCTTAATATCCGAATTGGCGCTCATATAGCCCGTGCCGGCACCTGCTTTCAAGCGCCCCTGCCCCGGCTTCGCTCTTGTTCCCTTGTTTTGGATGGCTAAGGTGGCGGTATGACATTCGATCAAGCCGTTTTATTTGCCCTTTTTGCCGCCGTTTTCGGCCTGCTTCTGTGGGGGCGCTGGCGCTACGACCTGGTGGCCTTTGCGGCGCTGCTGGCGGGCGTGGTGCTGGGGGTGGTGCCCGCGGGCGAAGCGTTTTCCGGTTTCGGGCATCCGGCAACGCTGGTGGTGGCGCTGGTGCTGATCGTCTCTGCCGGGCTGGTGCGCTCCGGCGCGGTGTTCCTGATCACCCGGACGCTGGTGGATTCCGCCCGCGGCCTGGGCGCCCATATTGCGCTGATGGGCGGCGTGGGCGCGGTGCTGTCGGCCTTTATGAACAATGTGGCGGCGCTGGCGCTGTTGATGCCGGTGGACATCCAGACTGCCCGCAAGGCAGGCCGCGCGCCGGGGCTGAGCCTGATGCCCCTGTCCTTTGCCACCATCCTGGGCGGCATGGTCACGCTGATCGGCACGCCGCCCAACATCATCATTTCGGCGATCCGCGAGGAAACGCTGGGCGAGCCGTTCCGGATGTTCGATTTTGCCCCGGTGGGCGGTGCCGCGGCGCTGGCAGGGCTGGCGTTTGTGGCGCTGATCGGCTGGCGGCTGATCCCGGCGCGGGAAAATGCCGCCGGCGCCTCGGAGGCGCAGCTGGCGCCCTATATCGCAGAGCTGACGGTGGGCGAAGAGTCCGGTCTCATCGGCAAGCGCCTGGGAGAGCTGGATGAAGAGGCCGAGAAGGCCGATGTCGCCATTCTCGGGCTGATCCGCGATGGCAAGCGGCGCTACGGGCGTTCTGTCGCGGCCATTCTGCGGGAGGGCGACGCGCTGGTGATCGAGGCCGAGCCGGAAGCGCTGGATGAATTCCGCAGCGCGCTGAAGCTGGATTTTGCCGATGCCGCGCGGCAGGAAAAGCTGACTGCAGCGGGCGAAGGGCTGGAGCTGCTGGAGCTGGTGGTGCCCGAGACCGCACGCATCCGCGGCCGCAGCGCCCAGGCCATCGGCCTGTCCTGGCGGCAAAGCGCGGTGCTGCTGGGCATTTCCCGGCAAGGCCGCCGGATCACCCACCATATCCGTCAGACCAAGATCGAGGCGGGGGATATCCTGCTGCTGCTGTGCCCGCGCGGGCACAGCGCCGATGTCGCCGACTGGCTGGGCTGCCTGCCGCTGGCCGCCCGCGGCCTGGCGGTGACGTCCAATGACAAGACCTGGGCCGCCATCGGGCTGTTTGCCGCCGCAGTGCTGGCGGCCTCTGTGGGGCTGCTTTATCTGCCGGTCGCTCTGGGGCTGGTTGCGGTGGGCTACGTGCTGCTGAAGATCCTGCCGGTGGCGGAGATCTATGACCATGTGGAGTGGCCGGTGGTGGTGCTCCTCGGCTCGATGATCCCGCTGGGGGCGGCGCTGGATTCCTCGGGCGGCACCGCGCTGATTGCCGGAGCGCTGACCACGCTGACAGAAGGCCTGCCGGCCTGGGCGGTGCTGACGGTGCTGATGGTGGTCACGATGACGCTGTCGGATGTGCTGAACAACACCGCCACGGCAATTGTCGCGGCCCCTGTGGGCATCCAGATGGCGGACACCCTGGGGGTCTCGCCCGATCCGTTCCTGATGGCGGTTGCGGTGGCGGCCTCCGCGGCCTTCCTGACGCCTATCGGGCACAAGAACAACACGCTGGTGCTGGGGCCAGGCGGCTACCGCTTTGGCGATTACTGGCGCATGGGCCTGCCGCTTGAGGTGCTGGTCATCGCCGTGTCGATCCCGGCCATTCTGGTGTTCTGGCCGTTGTGACGGGGCGGCGCAGAACTTTTACACAAAAGTTCTGCTATAAAATTCTTCACAAGAATTTTGCCGCCTGCACCGCAGCCACCACCGCCTGTCCCGCATCGGACGCCCAAGCCTGCGACACCAGCGCGATGACCGTCGAACCAGCAAGCACAACAAACAAGAAAATTCTCCGCGTCTCCATGATACCCCCTATGAACACTCACCCTGTTCTATATGGGGCCCGCACTGCTAATTTCCCGTAAAGACTTGCCCGCCCGGCGGCTGTCCGCCGCGTCCGGCTCACTCTCCGGTGGTCAGAGCGGCCAGATGAACGGAATGATCAGCGACGCCAGCATACCGACGGTCAGGTTCAGCGGGATGCCGACACGCAGGAAATCGGTGAACTTATAGCCGCCAGGGCCGTAAACCAGCGTGTTGGTCTGATAGCCGATCGGGGTGGCAAAGGAGGCCGAGGCCGCCACCATCACCGCCACCACCAGCGGCCGCGGGTCGACCCCCATCGCCTGGGCGAGACCGATGGCAATCGGGGTCACCACCACCGCCACCGCATTGTTGGACACCAGCTCAGTCAAGACCGACGTCAGCAGGTAGACCGCCCAGACCAGCAGGAACGGCGGCAGCATCGACAGGGCCGGCGCGATGGCGTTGACGATCAGGGCAACCGCACCGGAGCTTTCCAGCGCCGCGCCAATCGCCAGCATCGAGAAGACCAGCGCCAAGAGCCGCCCGTCGACAAAGGAAAACGCCTCATCCGCGTCGATGCAGCGGGTGATAAAGACCAGCGACACCATCAGCACCGACAGCATCAGGATCGGCGCCACGCCAAAGGCGGCCAGCACCACGATGCCCAAAAGCGCGGCAACCGCAATCGGCGCGTGACTGCGGCGGTAGGCGCGCTGGGTCGGCTGCGAGACATCCGCCAGGTCCATGTCGGCGGCCAGACGCTGGATGTCGGCGGGCGCGCCCTCCAGCAGCAGGGTGTCGCCGATCCGCACCACCAGATCGTCGAGCTGCACGCCGATGTTCTGGTTCCGCCGGTGCACCGCCAGCGTGTAGACGCCGTAACGGCGGCGCAGGCGCAGGGCGCCGAGCGAGCGGCCCACCATGCGGCAGCCCGGGGTGATTAGCACTTCGACAGTCTGGGTTTCCACCGCGGAAACCTGGTCGACCCGCTTCAGTTCCTTGTTGGTTTGCAGGCTCAGAAGCTCGGTCATCCGCGTGCGCAAGACAACCCGGTCGCCGACTTGCAGCTCAACCCCTTCGAGGTTACGGCGCAGGGACTCGTCGCCGCGGATCACGTCGATCAGCCGCACGCCCGGGCGCTTGAACAGCTGCACGCCGGTGACTTCGCGGCCGATCAGGTTGCTTTCCGGCGGGATCACCGCCTCAGTGAAGAACTTCATCCTCGACTTGTCGCTCAGCATGGCCGCCATGCTGTCGCGTTCCGGCAGCAGCCGCGGCGCGATGAAGCGCAGGTAAACCATGCCGTAGGCGATCAGGATCAGGCCCAGCGGGGTGACTTCGAAAATGGTGAAGGGGGCCAGCCCCTGCGCCCGCGCGACACCATCCACCAGCAGGTTGGTCGAGGTGCCGATCAGCGTCAGCGTGCCGCCCAGGATTGCCGCATAGCTGAGCGGAATCAGCATCTTGGAGGCCGAAACGTTCAAGATCCGGGAGATCTGGATGAACACCGGAATCATCACCACAACCACCGGCGTGTTGGAGACCACAGCCGAGGCGGACACCACAAACGCCATCAGCAGCGCCACGGCGAGCCTTGGATTGACCTCCGCCTGTTTCTTGGCGATCTGAGTGAAGGCATCCAGCGCGCCAGTGCGCACCAGCGCGCCCATGATGATAAACATCGCTGCGATGGTCCAGGGCGCCGGGTTGGCCAGCACCGGCAGCGCCTCGCCGTAAGGCAGGACGCCGGTGGCCAGCATGGCAGCCACGCCGGTCAGCGCCACCACCTCGGTCGGGTAGGTCTCCCGCAGGAACGCCACAAACATGGCCAGGACAATCGCAAGCGCCAGGAAGGGGCTGCCGGTGTCACCAAATTGGAAAAACTGCATGTGCCGTGACTATGCCCATATTGTTTAAGGCGGGTTTAGCGCGCGGGACAGCGCTCTGCCATCGCGCAGTTTCCCTGAAACCCTTTGGCGGAGCAAGAAATTCCGCACCTGCTCAGGCGCGCCCGGTGCCATTCGGGAGAATCCGCAGCAATTCCCGGCAATTCCGGCCGGGCTTCCCGCCTCAGCCTGCCGGCGGCAGCCAGCGGCTGCCGCTCAGAGAGCCGATTCCTGCAGCAGTCCGCCGTTGCGCACCATGCGAATCTGTTTGGCGGCGCCAGTGCGGTCGTCGGTCTCGACAAAGACGCCGGACAGGGTGGCTTCTCCGTCTGCGGGGGAAAAGCGCGTCTTCGGCATACCGGTCAGGAAGCGGCGCATCGGTTCGGCCTTATCCATGCCGATGACCGAATTGTAATCGCCGCACATGCCCGCATCGGTCAGATAGCCGGTGCCTTCGGACAGGATCTGCGCATCCGCGGTCGGCACATGGGTGTGGGTGCCTGCAACCAGCGAGGCGCGGCCGTTGCAGAAATGGCCCATTGCCATCTTCTCGGAGGTGGCCTCGCAATGCATGTCGACGATCACCGCCTGCGCCAGCCCGCCGCGCGGATGCGCCTTCAGCACCGCCTCCACCGCGCCGAAGGGGTCGTCAAAGGCGCGTTTCATGAACACCTGGCCCAGCGCCTGCACCACCAGCACCTTGCGCCCGCCCGGCGCGTTGAACAGGCGGTAGCCGCGGCCGGGGGCACCCTTGGCAAAGTTCAAGGGCCGGATGATGCGCGGCTCTTTCTCGATGTACTGCAGCATGTCCTTCTGGTCGAAGGCATGATCGCCCAAGGTCAGGCAGTCGACGCCTGCGTCCAGCAGCAGCTTGGCGTGCTCGCCGCTCAGCCCCATGCCGTTGGAGGCGTTCTCGCCGTTCACCACGACAAAATCGAGCCGCCAGTCCTGCCGCAGCCGCCGCAGATTTTCGGTGATGGCACGGCGCCCGGCGCGGCCCATCACATCGCCTAAAAACAGAATTCGCATTACGGCGTGGTACGCGGATGCGCCCGGCAGGACAAGTCCCGCCGCAGGCGCGCAAAACTTTTCTGAAACGTTTTGCCAGGATTTTTCACAAAAATACTGGCCGCCCAGGGCGGCGTCAGCGTGAAAACTGCAGGATGCGGCTTTCGGTGACGATCATGTCGAGCGGCTGGTCGGTGGGTTCCAGCGGCAGGTCTTCGGCCTCTTGCGCGTCAAAGGCGAACCCGATCGCCAGCGTGGCGCGCTTGCTGCGCAGCAGTTCCAGCGTGCGGTCGTAAAAGCCGCCGCCATAGCCAAGCCGCCCGCCGTTGGCATCAAAGGCAACCAGCGGCACAATCAGGATTTCCGGTTCGAAGAAGTCGTCCACTTCCGGCACCATGGCGCCAAAGGGGCCTTCGCGCAGCGGGCCTTCGGGCTGCCAGCGGCTGAACTTCAGCGGCTGACCCGCCCCCAGGATCACCGGCACGCCGACGGGGCCGTGCGCCGCCGCCTCGGCCATCGCGGGCACGGGATCAATCTCTGTACGGATCGGCATGTAGCCCGACAGCGGCACACCGCGGTAGCCGGCCAGCACCTCTGACAGGCGGCCTGCGGCGCCGGGGATGTTGCGGTCGAACGCCCCCTTGCGGCGGGCAAAGGCGGCTTTGCGGGCGGCGGCCTTGATTTCAGTCAGATCCGTCATGGCGGTCTCCTACAGCAGTACGGCGGCGGCCAGGCCGAGGAAGGCAAAGAAGCCGACCACATCGGTCACCGTGGTCACAAAGGCGCCGGAGGCAAGCGCGGGGTCAACTCCGGCTTTCTCCAATAGAACCGGGATCACCGTTCCCGCCAGCCCCGCCACGACCAGATTGACCACCATAGCGACGGCAATCACCACACCCAGCATCGGAGAGCCGAACCAGGCCAGCCCCACCAGCCCCATGACGATGGCAAAGATCACCCCGTTGACCAGCCCCACCAGCACCTCCCGCCGGATCACCCGCCAGACGTTGGAGCCGGTCAGGTCGCGGGTGGCAATGGCGCGCACCGCCACCGTCAGCGACTGGGTGCCGGCATTGCCGCCCATGGAGGCGACAATCGGCATCAGCACGGCCAGTGCCACGATCTGGGCAATCGCGGCTTCGAACTGGGCGATGACCAGCGAGGCCAGCACCGCCGTCACCAGGTTGACCGCCAGCCAGGGGAAGCGGCGCTTGGTGGTCTCGATCACCCGGTCTGCCAGCGAGCTTTCCTCGCCCACACCGGCCAGGCGCAGGATGTCCTCCTCGTGCTCTTCGTCCAGCACGATCATCGCGTCGTCGATGGTGATCACCCCGACCAGGCGGCCCTCGTCATCGACCACCGGCGCGGAAATCAGGTGGTACTGGTTGAAGGCATAGGCCACGTCTTCCTCATCCTGATCCGCCGGAATGACCTGAAAGGTGTCTTCCATCAGATGGGTCAGCGGCACCTCGCGCTTGGAGGCCATGATCCGCCCAAGGGTGACATTGCCGACCGGATGGGCGCGCGGATCGACCACCACCACGTGATAGAACTGTTCCGGCAGATCGTCGGATGCGCGCATGTAATCAATGGCCTGGCCGACGTTCCAGTGTTCCGGAGCCATCACCACCTCGCGCTGCATCAGGCGCCCGGCGGAGCTTTCCGGATAGCTCAGCGATTGCTCGACCGCGACCCGGTCGGCATCCTCCAGCACCTCCAGGATGGCTTCCTGCTGCGGCTCTCCCAGGTCTTCCAGGAGGTCGACCACGTCGTCGCTTTCCAGCTCCCGCACCGCCTCGGCCAGAACCGCGGGGTTGAGGATGGAGATCACTTCCTCACGGATGCTTTCATCCAGTTCCGAGAGGATTTCGCCGTCGAACTCGCGGTCGTAGAGGTGGATGAGCCGGGTGCGCTCAGCAGACTCGATCTGCTCCAAAAGGTCGGCGATGTCAGCCGCGTGCAGATCTTCCAGCAGGCCGGTCAGGGTCTGCTGGTCGCCCTGCTCCACCGCCTCCAGAACCTGGGCCACCAGCTTGCGGTCGAGGTGGTAGGCGTCGTCCTGAGACACGTCGCCGCTGATGTTGTCGCCGCTGCTCATGTGATGCCCCCGGGTTATTTTGTGAGTATTTGCCTGCAAAATAGAAGAAGCCGCTACCGGAAAACAATGACATTGGCATAATCTGTCCGAAGCTGATGCGGCGGGTATCCTGCATGGTCCGAATTTGCAAGGAAAGGGTTGGAGAAATGGCCACCGGTTTCATCCTGAAGGGGCAAGTTCTGTCCTTCTCCGGCTCCCCCTTTGGCGGCGGGCAGCCGGAAGACGCGGCCCGTCTGCAGGAGGCGGTGGCGGTGCGGGACGGGCTGATTGCAGGCGCCGGCACGCTGGCCGAAATGCAGGCGCTGCTGCCGGAGGCTGAGGTCCGCGAACACGGGCAAAGCCTGATCCTGGCCGGCTTTGTCGATGCCCATGTGCATTACCCGCAGACCGCGATCATCGCCAGCTGGGGCAAGCGGCTGATCGACTGGCTGAACAGCTATACCTTTCCGGAAGAGATGCGGTTCAGCAACCGCGGCTATGCTGATGAAATCGCGGGGCGCTACCTGGATTTGACCGCGGCGCATGGCACCACCACGGTCTGCAGCTACTGCACCATCCATCCCGAAAGCGCGGATGCGTTCTTTGCCGCGGCGCAGGCGCGCGGGCAGCGGGTGGTCGCGGGCAAGACCTGCATGGACCGCAACGCACCGGAGGGGCTGCGGGACACCGCGCAGTCGGCCTATGACGACTCGGAGGCTTTGATCGAACGCTGGCACAGGGTGGACCGGTTGGAATACGCCATCACGCCGCGGTTCTCCCCCACCTCAACGCCAGAGCAACTGGAGGCAATCGGGGCGCTGTGGGCCAAGCATCCGGAATGCCTGATGCAGACGCATCTGAGCGAGCAGACCGATGAGATCGCCTGGGTCCGCGAACTGTTCCCGCAGGCGCGGGATTATCTGGACACCTATGAGGAATTCGGCCTGCTGGGCGCCAAGGGATTGTACGGCCACGCCATCCACCTGGAGGAGCGCGAGCGGCACCGCCTGCGCGAGTATGGCGCCGCGCTGATCCATTGTCCGACCTCGAACACCTTCATCGGATCCGGGTTGTTCGACATGGCCGGGCTGATGGCCGAGGGGCAGCGGATCGGCCTTGCCACCGACACCGGCGGCGGGTCGAGCTTTTCGATGCTGCGCACCATGGCCGCGGCCTATGAGATCGGCCAATTGCGCGGCACGCCGCTGCATGCGGCGCAGCTGTTGTGGCTGGCCACCAAGGGATCGGCCGCGGCGCTGCGGATGGACGGCAAGATCGGCAATATCGCAGCAGGCATGGAGGCGGATCTGGTGGTGCTGGACCTCGCTTCCACCCCGGCCATTGCCCAGCGGGCGGAACGGGCAGAGGATCTGTGGGAGGCGGTGTTTCCGACCATCATGATGGGTGACGACCGGGCGATTGCAGAAGTCTGGATCGGCGGCAGGCGGGTAACGGGCGGATAAATGCGCCGCCTCAGCAGCCCGGGCGCGCCAGCACCATCACCCAGATATTGCCAGCGCCGCGGGCGATGGCGAATTCGGTCACTTCGCGGCTGAGCATGTTTCTGCGGTGGCCGCGGGAGGCCTGCCAGCTGGCCATCACCTCCGCCAGGCCGGGCTGGCCCTTGGCAATATTCTCGGCCGCCGCACACCAGCCGTACCCGGCACCTGTCAGACGGGTGCCAAGAGTGCTGCCGCTGCTGCCGGTGTGAGAGAAGAACCCTTTGCGCGCCATGTCCCCGGCATGGGCGTGCGCGGCCTGTTCCAGCCTGGCGGAATAGGCCAGCGGCGGCAGGCCGGAGCCTGCGCGCAAGCTGTTGACGCCGGCCAAGGCGGCGGACCGGTCCACATCTTCCGCCTGGGCCTGCACGGCCCACAGGAGGAGGAAGGCTGCGGCAAGCCGCCGTTTCTTCATGGCGTCACCCCTCCATCAGCCGCTGCGCCAGCCCGCGGTGGCGCTCCAGCAGCCGGGGCAGATCCACCGTGGTCAGCTCGCCGCCGCGGATGACCTGCCTGCCCTCGACAAACAGGTGCTTGACCCGGGTTAGGCCGGCCAGCAGCAGGGCGGCGGCGTCCCAGCTGCCGCTGGAGGCAACGCCGGTGGTGTCCCAGATGGCGATATCGGCGCGTTTGCCCGGTTCCAGACGGCCGCAGTCCGGGCGGCCCAGAACATCCGCGCCGCCACGGGTGGCGATCTCCAGCGCTTCATAGGCGCTCATCGCGTCCGCGCCATAGGCGACCCTTTGCAGCAGCATGGCCTGCCGCGCCTCGGCGCTGAGGCTGGCCATGTCGTTGCTGGCGGAGCCGTCGACCCCCAGCCCCACCGGCACCCCGGCGTCGCGCATCGCGCGCACCGGCGCGATGCCGCTGCCGAGGCGGCAGTTGGAACATGGGCAATGGGCAACCCCGGTGCGGGTTCTGGCAAAAAGATCAATCTCTTGCACATCAAGCTTAACGCAGTGCGCGTGCCAGACGTCATCGCCGGTCCAGCCCAGTTCTTCGGCATATTGGCCGGGACGGCAGCCGAATTGCGCCTGGGAGTAGGCGATGTCCTCGTCGTTCTCCGCCAGGTGGGTGTGCAGCATCACGCCTTTGTCGCGGGCCAGCAGCGCGGTATCGCGCATCAGCTCGCGGCTGACCGAAAACGGCGAGCACGGCGCCAGGCCAACCCGGCACATGGAGCCTTCGGAGGGATCATGGAAGGCATCCACCACCCGGATCATGTCGTCCAGGATGGCGCGCTCATCCTCGACCAGGCTGTCCGGCGGCAGGCCGCCGTCGCTTTCGCCGATGCTCATGGCGCCGCGGGTCGGGTGGAACCGCAGGCCGATGCTGCGGGCCGCGTGAATGGTGTCCTCCAGCCGCGCGCCGTTGGGATAGAGGTACAGGTGGTCTGCGCTGAGCGTGCAGCCCGACAGCGCCAGTTCGGCAAGGCCCAGCTGGGCGGACACAAACATCTCGTCCGGGGTGAAGCGCGCCCAGACCGGATAGAGCCGCTGCAGCCAGCCGAACAGCAGCGCGTCCTGCGCGCCCGGCACAGCGCGGGTCAGGTTCTGGTACAGGTGGTGATGGGTGTTGACCAGACCAGGCGTCACCACGCAGCCGCGGCCGGAGACAGTCTCGCCGCTGGTCTGAAGCCCCTGCCCCACCGCAGCGATTTCGCCGCCGCGGATCAGCACATCCGCATCGTGCAATACGCGCCGCGCATCATCCATCGTCAGGACGGTACCGGCATTTTGAATCAGGATTTCTGCCATCTTCACACACTCCTTTTGGCAGCCCGCTTCAGTGGAATGTGCGATTGGCCGATGGAAAACGGGCGAAGAACCGGCCTGCCGCGCAGACTACAGGCAGGCTCCGCCGGTTTCAAGCCCGTCAGGCCTGGCGCAGAAGCTCCAGCGCGGCGGCGTGAATACGGGCATTGGCCGCCGCCAGCGCCCGCCCGCCCTGATGGGCCGGGTTGCCCTGCCAGTCGGTGACGATGCCGCCCGCCGCCTGGATCAGCGCAATCGGCGCCTGGATGTCATAGGCGTTGAGACCGGCTTCGATCACCAGGTCCACCTGCCCTGCGGCCACCAGCGCATAGGCATAGCAGTCGGTGCCGTAGCGGGTCAGCTTGGCGCGGGCAGACACCCGCTCGAAGCCGGCACGCTCCTCGGCGGTGCCGACCTCAGGGAATGTGGTGAACAGGATGGCGTCTTCCAGCGCAGCCGTGGCGCGGGTTTCCAGCGGCCGCTCGCCCAGCGGGCCGGTCATCATGGCGGTCTCAGGACCGCCGCAGAAGCGCTCGCCGGTGTAGGGCTGGTCGATCACGCCCAGGAACGGGCCGTTTTCATCTGCAAGCGCAATCAGAACGCCCCAGGTCGGCGTGCCGCTGATAAAGCCGCGGGTGCCGTCGATCGGATCCAGCACCCAGGTGCGGCCGGAGGTGCCGGGCTCAGCGCCGAATTCCTCGCCCAGGATGCCGTCCGCGGGGCGCAGCTCTGCCAGCACGGCGCGCATCGCCTGCTCCGCGGCGCGGTCGGCCACGGTGACGGGATCAAACCCTCCAGCCAGCTTGTTTTCGGTGCTGAGAGAGGTGGTGCGGAAATGCGGCAAGATGGCAGCGCGGGCCGCGTCTGCCATCCTGTGAGCAACATCGAGATCGGAAAATGCAGCTTGTGTCATGCTTGAACGGGTGCCACCCGGCCGGTGTCAATGCAAGCGCAAATCCCGCCGCAAGGCCGGTTTTGCGCCGCAAGGACCGTCAGGACCCGTCCAGCTTTCAGGCGGCGTCGCTCAGCACCCGCGCCAGTTCGAACAGGCGGCGGCGCTGGTTTTCCGGAATTGCGTAGTAGGACCGCACCAGATCGAGCGCTTCCTTGTCGCCCATCAGGTCCTCCGGCACAGCGGTTTTATCGGCCGCGGCCTTGCCCTCTTCCTGCAGGCCTTCGAAGAAAAAGCTCACCGGCACTTCGAGGGCGTCGGAAATATCCCACAGCCGCGATGCGCTGACACGGTTTGCACCGGTTTCATACTTCTGAATCTGCTGAAATTTGATGCCGACTTGTTCGGCTAGCTGCTGCTGCGTCATGCCGATCAGCCACCGGCGGTGGCGGATGCGCTTTCCCACATGCACGTCAACGGGATGAGCCATGCGTTTCTCCTAAGTCTCAAAATCCGGCTGCACCCCGGACCGCTTCATTCCTATAACCTGTTCTGGCGCCTTCAAATCTTTGCCGGAACACGGTTCCCCATCAGAGCGATCTGAGATCAACCTCTGCGCAAAAGTGTACAACCCTTGCGTTTGATTGCAAGACTGCCGTCGCCCCCGGCGGGGTCCGCAAGCTCAACCGCATGATTTCATGTATCATTTTTCTAAACGTTTTATTGCCAAGCGGCTGCCGATCGCGTACCTCCCCAAAAATAGCGAGGTGTGCCCGGGTGTGGAGGCCCGGCAGTGTGCTCCTGCGAATCACCCCGATTCCCGCAGAAGGTGAGGAGAAATTATGCTGGCTTATCAAGTTTCCGCCTTTGACAAACCGGCGGCCCTGACGGAAACCGCATGCCCGTCTCCGGCGCCCGGACAAGCGGCTGTTGCGCTGCGGGCCTGCGGCCTGAATTTCGCCGACCTGCTGATGATGAAGGGCAGCTATCAGGACACCCCTGAACCACCCTTCACCCTGGGGCTGGAGGCGGCCGGCGTGGTGACGGCGCTTGGGGAAGGCACCGAAGGATTTGCCGCCGGCGACCGGGTAGCGGTGTTTGGCGGCTGCGGCGGGCTGGCCGAGGCGGGCGTGTTTGATGCCGCGCGGCTGATCCGGATCCCCGATGCGATGAGTTTTGAGCAGGCCGCTGCGATACAGATCGCCTATGGCACCAGCCACATGGCGCTGGACCATTGCGCCCGGCTGCAGCCCGGCGAAACCTTGCTGGTGACAGGCGCTGCGGGCGGTGTCGGACTGACCGCGGTGGAGATCGGCAAGCTGATGGGGGCAACGGTAATTGCCCAGGCCCGCGGCCAGGAGAAGCTGGAGGTGGCCGCAGCCGCCGGGGCGGATCATCTGATCGACGCCGGTGAAGACCTGCGCAGCACGGTCAAGGCGCTCGGCGGCGCTGATGTGGTTTACGACGCCGTGGGCGGCGACGTGTGGAAGGCCGCCTTCCGGTCCGCCAATCCCGGCGCGCGGTTGCTGCCGGTGGGCTTTGCCGGCGGCGAGGTGCCGCAGATTCCGGCCAATCATCTGCTGGTGAAGAACCTGACCGTGATCGGCTTTTATCTGGGCGGCTACATGAAGTTCCGCCCCGAGGCGGTGCGGCGCTCCTTTGAGACGCTGTTTGCCTGGCACAGCGAGGGCCGCATCAAGCCTCACATCAGCCATGTATTGCCGCTGGAACGGGCCGGCGAAGGGCTGGAGCTGCTGCGCAGCCGCAAGTCCACGGGCAAGGTCGTGATCACGACCAGCACCAGCGGCTGACAGCACGAAACCTCTGACAGAAGAACGCCTGGCGCCGGGGCAGCTCCCGCCCGTCGCCGGTGCATCTGAACATGCACCGCTCCCGTTGGGTCAGGCTCAGCGCCCTTGGCGCTGAGCCTGACCCAAGGCCGCTAGGGTGCGCTGGCGCAGCCAGGGCACCCCGCGGGCGCGGGAACCCTTGCCGGTCAGCCCAAGCCTGTGCTTGTCCTGCAAACCGGTCAGACGTCCCGGCCCGTGCTGCCGGGACTTAACTCGCGGCCCGCATCGGTGCCGACCACAGCCCCTGGAAGCCCTGACGGATGAACTCGGCCAGCTCTTCGACATAGGGCGCGCGCACCCGCTCTGCCCCGTAGAGGTTGATGTGCTGCATCGGCAGGTCCGGCAGGCCGCAGCTCTGGCCGATCAGCTCCTGAAAGCCGGGCTGAGTGCCCTCCAGCAGCACGCCCACGGCAAGGTCGGCGCTGACCGTCGCCTCCACCGTCCGGTCGGAATCGCTGTCGAGCGCCATCTCCCATTCGATGCCCGCCTCGTCCAGCGCCGCCGTGGCCACCGGACGGAAACTGCAGTTGCGGCAGAAACCCAGCCGCAGCGGGCGCTGCCGCCAGACCGACCCGTCCGGCGCGCCGACCCAGCGCAGCGGCATGCTGTGGATCGTCTCGCCGCCCTCGCCCGCACCGGTCTCGGTGGTCAGGATCAGGTCAAAGGCGCCGCGCCCGAACTCTGTCTTGAGATCGCGGGTGTTGGAGGTGCAGAGGTTCACATTCACCCGCGGATAATTGAGGTTGAACCGCTTCAGAACCGCCGGGATCACCGGGTGCACCACGTCATGCGGCACCCCGAGCAGCACCTCCCCCTCATAGGCCTGATCCGTCAGCCTGCCGATCACCTCGTCATTCAGCGCCACCATCCGGCGGGCATATCCCAGCAGCTGCTCGCCCTCCGCCGTGAGCGCGATGGTGCGGCCGGAGCGGTCCAGCAGATTCACCCCCAGCAGCTCCTCCAGCCGCTTCAGCTGCATGGAGACCGCCGACTGGGTCAAATGCAGAAAACCCGCCGCCCGGGTCACACCTCCATGGTCCGCCACCGCCGCAAATGAGCGGAGCGTGGTGATATCGAGATTCCTTACCATCACAACACCTGATGCATTTCATCAAAAACATTCGTTTTCAATATATGGCACAGAGCGCCATATTCATCAACAGAATTGATCACCCACAAGGGAAGCATCACAAACGCAACTGAAGGACCCGCCGACATGACCCATGCAACAGCCTCCTGCCCCGCCAGCTGCCGCCCCCAAAAGCCGCACCGCTCGCTGCTCAGCCGCCTGCGCCTGCTGTGGACTGTCCGGCGCCAGAGGAATCAACTTGCCGCGCTGGACGAGCGGGCGCTCAGGGACATCGGGGTGACCCGGGCAGAGGCGGATGCCGAAGCCCGCCGCGGGTTCTGGAGCGCACCCTCGCACTGGCTGCGCTGAGCGGGAAACCCGCCCGCACCCGGCTTTTCCGGCGGGCCGCTGAAAAGCGGCCCGTTTACTTGCCTTTTTCATGTATTTCTTGGTCCGGAATACTTGAACCGCAAGGCGCTTCGCCCGATATTTAGCGGGAAAGCTGCCAGCCGCGGCGAAATTCGCGCGCAGGCAGCAAGGGAGTAGATTACGGAGACCATTGAGAATGGCACAGTTTGACACCATCCGGTCTGCAGCCGGCGCCCGCGCCGCGCAGATTGATGAGGGCCTGCGCGCCCACATGAACAAAGTCTACGCCACCATGGCGGCAGGCACGTTCATCACCTTCCTGGCCGCCTGGGCAGTCGCCGGGCTGGCTGTCACCACCGACCCGGCCAACGCCGTGGCGCAGCTGAGCGCTGACAAGTATCTGACCAACGTCGGCTATGCGCTTTATGCCTCGCCGCTGAAGTGGGTGATCATGTTTGCGCCGCTGGCCTTTGTGTTCGGCATCGGCGCCGCGGCCAACCGCATGTCCGCAGCGGGCGTGCAGCTGCTGTTCTACGCCTTTGCCACCGTGATGGGCCTGTCGATCAGCTCGATCTTTCTGGTCTTCACCGGCGAAAGCATCGTGCAGGTGTTCCTGATCACCTCCATCGCCTTTGCGGGCCTGTCGCTGGTGGGCTACACCACCAAGAAGGACCTCAGCGGCATGGGCGCCTTCCTGATCATGGGCCTGATCGGCCTGATCGTGGCGTCGATCGTCAACATCTTCCTGGCGTCGTCGGCAATGGCCTTTGCGATCTCGGTGATCGGCGTGCTGATCTTTGCGGGCCTCACCGCCTATGACACCCAGCGGATCAAGAACGACTACCTGCAGATGGCCCACGCGGGCGACCAGGAGTGGCTGGCGAAGTCCGCGATCATGGGCGCGCTGAGCCTGTATCTGGACTTCATCAACATGTTCATGATGCTGCTCCATCTGCTTGGCAACCGCGAATAAGCGCACCTCAATTTCAGGCACGGCAAGGGGCGGATCGGATTGATCCGCCCCTTCTTTTTTTCAACAACAATAAAAAGGTTTATCCCATGAAAATAATTGAGGTTCCCGCCGCAGACGCAGAGCGCCTGGTGCCGCTGCTGCAGGATCTGCACGCGCTGCACGTTGCCTACCAGCCGGAGCGCCACATTCCGGCGCCGGGCAGCGATGGCCTGGCCGGGTGGCTGCAGGGCTGGCTGGGCGCAGAGACTATTTTTGCCTTGGCAGCGGAAAGCACGCAGGGCACCCTGCTGGGGTATCTGATTTATGAGCTGCAGGACCGCCCTGCCCTGCCCCTCCGTCCGGCCGAGACACGCGCCATGCTGCATCATATCTCGGTCACCGGGGCCTGGCGGCGGATGGGCGTCGGCAAGGCGCTGGTGGAAGCGATGAAAGCCCGCGCGCTGGACGCCGGGGCCACGGTGATCGCGGCCACCTATGCGCCCTTCAACACGGCCTCAGCCGCGCTGATGAAGGGAATGGGAATGGAGCCGGTGCTGATCATGGCGGAATGGCGCGCCTGAGGCGCGCCAAAGGCTCAGCGCCCTGAATTCAGGACTCCGCGCCCGAGCAGTCCAGCCCTGTGGAAATCGCAATGGTCCCGCGGCTGCTCGCCACTTCGCGGATATCGCCTTCCAGGCGGCAGCCCGACGCCCTGACCACCAGGCCGCGGAAGTCCGCTTCGGCGATATCCGGCAGGCTGTTCACCGCACTGTGCTCAGGCACGCTCAGCACGGCCATTCCCGCGCTGCCGGACCGGACCAGGCTCAAGGAGAGCTCCCGCCCCTGGATCTGCACGGTTCTGTCCACCACAGCCCTGCCTGCGGGCTCCGCCGCCGCAACCGGGGCTGCCGGCGCGGCATGCAGGTGAACCGCCGTGACCGCTGGCGGCAGCGGCACTGCCGCCCCTGCATCAAAGGAACTTGAAACCGGCGCCGCGGCCGCTGTCAGCGCCGCGGCAATCAGTAGTGTTTTCACAGCTCATCCACCCGCTTGCTCATTAACCCACAAGGTCCAGGCTAGAGCGGAATTGCGGCGGAAAGATGCCGCATCGTCCGGCAGATACGGACAATCAAAACCGCATTTACCGGTAATTGACGGCAATCCCCCCGGGCGCCGCCGGGGCCGCTCTCTGCAAAAGAAAACGGGCCGCGACTGGCGCGACCCGTTTCCGGAAATCATCCCGAAGGAAAGGCTTACTTGATTTTGCCTTCCTTGTACTCGACGTGCTTGCGCACAACCGGGTCGTACTTCCGCACAACCATTTTTTCGGTCATGGTGCGTGCGTTCTTCTTGGTGACATAGAAGTGGCCGGTGCCCGCGCTCGAGTTCAGGCGGATCTTGATGGTGGTCGGCTTCGCCATGGTGCTTCTCCTGCGTCCGAAAAGGCAGGGGCCTCTCGGTAAATTCCTATCTGAAGCCCGGCTTTTACCCGCCTCAGCCCCCAAGTCAATAGGATTCTCCCCCATTCCCCAAGGGATTTATGCGCAGAAGGCCTGTAAGCCGGATCCTGTCCCCCCGGGACCGTAATCCCGGGTTCGACGGCCATTCATCTAGGCGGCGCATTGCTGCGCCGCTCAAGCTGCCAACCCGGCCCCTCTCGGCTGAAGCGAACCTAGCGGCGGTTTCCCGGTTGCCCGGGACCTGCCCGCGCGGGGGCCCTATTTGGCATTGCTCCCGGTGGGGCTTGCCGTGCCGCCGCTGTTGCCAGCAGCGCGGTGGGCTCTTACCCCACCGTTTCACCCTTACCCGCGCGGATGCTCCTTTGGCGGACCTCCGGTCCGGCGGGCGGTTTGTTTTCTGTGGCGCTTTCCGTCGGGTTTCCCCGCCCGGGCGTTACCCGGCACCGTTGCTTCATGGAGTCCGGACTTTCCTCGTGGGGCGCTTGCGCGCCCCGCGCGGCCGTCCAGCCTTCTGCGCGACTGGAGGCGTAGAAAGATCGGTGAGCGGCGTCAAGCGGATAGTGCGGATTGAGGGGCTTTGCCCCTCTTGGCCCCGCCTTTGGGCCGGGGCCAATTCACCCCAGGATATTTGCGGCCAGAAGAATAAAGGATCCAAACTTCTTCTGGCCGCAAATATCCCGGAGCGCGAGGCAGAGCCTCGCATCATATCAGGCGTTAAGCGCGTCCGGCCCAAGAGCGGCGAAATCCGCTGGCGACAACGGGCCATGCGCCCAGGGCCGGAAGCGCAGGCGGACGGCGGCCAGAAGCGCCTCGTCCTCCGCCTCCGCAGTAAAGCCGGCGGCCGCGGCGGCGCTGCGGAACTGATCAAAGGAAGGGGTGCGCGGCACCTGGCCCTTGCCCGGCCCGGCTGCCAGGCCCTGCCGCGCCAAGCGGTTCCAGTCAAACCGCGGGCCCGGGTCGAACTTGCGCCCCGGCGCCATGCAGGAATGCCCGATCACCCCTGGCGCCGGGATGTTCCAGCGCTGCATCACGCCGCGCATCAGCTCCTCCAGCGCGGCCATCTGCGGCGTGCTGAACGGGTGCGTGCCGAGGTTGTCGAGTTCAATGCCGATGGAGCGGGAGTTGATGTCCGCATGCCCGTGCCACGCGCCGGCGCCGGCGTGCCAGGCGCGGTGCTCTTCCGCCACCATCTGCCACAGGGTGCCGTCAGCGCCGATCAGATAGTGGGCGGAAACCTCCGCCGCCGGATCGCAGAGCCGCTCAAGCGCGGCCTGCGCGCCCTGCATGGCGGTGTAGTGCAGAACGATCAGGGACGGCTTCAGTCCGTCCCTGCGCGGCCCGAAGTTCGGGCTGGGATGCCAGAGGGCGCCCGGCTGATCAGCCCCGCGCGGGTCCGCCGTCATCAGTTCTGGACAGCCAGCCGGTAAGGGGCCGGGTCCCACCCGCAGGCATAGCCGTCGCCATCCGGGTCCAGCGCCTTGCGGTCGCGCTCCGGCCCGCCGGTGGCGAGAAAGGCGACCTGGGCCTGGTCGGGGGAGGCAAACTCAGCGCAGTTGCGCTGGTTGCGGGCCTTCAGGTTGATGCCGGTGCGGCTGTAGACCCGCACGCCCTTGGGATTGCTGGTGCCGAGGGCATAGCGCACGATGTTGGGGCCTGTGTCCTCTGTGCGCTCGGGCACCGCCACCGGCTGCACCTGCTGGTATTGCGCCCGCTGGCGCTCCAGCCGGGCGGCATCGCTTTCGATCGACTGCCGGGCAGCGACCGCCTCAAAGTCGTTCTCATCCGAAATCCGGCCGTCGCCAGCCAGCTGCGGTGCCGGGTTCGAGGGGTTCGCCTGCAGCGGCTCACCGCCGGAGCCGGTGCTGGAGACGGCCAGCGCTGCCGCGGTTTCGCGGGCGATGTCCGCGCCGCTGGCAGCGGTGCTGGCCGTGGTGAACGTGCCCGCCGCAGCCGCCGAGCCGGGGCTGCGCGGTGCTGCCGCGGGCTGGACCGGTTCTGACGATACCCGCGCCGGCGGCACTAGCGGTTCGCCGGTGATGGTGGTGCCCGCGGCGGGCGGCGGCGCGAAGGGATCGCCGTCAATGCCCGCGGCACTGTCCGGAACCTGTGGCGAACAGGCAGCCATAACCAAAAGGCTGCCTGCGGCGGCGTAAGATGCGAATGCGCGCATGGGGTTACCTGTCTGCTCTGCTCAAGTGCTGAGGCAGAGGATTACCACCATTGCTGCGGCTTGGCTACAAAGCCGGCCGCATTTTCCAGAGCATAGGCAGTGTTCAGCAGATCGCCCTCTTCCCAGGGCTTGCCGATGAGCTGCAGACCCAGCGGCAGGCCCTGTTTGTCGAGCCCTGCCGGCACCGCAATGCCCGGCAGGCCCGCCAGGTTCACGGTGACGGTAAAGACGTCGTTCAGGTACATCTGCACCGGATCCGCCTCGGTCATCTCGCCCAGGCCAAAGGCCGCCGACGGGGTGGCCGGGGTCAGGATGGCGTCGACACCGGCGGCAAAGACGTCCTCGAAGTCCTTCTTGATCAGGGTGCGGACCTTGCGGGCGCGATTGTAGTAAGCGTCATAGAAGCCAGCCGACAGCACGTAGGTGCCGACCATCACGCGGCGCTGCACCTCATGGCCGAAACCTTCGGCGCGGGTCTTCTCGTACATCTCGGTGATGCCGTCGCCGGCCTCCAGCGTGGCGCGGCGGCCATAGCGGACGCCATCGTAACGGGCGAGGTTCGAGGACGCCTCGGCCGGGGCGATCACATAATAGGCGGGCAGCGCGTATTTGGTGTGGGGCAGCGAGATGTCGACGATCTCCGCCCCTGCCGCTTTCAGCATTTCGGCGCCATCGGACCACAGCTTCCCGATTTCTCCCGGCATGCCGTCCATGCGGTATTCCTTGGGGATACCAATCTTCTTGCCGCGGATGTCGCCGGTCAGCATCGCCTCGAAATCCGGCACCGCCAGTTCGGCAGAGGTCGAATCCTTGGGGTCGTGGCCGCACATGGCTTCCAGCATGATCGCCGCGTCGCGCACCGATTTGGTCATCGGGCCGGCCTGATCCAGCGAGGAGGCAAAGGCGACGATGCCCCAGCGCGAGCAGCGGCCGTAGGTCGGCTTGATGCCGACGGTGCCGGTGAAGGCGGCGGGCTGGCGGATCGAGCCGCCGGTGTCGGTGCCAGTGGCCGCAAGGCAGAGGTCAGCTGCCACGGCAGAGGCCGAGCCGCCGGAGGAGCCGCCGGGGGTCAGCTGGGCGTCGTCATTGCCGCGGCGCCAGGGGCTGACGGCATTGCCATAGACGGAAGTTTCGTTGGAGGAGCCCATGGCGAACTCATCCATGTTCAGCTTGCCCAGCATGACGGAGCCCGCGTCTGCCAGCTTCTGGCTGACGGTGGATTCATACTCCGGCTTGAAGCCTTCGAGGATTTTGGAGGCTGCCTGCGAGGGCACGCCCTTGGTGCAGAACAGATCCTTGATGCCGATCGGCAGGCCGCACATGGAGGGCGCCTCGCCCGCCTTGATGCGCTCATCCGCAGCCTTGGCACGTTCCATCGCGATCTCGGGGGTCTTGTGCACGAAAGCATTGAGCGCATCAGCTGCGTCGATTGCTTTGAGGCAGGCCTCGGTCAGCTCGACGGAAGTGGTGTCGCCCTTGCGCAGCGCGTCGCGGGCCTCTGCCAGGCCCAGTTTGTTCAGATCGCTCATGTCTCTCACTCCACGACTTTGGGCACTGCGAAAAAGCCTTCGCGGGCGTCCGGCGCATTGGCCAGGATCTTGTCCTGCTGATTGCCGTCGGTGACTTCGTCCTTGCGGCGCTTGAGGCGCTGCGGGGTGACGGAAGTCATCGGCTCGACGCCCTCGACATCCACCTCGTTCAGCTGCTCGATGAAGCCCAGGATATTGTTGAACTCGTCTGCCAGCGCCGGAAGTGCTGCGTCCTCAACCTTGATCCGGGCCAGTTTGGCCACCTTGGCGGCAGTGCTTTGGTCAATCGACATGGAAACCCTCATCTGGTGTTGGGTAGGCATTTACCGCCGCGCCGCCTGCGCTGCAAGCCGGCATGGGGTGTTCGCTGCGTTGCGCGGGCTTGCCGCGGCAGGCGCGGTCAAATTTCCGAAGGCTTCAATTCCATTTCGCATCAGGCCTGTTAGGCTTCCGCCAAAGACAACGCGAGGAGAAAACCGATGAAGATCATTTGGCTGGGCCACGGCTCATTCCGCATAGAGACCGGCGGCCTGGTGCTGCTGGTGGACCCCTGGCTGAGCGGCAACCCGGTGCTGCCTGAAGACCAGCACGAAGCGGCGATTGCAGGCGCCACCCATATCCTGCTGACCCATGTGCATTTCGATCACGTGGTGGATGTGCTGCCGCTGGCCAAACGGCTGAAGGTGCCGGTGATCGGGCAATACGATCTGATGGGACTGTGGGGCGAGACCGAAGGGGTTGAAACCACTGGCTTCAACAAGGGCGGCACGGTGGATCTGGGCGGCGTGCAGGTGGCGATGGTGCCGGCCTCGCACAGTTCCACTTTCAGCACCGAGGACGGACTGCGCACCGGCGGCTCGGAAGTGGGTTACATGCTGATGGCAGAGGGCAAGACGGTTTACCTGTCCGGCGACACCGCGATCATGGCGGACATGGAGTGGATGGGGGATTATTACAAACCCGATGTAGGCATCCTGTCGGCGGGCGGCCATTTCACCATGGACATGAAACAGGCAGCCTATGCGGCCAAGCGGTACTTCAACTTCAAAACGGTGATTCCCTGCCACTACAAGAGCTTCCCGGTCCTGGAGCAGGACGCCAAGGACCTGATCGAGGGGCTGCCTGGGGTGGAGGTGATCGAGCCGGAAGTGATGACGGCAATCGAGGTCTGAGCCGCGCAGGCTGGCGCGGCGTCTCCCGCCCGTCGCCGGATCTGCCGGGCAGATCCGCTCCCGTTGGGCATGGCGCCGGGCCTGACGGCCCGGCGCAGGCGGCCCTCAGGCCGCCGGTTTCATCTGCGGCACAGTGAAAGCCGCGCGCGCCGCGTCGGCCTTCTGGCGGCAGATGCAGCCGCGGGCGTGGTCATTGATCAGCCCCATCGCCTGCATGAAGGCAAAAACCGTGGTCGGGCCGACGAATTTCCAGCCGCGTTTCTTGAGTGCCTTCGACAGCGCCACGGACTCGGGGCTGGTTGAGGCGGTCTGCGGCTCCGGCAGCTCTTCCGGCTTTGGCTCATAGCTCCAGAAGAACGCCGCCAGCGAGCCCGCCTCTGCCACCAGTTCCTGCGCCCGGGCAGCATTGCTGATCACCGCCTCGATCTTGCCGCGGTGGCGGATGATGCCCTTGTCCTGCACCAGCCGATCCACGTCCGCCGCGCCGAAATCCGCCATCTGATTAAAATCGAACCCGGCGAAGGCGGCGCGGAAGTTCTCGCGCTTGTCCAGAATGGTGCGCCAGCTGAGGCCGGACTGGAAGCTTTCCAGGCAAACCTTCTCAAACAGGCGGATGTCGTCGCCAACCGGGTAGCCCCACTCCTCGTCGTGGTAGCGCAGGAAATCCGGGGCCGAGGCGGCCCAGGCGCAGCGGGGCTGGCCGTCGGCGGCAGTGAAGGTGCGGCTCATTCCCCGCCCCGCAGGAAATCAAGCCGGGGGTCCATCATGGTGGGCGCCACGCCGATGATTTCCGGCTCCACCACACCGCCGGTCACAAAGGGATCCTGCGCGACGCGGGCGGTCAGGTCCTCTTCGCTTTCCCCAACGGCAAGGATCGCACCGCCTTCGCCATCGGTCATTGACCCGGCCGCAAGGAATACCCCGTCCTCAAACCCCTGCTGCAGCCAGGCCTTGTGGCCCTCCAGAAATTCGGCCAGCCGGTCTGTCTGCGCCGCAAATGTCAGCAATATGAAATACATGTTCGTCTCCTGTGATGCGTTCTAAAGGGGATGCTCCGGCGGCAGCTGATCCCTGAGCCAGTCCTGCATCAGCGCCACCTCGCGGTTGATGAAGTCCGTGTCGCCAAACGCCTGCGCCAGCGTCGCCACACCCTGGCTGCGGGCCAGCAGATGCATCGCCAGCCCGCCGGACCGCGCGCCGCACCCCAGCGCCTGAAACTGCTGGCTGAGCCAGTCCTGAAACAGCGTAAAGAGTGCGGCAGCCTGCGCCTGCGCAGCGTGGTTCAGCTTGCCCAGCTCGGTGACCAAGGACCCGACCGGGCAGCCATAGAGGGTGATCTTGGCCTGGTTGGCAATCAGGATGCGGATGAAGCAGGTGATCCGCTGCGCGGGGCTTGCGCTCTGCGCCTGCCAATCGTTCAGCATGGCACGGGTACTGGCCATGCGGCGCGCGATCACCGCCTCAAGGATCTCGTCCTTGGTCTTGAAATGGTAATAGAAATTGCCGCGCGAGATGCCCACCGCCGCAGCGATATCCGCAAAGGACGCCGCGTCAAATCCGCGTTCATAGAACAGCTGATCCGCAGCTTCTGTAATCCGGTCCCTGGTTGTTTCCTGCACCACCTCAGCCCTCTAGGACAATTGACCTACAAACCGCAGATTAGGACGATCAACCTAACTCATCAAGCGCGAATGCAAGCTATCCTTCTGCAGCGTTGAGAAGAGCCCCGAGCAGGTGGAGTTCCGGATCATTCCCGAGCCGGCCGCCGTTTCGCCAGGCAATCGAGAGCGCGCATTTCGCAGCCGCCCATTGCAGGAGCCGCCTTCGCCCCACTTGGAACTCCTGCGACCAAAGGGTCGCCAGGAATCTGATGCGCTCTGGCTCACGCACCAGATCCGGCGCCCCGCGCGGGTGGCGAAAAGCATTGGCAAGTTCATAAGCGCGCTCACCCAGAACTCCCTTGGCATCAAAGGCGCAATAGCCGCGATCGCCTAGACGGATGTTGCTGTGATGCAGATCGCCATGCAGCGCACGCACGTCCTGCGGATCAGCCAGAAGCCGCCGCGCGAGCGCCTGGCTGCGAAAGATGTTTGTGCGTGCATCCTCGGAAGCCCCGGCTGAAACCGTCAACGAAAACAGCGCCGTAAACCAGTCTTCGAGCCGCGGATAGCCTGCTTCGGGGATAGCACTCGCATGCAGCCCGTTGGCGACCTGCACCAGCTCCGCCGCGGCTTCGGCATCCCTGCCGGCGCGGCTGAGATTCCCCAGTGGCGGCCCGCTGAGCCACTCTATCAACGCAGCCGACGCCGTGACTTTGTAGACCTTGGCCGCCGGACCGCCCGCAGCAGCGAGAAACCGGAACCCCTCGGACTCGTTCCGCATCCCCTTGGAACCGTAGATCTTGAGCACCGCAGGGCTGCCATCGGCGCGACACACCTTCCAAAGAACTGCAAGCCCTGTTTCCTCCA
This sequence comes from Leisingera sp. UBA4491, assembly GCF_002388965.1. Classification (NCBI taxonomy): domain Bacteria; kingdom Pseudomonadati; phylum Pseudomonadota; class Alphaproteobacteria; order Rhodobacterales; family Roseobacteraceae; genus Leisingera; species Leisingera sp. UBA4491. The sequence continues at coordinate 27,130 of NZ_DGNN01000002.1, read as the reverse complement.
CCAGTTCAGGTGCGGAAACGCCAAATTCAGCTAGAATTTTAGGCGCCGGGTTCATTCGGCAGCCTTTTGCCAGCAAAAAATTCCTTAAGCAGCGCGCTGGCCTCGCCTTCCGCGATCCCGTCATAGACTTCCGGCGTGTGATGCGCCTGCGGATGAGAGAACACGCAGGCGCCATGCGCCACCCCGCCGGACTTGGGATCGGCGGCGCCGTAGTACACCCGGCGGATGCGGGCGGCGGCGATGGCGGCGGCACACATGGCGCAAGGCTCCAGCGTGACATAGAGGTCGTAGCCGGTCAGCCGCTCGCTGCCCAAAGCGGCACAGGCTTCGCGGATGGTCAGGATCTCGGCATGCGCGGTGGGGTCGTTCAGCTCACGGGTTCGGTTGCCTGCCAGCGCCGCCACCTGCCCGTCCGGCGCAATCAGCGCAGCGCCAACCGGCACCTCGCCGCGCGCTGCCGCCGCCCGCGCCTGTTCCAGCGCCTTGTCCATATGCGATTTGAATGCCATGCCCCTTCCTGCCCGCGATTGCCCGCTTTCGCAAGGCAGCGGAATGCTCTATGGCACGAGGCATGAGCAAAACACCCGCATCCCCCAAGGGCAAACCGGCCCCGAAATCCCAGCCCCGCAAGGCCACCGCAAAACCGGAGGGCGCCGCGCCTGAGGGCGACCGCATCGCCAAGGTCCTGTCGCGCGCAGGCGTCGCCTCGCGCCGCGAGGCTGAGCGCATGATCGCCGAGGGCCGCGTGTCGGTGAACGGCAAGAAGATCGACAGCCCGGCGCTGAACGTGACCGCGAAGGACCGCATCAGCATTGATGGCCAGCCCCTGCCGGAGGCGGAGGCGCCGCGGATGTGGCTGTATTACAAGCCCATCGGGCTGGTGACATCGAACAGCGACGAGAAGGGCCGCACGACAATCTTTGACGAGCTGCCGGAAGACATGCCGCGGGTGATGACGGTCGGCCGCCTTGACCTCAACTCCGAAGGGCTGCTGCTGCTGACCAATGACGGCGGCATCAAGCGCAAGCTGGAGCTGCCTGCCACCGGCTGGCTGCGCCGCTACAGGGTACGGATCAACGGCCGCCCCAAGGACGAGGATTTTGCCCCCCTGCGCAAGGGCCTGGTGATCGAGGGCGAGAGGTTCCAGCCGATGACCGTGTCGCTGGACCGGCAGCAGGGCGCCAACGCCTGGCTGACCGTCGGCCTGCGCGAAGGCAAGAACCGCGAGATCCGCCGCGCGATGGAGGATATCGGCTTCAGCGTGAACCGGCTGCTGCGGGTATCTTACGGGCCGTTCCAGCTGGGCAATCTGAAACCGGGCGAGGTTGAGGAACTGCGCGCCCGCGTGGTGCGCGACCAGCTGGGGCTGGCGGAGGAAGAGGAAATACCGGCGGCCCGCCCGACCCGCGCGCGCGGCGGCAAGCCCGCAGGTAAACCGATGGGCAAGCCTGCAGGTAAACCGATGGGCAAGCCTGCAGGCAAACCGATGGGCAAGCCCGCAGGCAAACGGGTCGGGAAACAGGCCGCGCAGCCTTCGGGCAAGCAGGGCAACCCGGGCAGAACCGCAGGCAAAGCTCCGCCCGCACGCGGCACCCGGCCGGATCAGCGCGGCGGCGGCAAACGGCCCGCCGGCAAGAATCCCCGCCGCTGAGCCATTTCCCGCGGACTTCCCCCTAGCAACAGCGCCAGCTATCCCCTAGATTTCCAATCAGTTAATCTTCGCTGGCCGTTCCTGGGGGAGCTTGCGTGCAAAAAATTGCTTATGTCGCCCTTTTGATCCTGATGTTCGGGCTCAGCACTGGCTGGATCGTGGGGGGCTGAGCGGATGGCACAGCGCTACGGCGGCAAACACAGCCCTGGCAAAAAAACCGGGCCGCACGGCTCCGCTCCGCAGCAGACTTACCGCAACGCGCAGGTGGATCCGGTCGGGATGCGCGCCAACGTGCTGTTTGTGCCGCCTGCCCTCCTGGCCCTGCTGTCGCTGAATGACGGCGCGGCCGGGCTGGCCTTGGGGCTGGCCGGCGCGGGGCTGTGGACAGGCGGCGCCTTCCTGCTGCGCGAAGGGCTCAAGGCCGAAGCCGCCTATGCTGCCCGCAAGGTGGCCCGCAGGCCCGCCCTGCCCCGCAAGATCCTGGCAGCGCTGCTGGCAGGCGCCGGCGCTGCGCTGGCGGCGTGGAAAGGGGAACCCGGCCTGCTGAGCGCCGTGATCTATGGCACGGCGGCGGCCGGCCTGCATCTTGCGGCCTTTGGCATCGACCCGCTTCACGACAAGGGCGCGGAAGGCACCGACACCTTCCAGCGGTCCCGGGTGGCGCGCGCGGTGGATGAGGCCGAACAAAACCTTGCCGCCATGAAGGACGCTGCTCTGCGCGCCCGCGACCGCACGGTGGAGGCACGGGTGGAGCAGTTCCAGTCGGTTGCGCGCGAGCTGTTCCGCACGGTTGAGGAAGATCCCCGTGACCTGACCGCGGCGCGAAAGTACCTGACCGTCTATCTGCAGGGCGCCCGTGACGCGACGGTGAAATTCGCCGATATTTACGCCCGCAGCCAGGACGCCCAGGCCCGCGAAGGCTATTTGGCGCTGCTGGATGATCTGGAACAGAACTTTGCCGCGCGCACCCGCAAGATGCTGGTGGAGGACCGCACGGACCTGACGATTGAGATTGATGTGCTGCGCGACCGTTTGCAGCGCGAGGGGGTCCATCTGGACCGGAACTGATTAGCGAGGAAGCCGTTCATGTCTGAAGCTGTGCAACAGAAGGCCGCCCAGGCCGAGGCCCTGGTTCAAGAGGTCACCGCCATCGAACTGCCGGAACCCGTGGCGGAAGTGCAGCCGCTGGAGCAGGCCGACGCCCCCACCAGCGAAGCCATCCGGGTGCGGATGGACCGGATCGACATGGCCGATACCAATTCGATCATCCATTTCGGCTCTGCCGCGCAGGCGGAGCTGCAGACGATCAGCCAGGCGATGCTCTCGGATGTGCGCAACAAGGATGTGGGGCCTGCGGGCGACAGCCTGCGCAATATCGTGACCACCATCCGCGGCTTCTCCGTTTCCGAGCTGGACATCCGCCGCAAGCCGACCTTCTGGGAGCGGCTTTTGGGCAGGGCCGCGCCCTTTGCCAAGTTCACCGCGCGCTATGAAACCGTGCAGGAGCAGATCGACAGGATCACGGATGATCTCCTGGGCCACGAGCACCGGCTGCTGAAGGACATCAAGTCGCTCGACCTGCTGTATGAAAAGACGCTGGGCTTCTATGACGAGCTGGCGCTTTACATCGCGGCGGGCGAGGCCAAGCTGGCGCAGCTGGACAGCGCGGATATCCCGGCCAAGGAGGCCGAGGTGCAGGCCGCCGCAGAAGGCGATAAGGTCATGAAGGCCCAGGAGCTGCGCGACCTGCGCGCGGCGCGCGACGATCTGGAGCGGCGGGTGCATGACCTGAAGCTGACCCGCCAGGTCACCATGCAGTCGCTGCCTTCGATCCGGCTGGTGCAGGAGAACGACAAGTCGCTGGTGACCAAGATCAACTCCACCCTGGTCAACACCGTGCCGCTGTGGGAGACCCAGCTGGCGCAGGCGCTGACCATCCAGCGCTCGGCCCAGGCGGCCGCCGCGGTGCGCGATGCCAATGACCTGACCAATGAGCTGCTGACTTCCAACGCCGCCAACCTGCGGCAGTCGAACGAGATGATCCGCCAGGAGATGGAGCGCGGCGTCTTTGACATCGAAGCGGTGAAACAGGCCAATGCGGATCTGATCGGCACCATTCAGGACAGCCTGCGGATTGCCGATGAGGGCAAGGCCAAGCGCGCCGCCGCCGAGGCCGAGCTGGTGAAGATGGAGGCCGAGCTGCGCGACACGCTTGCCGCGGCGAAGGCCCGCCGCGACGGGACCGGCGACACGGCCGGCACCGCGGTGCCGAACTGAAGGCGGTGGCAGGCCTGCAGGCATATAAGGCGGTTTGGAAAGGCGGCGCGGCGCTGGCCGGCCTGGCAGCCCTGGCGGCATGCCTGCCAGCTTCCCAGCCGGAATCGCTTGTGCCGCAGCCCCGCCCGGCGGTGCCGCAGCCTGCGGTTTACAAACCCTCCGCCGACAGCGCGCAGCTGGCCTATTACTACAACGCCCTGCAGCGCGACCTGCTGACCCGCGGCCTGCTGCGCACCGATGGCGGCGGCCCGGACACGCCCTATGACGCCGAGGATCTGGCGGAGAGCTTCGAGGCGCTGGCGTTTTACGACGAATACGGCGGCTCCGGCATTTCCGGCGGCTTGGGCCGCTGGGCAGGCCCGGTGCGGATCGCGGCGGAGTTCGGCCCTTCGGTGCCGGCCGCCCGGCGCGCAGAGGACCGCGAGACCCTCAGCGCCTATGCCGCCCGGCTGGCCCGGATCACCGGCCATCCGGTCGCCACCGTGGCCGCGCGCGGCAACTTCCACGTGATCTTTGCCAGCCTCGACGACAGCGCCTTTGTCGCCGAGCGGGTGCGCGAGCTGCTGCCTTCGATCAGCGCCAGGGACCTGTCGCTGCTGGCCGCGCCGCCGCGCAGCTTTTACTGCCTTGTGGTGGCGGGCGGGCCGCAAAGCGACCCGCTGTCCTACACCCGCGGGGTGGCGCTGATCCGGGCCGAGCACCCGGACCTGGTGCGCAGAAGCTGCGTGCATGAGGAAGTGGCGCAAGGGTTGGGCCTGAGGAACGACAGCCCGCGGGCGCGGCCCTCGATCTTCAACGACGATGACGAATTTGCGCTGCTGACCAGCTTTGACGAAAAACTGCTGCAGATGCTGTATGATCCAAGACTGACAACTGGGATGAGCGCCGAGGAGGCCCGCCCCATCATCCGCATTCTCGCCCGCGAGGCGATGGGCCAGGAACTGTAGGCCGCCAAAGGAAGAGGACCTGAAACATGGGTATTTTCGATTTTCTCAAAGGCGAATTCATCGATGTCATTCACTGGGTAGATGACACCCATGACACCATGGTCTGGCGGTTCGAGCGTGAAGGCCATGCGATCAAATACGGCGCCAAGCTGACGGTGCGCGAGGGCCAGGCGGCGGTGTTCGTGCATGAGGGCCAGCTGGCGGATGTGTTCACACCCGGTCTCTACCTGCTGGAGACCAACAACATGCCCGTGATGACCACGCTGCAGCATTGGGACCACGGCTTCCAGTCCCCGTTCAAGTCGGAAATCTACTTTGTCGACACCACCCGGTTCAGCGACCTGAAATGGGGCACCAAGAACCCGATCATCTGCCGCGACCCGGAATTCGGCCCGGTCCGGCTGCGCGCCTATGGCACCTATACGATCAAGGTCGCCGACCCGGCGCGCTTCCTGTCGGAGATCGTCGGCACCGATGGCGAGTTCACCATGGACGAGATCTCCTATCAGATCCGCAACATCATCGTGCAGGAGTTCTCCCGCGTGATTGCCGGCTCCGGCATTCCGGTGTTGGACATGGCCGCCAACACTGCCGATCTGGGCAAGCTGGTGGCGGCGGAAATTTCCGGCACCCTGGCGGAGTACGGGCTGATGATGCCGGAGCTCTACATCGAGAACATCTCGCTGCCGCCCGCGGTGGAGGAAGCGCTGGACAAGCGCACCCAGATGGGCGTGCTGGGCGATCTGGGCCGTTACACCCAGTTTTCCGCCGCCGAGGCGATGACCGCCGCGGCCAGAACCCCGAACAGCGGCATGGGCGCAGGCATGGGGATGGGCATGGGAATGGCGATGGCCCAGCAGATGGGCCAGGCCCTACAGGGAGGCGCCCCCTCTCAGGCAGCGGGTCAGCCGGCCGGGCCATGGGGCGCACGGCCCGCACCCGCTGCGCCGCAAGCGGCTGCGCCCGCGGCACCGCCCCCGCCGCCGGTGGAGCATGTCTGGCACATCGCGGCGGACGGTCAGACCTCCGGGCCGTTTTCCAAGGCTCGGATGGGGCGGATGGCGCAGGACGGCAGCCTGACGCGGGACACCCACGTCTGGACGCCGGGCCAGGACGGCTGGAAACGGGCGGGCGATGTGATGGAACTGGCGCAGCTGTTCACCATCCTGCCGCCGCCGCCCCCGCCCCCGCCGGCCCCGCCAGCCGGCTGAGCCTTGGCTGCGGCGGTGTCCGGACCGCGATCCCGCCGCGCTCATTCCTTCTGTTGAATTATCACCGCAGGTTTCCCTCCCCGTGACGATGCCCCCGCCGCCGCCAGCCGCCAGCGCGCCCTCTGCCCAGGAGGACAGCCACCGCTTCCCCTGCCCCAATTGCGGTTCCGATTACCGTTTCGACCCGAACGCAGGCGCGCTGATCTGCGATCACTGCGGCCACCGCGAAGAGGTGCGCAGCGGGCCGTGGAAGGGCTCCGCCCTGCGGGAGCTGGACTTCCGCACTGCCGTGGCCGAGCAGCTGCCGGAGGCAGAAATCGAAGTCACCCGCGTCTCCGTCTGCCCGAACTGCGCAGCCCAGGTCGAGTTCGACCCGGACACCCACGCCAAGGAATGCCCCTTCTGCGCCACACCGGTCGTGACCGGCACCGGCGAAAACCGCCACATCAAGCCGAAGGGCGTGCTGCCCTTTGCGGTCACGGAGCGCGTCGCGCACAAGGCGATGACCGATTGGCTGGGGCAGCTGTGGTTCGCACCCGGCGGGCTCAAGGACTATGCCCGCAAGGGGCGGCGGATGCAGGGGATCTATGTGCCCTATTGGACTTATGACGCCCAGACCCGCAGTTCCTATACCGGTCAGCGCGGCACCGTTTACTATGTCACCGAAACCTTCCAGCGGGACGGCAAGATGCAGACCCGGCAGGTGGCCAAGGTGCGCTGGCGGCCCGCCTCCGGCCGGGTGCAACGGTTCTTTGACGATGTGCTGGTGCTGGCTTCCAAAAGCCTGCCGAAACGCTATACCGAGGCGCTGGAGCCCTGGGACCTGTCACAGCTTGAACCCTATCAGCCGCAGTATCTGGCCGGCTTCCGGGCCGAAGCCTATGCGGTGGAGCTGGAGGCTGGCTTTGCGGAGGCAGGACAGAAAATGGAGCGCGTCATCGAGCGCGATGTGCGGTTTGACATCGGCGGCGACCGGCAGCGCATCAGCAGCATCGACACGCAGATGTCCGGTGTGACCTTCAAACACATCCTGCTGCCGGTCTGGCTGGCAGCCTACAAGTACCGCGGCAAGACCTACCGTTTTGTGGTCAACGGGCAATCAGGCCGGGTGCAGGGCGAGCGGCCCTATTCCGCGTGGAAGATCGCCATTGCGGTCATTCTGGCGCTCGCCATTGCTGCGGGCATCGCCCTGCTGGCCAGCCAGCAATAACCCCTGAACATGCGGAAGGGGGAGCTGCCTCCCCCTTCCTGACCCGGCCAATGCCTGTTCCCGGCTGCTGGCGGGAACCAAGACCGCTCCCTGTCAGCCTTCTGTCAGCCCTTACTGATCTCGATCTTGCGGGCGGTCTCTGGCTGCTCCAGCGCCTTTTTCGGCACAGAAATATGCAGCACACCGTCCTCCATTCTGGCAGAAGCCGCCTGACCGTCAGCATCTTCCGGCAGGCGGAAGGAGCGGCGGAAGGCACCATACTGGCGTTCGCTGAAATACCAGGTGTCGCCTGTCTTCTCGGACTGGGTTTTCTTCTCGCCGCGGATCGTCAGCACGCCGTTGTCCACGGTCAGCTCAACATCGCCCAAGGCAACGCCCGGAAGCTCCATCGCAATATCGTAGGCTTCCTTGCCCGAAGAGGCCTCAGTCGCGGGATTGAGCCAATCGGCGAGACGGGTTCCGAAGCTTCGGAACGGATCATAAAGCGACGGCCAGAAACCGCCATGTTCGGTTTTTTCCACCATAGTCCAGCCTCCTTTCCTGTTACGGCCCATAGTAGCTCTGACGCTGCGGCACGGCTTTGATCCGGCGCAAGCGGGGCGCTTGCGCAAAAGAAATTCTGACGCCAGTCTGGCCGTCAGCCGCCTGGAGGGACTGGACGTGACACCGGATTTGCAAAGCCTGAACACCCTGTTTGACGCCCGCCACAGCTGCCGGGCCTTCCGCCCGGAGCCGGTGCCGCGCGCCGTGATCGAAGACATCCTGCGCACCGCGCAAAAGGTGCCGTCCTGGTGCAACGCGCAGCCCTGGAAGGTGACGGTCTGCAGCGGTGCCGAAGCAGATCGCCTGCGGGCCGCCCTTCTGAAGGCGGCGGAGGGCGGCGGCCACAGCCCGGACCTGCCCTTTCCCGATGGCTACTCGGCTGAGTACCAGCAGCGGCGGCGGGACTGCGGCTGGGCGCTTTATGAGGCGGTCGGCGTGCAGAAAGGCGACCGGGCCGGGTCGGCGCGGCAGATGATGGAGAATTACCGGCTGTTCGGCGCTCCGCATTGCGCAATCCTCTCCTCCCCGGCAGAGCTGGGGTCCTACGGCGCGATGGATTGCGGCGGCTTTGTTGCCGCCTTCACCCTGGCTGCCCGGGCGGCTGGGGTTGCCAGCATCCCGCAGGCGGCGGTTGCCTCCTTTGCGCCGCTGCTGCATGAACTGCTGGAGATACCGGACGACCGGATCATCCTCTGCGCCATTTCCTTTGGCTATGGTGACGAGGACCACCCGGCCAACAGCTTCCGCACCAGCCGGGCGGCGCTGGAGGACTTTGCGGACTGGCGCGGCTGAGGCAGGACAAGGACGGGCACACATGCGGGCATTGATACAGCGGGTCAGCGAGGCCTCGGTCACGGTGGATGGCGAGACCCTGGGAGAGATCGGGCCCGGCCTGCTGATCCTGGTCTGCGCCATGCAGGGCGACAGCGAGGCGCAGGCGGATCAGCTGGCGGCGAAGATCTCCAAGCTCAGGATCTTCAAGGATGAGGACGGCAAGATGAACCGCTCGGTGCTGGACACCGGCGGCAGCGCCCTGGTGGTCAGCCAGTTCACCCTGGCCGCAGACACCCGGCGCGGCAACCGGCCCGGATTTTCAGCAGCCGCCGCCCCGGCTGAGGGCGAGCGGCTGTATGAATACTTCGCCGGCCGGCTGGCACAGCTTGGTTTGGAAACAGCCAAGGGACGGTTTGGCGCCGACATCAAAGTGCGGCTGCTGAACGACGGCCCGGTGACCATCTGGATGGACACCGAACAGCTCTGACAGGCCCGCGCAGCCCTGCCCCGCCCGGCCCGTCTGAACCGCACTGGCGGCCGCTTGATCCAGGCGCCGGAGGCGGCGTTTTCAGGCCAGAAAGCATCGATTCTCCCCCAGTTACCGCCAACACTTGGCACCATCCCGGCCAATTCATAAAAAATCCGTCATTCTCGCGCACAAAAATTTCTTGTCGCATTCCAGATGTTTTTTTGATTTACACCCGGCATGGCAGCCAAAAACGGCACCTTGCTTGAGAAAGGCGACCTGCCTTCTACGGGCCTCACCGGCGTGTATGCCGCCTCACCAAGCGCTCCGCGAATAACGCTTGCTAGGTTGCGGCAAATGCGCAAATCTTGAACCATCAATCAAAAAACAGGTGCCTGGAGCACCGCAACCAATCGGGAGAACTCAATGAACAGACACATGCAGTATCTGGCCAGTCAGGCTGTGGCGGGCAAACTTTCGCGCCGTGACTTCCTGGGCAAGGCCGCCGCACTGGGCTTTACCGCTGTATCCGCCAACCTGCTGCTGTCCAGCGCCGCCAAGGCGGCCGGCCCGCAGAAAGGCGGCACTATCCGTCTCGGCCTGCAGGGCGGGTCCACCACCGACAGCCTGGATCCGGCGCTGGTCACCAATACCGTTGGCCTGATGGTCACCCGCCTGTGGGGGGAAACGCTGGTCGAGCTGGCAGAGGACGGCGGCATCGAAGGCAAGCTGGCCGAAAGCTATGAAGCCTCGGCCGACGCCAAGACCTGGACCTTCAAGCTGCGCTCCGGCGTGACCTATTCGAACGGCCAGAACGTGACCGCCGAAGATGTGGTCAAGACGATGGAGCGCCACAGCGGCGAAGACACCAAGTCGGGCGCCCTGGGCATCATGCGCGGCATCAAGGACGTGCGCGCGGACGGCGACAGCGTTGTCTTCGAACTGGACAGCCCGAACGCCGACCTGCCCTATCTGCTGGCCGACTACCACCTGATCATTCAGCCGGGCGGCGGCATGGACGATCCGGCAGCCGCCATCGGCACCGGCCCCTACATCATGAAGTCCTCCGACATGGGCGTGCGCTTCGTGGCCGAGAAGAACCCGAATTACTGGGGCGATCTGGGCAACGCGGACACCGTGGAAATCATCGTCATCAACGACGACACTGCCCGCGTCGCGGCGCTGCAGTCCGGCCAGGTGGATGTGATCGACCGGGTGCCGCCGCGCACCGCGAAACTGGTGGACCGTGCGCCGAACATCACCGTGCATTCGACCTCCGCGGCCGGCCATTACGTGTTCATCATGCATTGCAACACCGCGCCGTTCGACAACAACGACGTGCGCCTGGCGCTGAAATACGGCATCAACCGCCAGGAAATGGTCGACAAGATCCTGAACGGCTACGGCACCGTCGGCAACGACACCCCGATCAACGCCTCCTATCCGATGTACACCGAGCTGGAACAGCGCCAGTTCGACCCGGACAAGGCGATGCACCACCTGAAGAAGTCCGGCCACGACGGCTCGATCCTGCTGCGCACCTCGGACAACTCCTTCCCGGGCGCGCCGGACGCGTCTGCGCTGTTCCAGCAGTCGCTGGCAGGCGCCGGCATCAAGCTGGACGTCAAGCGCGAGCCGAACGACGGCTACTGGTCGGAAGTCTGGAACAACAAGCCGTTCTGCACCAGCTACTGGGGCGGCCGTCCGACACAGGACCAGATGTTCACCACCGCTTACCTGTCCACCGCGGACTGGAACGACACCCGGTTCAACAACGAGCAGTTCGACCAGATGCTGGTGGCCGCACGCGGCGAACTGGACGTTGCCAAGCGGACGCAGATGTATGCCGACATGTCGACCATCCTGCGCGACGAAGGCGGCCTGATCTGCCCGATGTTCAACGACTTCGTCGAGGCAACCACCGACAAGGTCGACGGCTTTGTCGAGGGCATCCCGGGCCAGGTTCTGATGAACGGCTATGCGGCCAGCAAGCTGTGGGTCAAAGCCTAAATGTCCCCGGTTGTAAAACTTTTGGCTCAGCGCATCGCGCTGAGCCTCCTGCTTCTTTTGCTCATCTCAGTGGTGATCTTTGCCGGCACGATGGTGCTGCCCGGCGATGTCGCCCAGTCGATTCTGGGCCAGTCGGCAACCCCGGAAGCGCTCGCCAACCTGCGGGCAGAGCTGGGTGTCAACGATCCGCCCGTGCAGCGCTATTTCGCCTGGCTGTTCGGTGCCATCCAAGGCGACCTGGGAACTGCGCTCACCAGCGGCCAGGATATTTCCGAAGCCCTCGCCAGCCGCTTCTGGAACACGCTGTTCCTCGCATTCTGGGCTGCCGTGGTGGCGGTGCCGCTGGCCATCTTCCTGGGCCTGGTCGCCGTCCGCTTCAAGGACCGCTGGCCCGACAAGCTGATCTCCGGCGTAACCCTCGCCTCGATCTCCATCCCCGAATTTCTGATCGGCTATGTGCTGATGTATCTCGTCGCAGTGAAGCTGCGATGGTTCCCGTCGGTGGCGATGATCAACGACAACATGAACCTGTTCGAAAAGCTCAACGCGATCGCCCTGCCCATCGCCGTGCTCACCCTGGTTGTGCTGGCGCATATGATGCGGATGACGCGGGCCGCGATCCTGAACGTGATGCAGTCGGCCTATATTGAAACAGCCGAGCTGAAGGGCCTCAACGCCTTTCAGGTGATCTACCGCCATGCTTTCCCGAACGCCATTGCCCCGATCGTCAACGTGGTGATGCTGAACCTCGCCTATCTGGTGGTCGGCGTTGTGGTGATCGAGGTGGTGTTCGTCTACCCCGGCATGGGCCAGTATCTGGTTGACCATGTGTCCAAGCGGGACGTGCCTGTGGTGCAGGCCTGCGGCCTGATCTTTGCCGCTGTCTATATCGGTTTGAACATGATCGCTGACATCGTCGCCATTCTGAGCAACCCGCGCCTGAGGCACCCGAAATGAAGAATATCCCCATTTCCGCACTCATCGGGCTGTTCTTCACGGCCCTGTACTTTCTCGGCGCGATCTTTGCGCCGCTGCTGGCCCCCTATGGGGTGGGTGAAGTGGTTGGCGACGTCTGGGAACCCGCCAGTTCCGACTTTCTCCTGGGCACCGACAACATCGGCCGGGATCTGCTGACCCGGATGATCTACGGCGGCCAAACCACGATCTTCATCGCCACCGCTGCAACCTTGCTGTCTTTTACGACCGGATCCATTCTGGGCTTCATCGCCGCCGAGGCCGGCGGCTGGCTGGATCAGGCGATGTCGCGGTTTGTCGACCTGATCATGTCGATCCCGACGCTGATCTTTGCCCTCGTCGTGCTATCGGTCATGCCGGTGACCATCCCGATCCTGATCGTGGTGATGGGTCTGCTGGACTCGACCCGGGTCTACCGGCTGGCGCGGGCGGTTGCGGTCGATATCGAGGTGATGGACTACGTCGAGGCCGCGCGCCTGCGCGGCGAGAAGACCTCCTGGATCATCTTCCGTGAAATCCTGCCCAACGCGCTGTCGCCGCTGGTGGCCGAGATGGGGCTGCGGTTCATCTTTGCGGTGCTGTTCGTCTCCACCCTGTCCTTCCTGGGCCTGGGTGTGCAGCCGCCGGCAGCCGACTGGGGCGGCATCGTGAAGGAAAACAAGGACGGCATTGTCTACGGCATTCCTGCGGCCCTGATCCCGGCCTTTGCCATCGCCACCCTGGCGATCTCGGTCAATCTGGTGGCTGACTGGGTGCTGAACCGGACCACATCGCTGAAAGGAGGCCGCGGATGAGCGATACCCTGTTGAAAGTCCGCGACCTGAAAATCGGCGCGACCATCTATCCGCCGGGCGAAAAGCCCCGTGATATCGAGATCGTGCACGGGGTCAGCTTTGACCTCGCGCCCGGCAAGGTGCTGGGGCTGATCGGGGAATCCGGTGCCGGCAAATCGACCATCGGCCTGGCCTCCATGGCCTATGGCCGCGGCGGTGTGAAGATCACCGGCGGCGAAGTCTGGGTCAACGGCCGCGACGTCCTCAAGTCCAAGCTTGGCGACATCCGCAAGCTGCGCGGCGGCGAGGTCACCTATGTGTCGCAATCCGCGGCAGCCTCCTTCAACCCGGCCAAGAAAATCATGGAGCAGGTGGTCGAGGCCGCGGTGGAGCAGAAGAAGTTCTCCCGCAAGGAGGCCGAGGCGCGGGCACGGACCCTGTTTGCCAAGCTGGGCCTGCCGGATCCGGAGAACATCGGCGAGCGCTACCCCCACCAGGTGTCGGGCGGCCAGCTGCAGCGCTGCATGACCGCGCTGGCACTGTGCCCGGAGCCGGATCTGGTGGTGTTCGACGAGCCGACAACCGCGCTCGACGTGACCACCCAGATCGACGTGCTGATGGCGATCAAGGAAGCGATCCGCGACACTGGCGTTGCCGCGCTCTACATCACCCACGATCTGGCAGTCGTGGCGCAGGTCAGCGACGACATCATGGTGCTGAAGATGGGCAACACGGTCGAATACGGCCCTGTCGACCAGATCATCAACAACCCGCAGGAGGAGTACACCCAGGCGCTGGTCTCGGTGCGCTCCATCGAGCATGAGGAAAAGGCCCCCACCGCGGAGCCGGTGCTGAGCGTGCGCAACATCACCGCGCGCTACAAGGGCACCCAGTTCGACGTGCTGCACAATGTGAACGTCGATCTGTACCCCGGCCAGACCCTGGCGGTGGTGGGCGAGTCCGGCTCCGGAAAGTCCACCCTCGCCCGCGTGATCACCGGCCTTCTGCCGCCGCGCGAGGGTGAGATCGAATTTGCCGGCCGCACCCTCTCGCCCGACCTCAAGGGCCGCAGCCGCGAAGACCTGCGCGAGCTGCAGATGATCTACCAGATGGCGGACGTCGCGATGAACCCGCGCCAGACCGTCGGCACCATCATCGGCCGCCCGCTGGAGTTTTACTTCGGCATGCGGGGCAAGGAGAAGCGCAAGCGGATCATCGAGCTGCTGGACGAGATTGAGCTGGGCGAGAAGTTCATGGACCGCTATCCGGCAGAGCTGTCCGGCGGCCAGAAGCAGCGTGTCTGCATCGCCCGCTCGCTGGCGGCCAAGCCCAAGATGATCATCTGCGACGAGGTCACCTCGGCGCTGGACCCCTTGGTGGCGGACGGCATCCTGAAGCTGCTGCTGGAGCTGCAGAAGATCGAGGATGTCGCCTATCTGTTCATCACCCACGATCTGGCGACTGTGCGGGCCATCTCCGACAACATCGCGGTGATGTATCAGGGCAAGGTGCAGCGCTACGGCAGCAAGTCCAAGGTGCTGAGCCCGCCGTTTGACGATTACACCGATCTGCTGCTCAGCTCCGTTCCGGAAATGAAGCTCGGCTGGCTGGAAGAGGTGATCGCCCACCGCAAGATGGAAAGCGCCGGCAACTGATTCCACCGCTGGATGCAAAGCCCCTGCCCCGCTGCGGGCGGGGGCTTTTTCTTTTTTCCGGCGTTTCTGTTTTGTGGTACTTTGTCGCCACTGGGAGAGTGCGGCGATACCAGCCGCAAGCAAGAAAATCATGACCGAGCGCAGCTGATTTCCTGCAGGCCGGCCCCGAAACCTCCGGGCAGTTTTGCTTTTCACGCAGAACAGGAGGGAATGTCATGACGGATTGGGCCATTCACGGACAGGAAATCGGCAACTGCAACTGCAATCCCGGGTGCCCCTGCCAGTTTTCCCAACTGCCCACGGACGGCACTTGCGAGGCTTTGCTGACCTACCGCATCGACAAGGGGCATTACGGCAGCGTCAAGCTGGACGGCCTGTATGCTGCGGTTCTCTATAAATGGCCGGGTCCGGTGCACGAGGGCAACGGCCAGATGCAGATGATTATCGACGAACGCGCAACGGACGAGCAGCGCGCAGCGCTGGAAGCGATCATGACAGGCAAAGACACGGACGAATTTGCCACCATGTTCTCGGTGTTCAGCCTGATGAGCCCGACCCGGCACGAGACGCTGAGCGCGAAAATCTCACTGGACTATGACGCGGAGAGCGGCACCGGCACCGCAACAGTGGGCAGCTATGCAGAAACCAAGGTGCAGCCGATCCCGAACATTGTCTCCGGTGATCCGCATTTCATCAGCATCACGCTGCCGAACGGGTTTGAGTTTTCCAAGGCCACCATGGCATGCGGCACCACCCAAACCCGCAATGCAGCCATCAGCCTGGAAAAGAACAGCGGAACCCACGCCCATATCGCCGAGTTGCACCTGACCGGCAGAGGCGTTGAGCGCGCGGCCTGAGAACGCCACGCCGCGAGCCCAGCACAGCACGGGGCCCGCGGAATGGCTGGCGCGCCGTGGCGAAGCCGTGGTGCTGGGCGCCGCGGCCATCGTTGTTGCGCTCAGCGCGGCCTATACGGTGCTTGGCGCGGGCATGGAAATGACCGCGGTCGAAATGACCCGGATGGCCGGCCCCATCGGCGAACCGATGCAGATGGGACCCGGCACCGCCTGGACGGCGGGCTATGCCGGTCTGATCTTTCTGATGTGGTGGCTGATGATGATCGCCATGATGACCCCCAGCGCGGCCCCTGTCCTGCTGCTGTTCACCGCCCTCAAGAAAGCCGGCTCAAGCCCCGCACGGGCACCGCTGCTCAGCCTTTTGTTCCTGAGCGGCTACCTGCTGGCCTGGGCAGTCTTTTCACTCGCCGCCACCGCTGTGCAGTGGGGGCTGGAAACCGCTGGCCTGTCAAACGGGCCTATGATGTCGCTCAGCAGCCGTGCCCTTGCGGGGGCGCTGCTGCTGGCGGCGGGCGCCTATCAGTTTACCCCCTGGAAGCACGCCTGCCTCTCCCACTGCCGGACGCCGGTTCAATTTCTGACCGCGCACCACCGCACAGGCATGGCTGGTGCTGTACTGATGGGCGCCCACCATGGCGCATACTGCCTGGGCTGCTGCTGGGCGCTGATGCTGCTGCTTTTTGCGGGCGGGGTCATGAACCTGTACTGGATCGCCGGTATTGCGCTCTACGTGCTGGCCGAAAAGCACCTGGCGCGCGCCCGGCTGTTCGCTCCGGCCGCTGGCCTCCTGCTGATGCTTGCCGGCGCCAGCCTGCTGGCCACCGCGTTCTGAGCCGCGGCAGGCCTGCCCTCCCCCAACATGGTGCCGGTTTCAGACCATCCCTTCGCTTTTTGAATGGCGCTTCAGGAAACTGACATCAAAATGGGGCACCGAAGCCACTGCAAGGCAAAGAGGGATTCGGGCCATGGACACAAAACTTCTGCTCATCATTCTGGACGGCGTGCCCTGGCGCAACTTCCGCCGCCTGTTCGGCAACCTGGAAGGCTGGGTGGACAGCGGCGACGCCCGCGTGTGGAAGCTGCGCAGCGTGCTGCCGTCGATTTCCGCCAGCTGCTATGCCTCGATCCACACCGGCGTGGCCCCCGCCGTTCACGGCTGCACCGGCAACGCCAACGTGTTCCGGCTGAAGGAGAAGGACGTGTTCAGCCAGGTCCGCGCGGCAGGCGGCGTCACCGGGGCCGTGGCGCACAGCTTCTGGTCGTCCTTCTTCAACCGCCACCCGTTCGACTGCGTGCGCGACATCGAATATGACGAACCGGAGAGCAAGACCATCAGCCACGGCCGGTTCCACACCATGACCGGTTACGGCAAGGACAATCAGATGACCCCGTCAGATGTTGACCTGTTTGGCACGCTGACCAATCTCTGCCTGCGCTTCGGCCTCGACTACGGGATGCTGCACACCTGCACGCTGGACAGCATGGGCCACCGCTATTTCCACGACTGCCAGGAGATGGACCACGCCTGTTTCGTGATGGATGAGATGCTGGCACCCTTCATCACCCGCTGGCGCGATCTGGGCTATGAGGTGATCGTCACCGCCGACCACGGCCAGGACGAGCGCGGCCATCACGGCGGCCGCAGCCCGCTGCAGCAGGAAACCGCGCTCTATTACTTTGGCGAGGCCGACGGCCCCGACCACAGTGACGTCATCGACCAGCGCCAGCTGGCCCCGACCATTCTTAAGCGGCTGGGCGCGCCCATTGCCGAAACCATGAAGGCAGAGCCGTTCCTGAGGTAACGCGATTACGGCGGCCCGTGTGCTATTATGGCCCTCAGCCGCCGTTTTCAGTTGCCGGAAAGGACTGCCATGAAATCCCTTGCTGCCGCCTTCTGCCTGTTTGCCGCGCCGGTTCTGGCCGGCGACACCTGCCACGACCTTTGGTTCACCCGGAACGCGGTGATCGACCGGGCCGGCTACTGCTTCGGCTCGCCGCTGGGCCAGGCCGTCTTTGACAACCGGGGCTGCCTTGGCAAATCCGTTTCGCTGCCGCCGCAGGACGAAAGGCTGGTGGCACAGGTCAAGCAGATGGAGGCCCGCATCGGCTGCCGGGTGAACAACAAGCAGACCTACCTGAACCTGCAAGACCTCCATCTGCGCTACCAGCTGTGGGACCTGCCGGTGCATGACGAGTTCGAAGGCGCCTGCCTGGGCTGGCTGGGGCCGGCGATGGGCCTGCGGGCCGGGCACCGGCCGGATGCCCCGCTGGTCGGGCGGATCAATCCCGGCGACTACGTCAAGTTTTCCCATATCCCGGTGGGCAGCTGGACCTATGTCACCACCTCCGGCCCGGACTGGCAGGTGATCAGCGGCGGCTGGCTGGATACGTCGCAGTACGAGGAGCGGTGCCGGGATTTTGCCGGCTAGGCGTTCCTAATCGTCATAGGCCCAGATGCCCTGCCCCAGCGCTTCGATGGCAACCGAGATCCGCTCAAAGCTGTCACGGGCGCGGCTGACGCTGTGGCGGGCGCGCAGATAGCCGTGGATCAGACCCGGCTCGTTGATCCAATGCGCCTTGCCGCCGTCACCGAGGATGCGGTCCCGGTAATCGCGCGAGTCGTCGCGGACCGGATCGCAATCGGCTGTCACCAGAACCGTCGGCGGCAGGCCGGAAAAATCGCTGTCCTGAAGCGGTGCAAACAGCGGATCGCTCTTGGGCGCTGCGCGGTCCGTGCGGATGTTCATGTAATACAGCACATCCTCGCGGGTCAGCATCGGCGCCTGGGCGTGTTCGATGTAGGAGCCCTGGTCCGTATCACCGCCAAAGACGCCGTAGATCAGCACCTGACCCAGCAGCGCATCGGTCCGGCCCCGGGCGTGGTGCGCCACCGCAGCGCAGATGTTCGCCCCGGCGCTGTCGCCCGCCAGCACAATCCCCTTGCCATAGGTCTTTTCGACCCAGTTCAGCACCGTCCAGGCATCTTCGAATGCGGCGGGGTGCTTGTGCTCCGGGGCCAGCCGGTAATCCACCGCCACCACCCTGTAGCCGGTCTGGGCACAGAGCTCGGCGCAGATGTCGTCGTGGCTGTCCAGCCCCCCCACGACAAAACCGCCGCCGTGGCAGAACAGCACCGTGCGGGTGGGATCGCCCGCTGTATAGATCCGCACGGGCACCCCGCCGGCCCGGGCGTCCTTGAAGGTGACGAAGTCCGGGCGCGGCGCCCGGAACTCCCGGGCCATGCAGTCATAGATGCGGCGCTGCTCGTCTATGGACATGTCCGTGGCGTCATCGGGATAGAGCTCGCCGGTCTTCTGGATGAAATCCCAGGTCTCCTCGTCGATCAGCCGTTCATAGTCCATCTGCGAGCCTCCCTGCACGCCGCGTTTTCCCGAGCCTAGGCAGAGATTCCCGCAAATGGAATGCCTGAATGGAAAAGCGCCCCGCAGGGCGCCCTTTGATGTTGCATCGGATGACAGCGGTCACGCTGCCGCGGCAGGCTCCCACGGCCGGGTGAAGCTGTTCAGAACACCGTTGATATCCGCCTCCGAGCTGCCGTTGGCGGCGACCTGCGCCACCAGCCCCCGCTTCTTGTCATCAATCACGCTGACAACCCGCGCAGCGATTCCAGCCTGTTCCAGCGCCCCGTTGTAGACACGGGTGATCGCCAGTTTGCGCAGATCAGGCTTGAACACCTTGCCCACCGCAGTTTTCGGCAGCTCATCCAGCACCGTCAGATGCTTGGGGATCGCCGCGCGCTCATGCACGTGGATCTTGCAGTATTCCAGCAGCTCCTTCTCGCTGACCGAAGCGCCATCGACCAGTTCGACAAAGGCGCAGGGCAACTCTCCGGAATGGGCGTCCGGCTGGCCGATCGCGCCGGCAAAGGCCACCGCGGAATGCCCCAGAAGCGCCTCCTCGATCTCAGCCGGGTCGATGTTGTGGCCTCCGCGGATGATCAGATCCTTGGCGCGGCCGGTGATCCACAGGTAGCCATCCTCGTCGATGCGGCCCAGATCGCCGGTGCGCAGGAATTTCTCCTGATAGTAGAGATCCACGTTCTTGTCGGCTTCGGTATAGGTGCTGCCGGCAAAAACCCCGGGGTTGGACACGCAGATTTCGCCCACCTCGTCCACCCCGCATTCCAGCGGGCCGCCGTTGGTCTGTTTGACGATCCGCACGTCCGTATAAGGGAACGGAATGCCGACAGAGCCGACCTTCTTCTCGCCGCCGGGCGGGTTGCAGGACACCAGGCAGGTGGCCTCGGTCAGGCCATAGCCCTCGACTATGGTGACGCCGGAGGCGCTTTCGAACCGCTTGAACAGCTCCATCGGCATCGGGGCGGAGCCGGAAAACGCCGTCTTCACGGTCGAGATATCCGCATCCACCGGCCGCTGCATCAGCGCCGACACCGCGGTGGGCACGGTGATGACAAAGGTGATCTTCCAGCGCTCGATCAGCTTCCAGAAATTGTCGAACACCCCCTCGCCGCGGTAGCCCTGCGGCGTCGGGAACACCACATGCGCGCCAGAGGCCACCGCCGCCATCATGATCACATGCACAGCAAAGACATGGAACAGCGGCAGCGGGCAGATGATGTTGTCTTCCTCGGTGAACAGCAGGGTGCTGCCCAGCCAGCCGTTATAGACCAGGCCCGAATACTTGTGCTGCGCCACCTTGGGCATGCCCGTGGTTCCGCCGGTGTGGAAATAGCAGGCCACCCGGTCGCCGGTGCTGTCCGCAAAGGCCAGCGTCTTGGGGTGTTTCGCCATCTCCTTGGCAAAGCTCATGTAATCGGCATGCGCGGCCTTAGCCTGGTTATCCAGCTTGGGCCGTACCAGCGGGACGATCCAGGATTTCGGCGGCGTCAGATAGCGGTTCAGATCCACCTCCAGCACCGTGTTCACCCCCGGCGCGTGGCGCACTGCCTCGGCCACTTTCTGCGCCACGTCGGTCTTGGGGAAAGGCCGCAGGGTTACAACCACCTTGGCCTTTGTCTCGCGCAGGATCGAGGCGATCTGCTCCGGCTCCAGAAGCGGGTTGATCGGGTTCACAATCCCCGCCACCGCGCCGCCCAGCATGGTCACCAGCGTCTCGTTGCAGTTGGGCAGCACATAGGCCACCACGTCCTTTTCACCGATACCCAGCGCGCGGAACATGTTGGCTGCCTGGCTCACCTGCTCCTTCAGCGTGCGCCAGGTCAGGGTTTCCGCCTTGTCCTTGGGGCCAGAAAAGATCTGATAGCTGACCGCATTGCTGTCCGGATACTTGTCCGCCGTGCGCGACAGCAGCCCATACAGCGTGGCTGGCAAATCCCGCGCCTCGTACGGCATTTCATTCTGCAGCGCGTTACGGTCCGTAATCCCGCTAAAACCCATTCGTCTCCTCCCCGTACCCCCGGTGTCTCGGGGTGTGTTCTCGTTCGCCACAGACTATTGGAAACACGCATTTGCGCAAGCTCCGGCACGGGGTCACGTCAAGGCAGGTTGCGGCATGACGTGACGCCAATTCCACCGGGAACCGGCCTTCTGCCGCAAAAAACGCCCCGGACAAGGTCCGGGGCGCCTGGAATCATGCAAATGGCAGCGGTTACTCCGCGGCCAAACCCTCGGTGAACTGCAGCTTGGCAAGGCGCGCATAAAGGCCGCCCTGCGCCACCAGCTCATCATGGCTGCCGGTGGCGACGATGCGGCCCTGGTCCATCACCACGATGCGGTCCGCCTTCTTCACGGTGGCCAGACGGTGCGCCACGATCAGCGTGGTGCGGCCCTGGCTCAGCTCATCCACCGCGGCCTGCACCAGCCGTTCGCTTTCTGCATCCAGCGCCGAGGTCGCCTCGTCCAAGAGCAGCACCGGCGCGTCCCGCAGGATGGCGCGTGCAATGGCGATCCGCTGCTTCTGCCCGCCCGACAGCATCACGCCCCTTTCGCCGACAAAACTGTCATAGCCGTCCGGCAGCGTGGAAATGAACTCATGCGCCGCGGCAGCCTTGGCAGCGGCTTCCACATCCGCATCGGAGGCGCCGGGGCGGCCAAACCGGATGTTCTCGCGGGCCGAGGCGGCAAAGATCACCGGGTCCTGCGGCACCAGCGCGATATGGCGGCGGAACTCATCCCGCTGCAGGTGTTTCAGCGCCACACCGTCCAGCTTCACCGCGCCCTGGTTGGGATCATAAAAGCGCTGCAGCAGCTGAATGATGGTGGTCTTCCCTGCACCCGACGGGCCGACAAAGGCCACAGTCTCACCGGGCCGCACCGTCAGCGACACATCCTCCAGCGCTGAGACGTCCGGCCGCGACGGATAGCGGAAGGAGACATTCTCAAATGCGATCTCCCCCCTGACCGGCGCAGGCAGCACCTGCGCGGCCGCCGGATCCACCACGGTGTCCTCGGCGTTCAGCAATTCCACCAGCCGCTCGGTTGCCCCGGCGGCCCGCTGCAGCTCGCTCCAGATCTCCGACAGCGCCGCCACCGAGCCAGCAACCAGAACCGCGTAGATCACGAACTGGATCAGCGTGCCCTCGGTCATCACGCCGGCGCGCACGTCGTTGGCCCCCATCCACAAAACGCCGACAATGCCGGAAAACACCAGGAAGATCACGATCACCGTCAGATAGGCCCGCGTCCGGATGCGGCGGCGTGAGACGTCAAAGGCGGTTTCGGTCATCTCGCCGAACTTCAGGCGGCTGGCGTTTTCATGGGTAAAAGCCTGCACCGTCTGCACCGCCCCCAGCGCCTCGCCCGCGTTTCCGGACGACGCCGCGATCCAGTCCTGGTTCTCCTTGCTGATCGCACGCAGACGGCGGCCCAGGAACAGGATCGGCACGATCACCGCCGGCACGATCAGCAGCACCATCGCGGTCAGCTTGGCCGAGGTCAGCAGCATCAGCACCATGCCGCCCAGGAAAATCAGCAGGTTGCGCAGCGCGATCGACACCGACGAGCCCAGCACCGACTGAATCAGCGTGGTGTCCGTGGTGATCCGGCTCAGCACTTCTCCGGTCATGATGCGTTCGTAGAACTCCGGGCTCATGCCGATCACCCGGTCAAACACCGCCTTGCGGATATCGGCCACCACGCGTTCGCCCAACCGGGTCACCAGCGCGTAGCGCACGCCGGTGCCCACGGCCAGCAGCGCGGCGATGACCAGCGCAGCGCTGAAATAGAGGTTCAGCAGCTCGGAGTCGGAGATCCGGAAATTGTCCACCACCCGGCGCACCGCCAGCGGCAGCGTCAGCGACAGCGCCGCCGTCAGCACCAGCGCGCAGGTGGCTGCAAACATCAGCCCCCGGTAGGGCCGCATGAACGGCCACAGGGCCGAGAGCACGCCAATTTTCCGGGACTTTTCCCGCTCCTGTTCCGCGTTCGGGGCCGCTTGTCTCCGCGCCATTCCGGATCCTTCTGCACTTTTGGTCTTGCGGGCCTGGAACCCGCGCATTTGCCAAGGTTCATGGCCCCGCAGGCTCCGCACGTCAAGCGCAGAGCAGTTTCAAACTGTGTATGAGAATGGCAACGGCCCGCGTCACACTGTATCAGCAAAGGCTTGGTATCAGCGCGGCGCTTGGGCAGGCAGTGCGGGGAAGGTCTGGAGCGGGTAGCGGGAATCGAACCCGCACCTTAAGCTTGGAAGGCTCTTATGATACCATTTCACCATACCCGCTCAGGACATCTGCTGATTTATGGGAAGCGCCGGAGAAGGTCAACCACCTTGAATTGCTTTCTCCCGGGGCGGTCGGAAAATTCTCTGCGGCCCTTGCGGAACGCCCCCCAAGCTCCCCAAATGACAGGATAATCCCGCTGCCCGGCAGCCCCCTCAACAATCCGGACGCACGCTGTGACCCAAAGCCCGCAAACCGCCGTTATCACCGCCCACGGACAGCCCTCCGCCCCCGGGCCCGCCGAAGCGGATCTGGCAAGCCTCGCGGCGGAAGTTGCCGCGTTTTTACCGGGCTGGGACATCCGCTCCGCCACTCTCGCCACGCCGGAGCGGCTGGAGGAGGTGACGGCAAATGGCGCTGTCGTCTACCCGTTCTTCATGTCGCAGGGGTATTTCACCGCCAAGGTGCTGCCAGCGCGCCTGAACGGGATCAGCTGCCGCATCGCGGCGCCTTTCGGCCTGGATGCCGCCCTGCCGCCTCTGGCGGCCCAGGCTGTTCATGAAGCGGCGCAGGCGCAGGGGTGGAATACGGACGGGCTCCACCTGCTGCTGGCCGCTCACGGCTCCGCGCGCGGCCCCAAGGCGGCCGAGGCCGCCGAAGACTTCGCCGCCAGACTGCGCCCGCTGCTGCCCGGCTGCACGGTCACCCCCGGCTACGTCGAACAGGACCCGCGTATTGAAACCGCGGCGGCGCAGCTGCCCGCCCGCGCCCTTTGCCTGCCGTTCTTTGCCCAGGCCGGCGACCACGTGAAAGAGGACATTCCCGCAGCGCTGGAGGCGGCCCGGTTCGGCGGCGCGGTGCTGCCGGTCACCGGCGCGCTGCCGGGCGTTCCCAAGCTGATCGCCGCGGCCATCCGCACCGCAGCCTTGGACGTCGAACCCTGACCAAACCCCGGCCCGGCGGGATTCTACCCAACCGGAAAGAAAAATAATATTCGGCCAGGGCAAAGGCAAAACGCCTCTTGCGCCAGCGCAGTGCATGTGATTAATCACGCCTTACACCACGGATGGCGAGTTGGCGGAGTGGTGACGCAGCGGATTGCAAATCCGTGTACACCGGTTCGATTCCGGTACTCGCCTCCAAAATTTCTCAGCGAAAACATGGACTTATCGGCTGGCGGCAATCAGGTCGATTGTCCGCGAACAGTATAGACACAGTACGGCGCAAAATAATGTTCCTGCGATGCGATCAGCCCAGAGTGGTTCCTCACCGGGCCCCAAGGGCTCAAGCACGCGAAAATTGACTTGGAGGGAACACGCTAGGATAAGTGGGAAAAACAAATTGTTAGATGATTGAGGACTGGCAGTGACGCTCGATATCCGCGGTAGCCTGAAGAACACTCGCATCAGTAAGAACCCACTGGTGGTCGTGGACGAGCTGCTGGCGAACTCGATCGACGCGTTCCTGATCCGAAAGAGGGATGAGGCCGATGCGGTCGCCCTGGACGTGACGCTCCAGGTGAAAGCTACGAAAGCGGACTTGCTGGGCGAGGAGTACGACCTTGAGATCACCTGCGAGGACAACGGTTGCGGTCTTGGGCCAGACCAGCGCAAGGCCTTCCTGACTAAGGACACCTCCTACAAGGACGACCTCAACATCCCTGGCATCGGGAAATGTAAGGGAACCGGTCGCGTCCAGTTCTTCCACCACTTCACGGCTGTCTCACTGTCGTCCATCTACAGAGAGGGGGACGGGTTTAAGCACATCTCCCTGCCTTTTCGGCGCGATCGCAAGACCATCGAAGAGACCGATTTCACGATGGAAGCGCGGGATACGGGCGAAGTCGGGACCCAGATACGCCTATCGCACGTGGTGTCGAGGCTGCGCGAGACCAACCTATCCGTCGCCAGCGTGCATCGGACGTTCACCGCCGAGGCGATCAGACAGCACGTTCTCTTCAATCTGCTGCAAAGGGTCGTCAGTCTTAAGGATGACCTCGGCGAGTTCCAGATCAAGTTCGTCAGTGACCTTGGGGCACCAAGTCCGAACAGACACTGACGCCCACTGACATCCCGGAGCACACGTCCGTGACGCCGATCACCGTCGAACACGTCGAAGGTGAGGACACGGTATCGGCCGACTTCACCATAACGCACTACAAGCTGGACGAGACGCAGTACCCGTTGCCTCGCAACATCATAGGCTTGTGTGCTAAGGCCTCGATCGCTGAACTCATCACGGGTCGCTATCTCAAGACCAAGACGCTCGAGAACAACGCCATTGAAGGCTATTACCACATTGTCCTCGTCGAAGGGGCCCTGTTGGATGACGGTGTGAACGAGCAACGCGATGGGTTCGACAAGATACCTGTAGACGACGGCTCAGGCGACCTCTTCGGAGGGATGCAGGTCACTTTTGAGGACATTTTCTCGGTTCTCGACGACAAGGTGCAGGAGCTCATAACGCCACCTGATTGGTCCAGGGACACGATCGTGAAAGACGTGGCGCAGGACTTCGGCGTCTCTGAGGAGATGCTCTCGTACTCGAACACGCGCGTGAAGTTCGGGGACACGCCGAAAGAGGTCGCGAAGCGTGTCTTGACGAACCTTCAGGAGCAGGTGGTCAACGAGACTTCCAGCCTTTCGGCCATGAAGGAAGCTATCAAGGGGCTTGCACCTGACAGCGAGGACTTCCGGCGCCAGATCGACGACCTGTCGTGGGAATACGCATCTTCGCTCAAGACTATGGACATGGCCAACCTCTCACAGCTGGTCGTTCGCAGGTCAGCTCTGATCGACGTGCTGGACCTAGCCGTGAATGAGGGCCTCAACGTCCAGACCGAACTACCGGACGGACAGCGCCGCAAGAACGAGGCCCTGATACACAGCATCTTTTTTCCAATGCGGAAGGACAGTGAGGAGGTCTCGGACCACGACGTCTGGTTGCTCAGCGAGGAGTATCACTACTACGACTACATCGCCTCCGACATGCCATTAAACCAGATCAAATGGGACAACGGCCAGAACATCTTCGAAGCCGACGTCGATGATGCCGTCGGTGATCTGCTCAATCGGATAGGTGACGAGAACGGGGGCTGCCGCCCGGACATAGCGCTGTTCCACGAAGAAGGCTCCGTCGTGATCGTTGAGTTCAAGGCGCCGGGGGTCAGTCTCGACGAGCACGACAACGACCTGATGGAGTACGCCACACTGCTCGCGGCGAAATCTGGTGGGAAGCTGAAGAAGTTCTATGGTTACCTGATCGGTGACACCATCAACGCGATCCGCCTGCGCGGTTACAATCGTCTGCCCGGCGAGAACGGCTTCTTCAGCACCGACGACGTAAAAGAGCCGCAAAGCCAGGCCACACTTGGTCAACTCTACTCGGAGCTCCTGTTCTACGGGGACGTCGTGGATCGAGCTCGCAAACGTATTGGCGTCTATCGCGACCGGCTGAAGCTGCCGAAGACGTAACGTTACTTTCGCAGAAGGTTCTCTACCTTTGAAAGCAAGCCTAGAGCCTCCTCCCGTCGGCCGAGTTGATCCTCACCGGTTGCGTCGGGAGACCAAGGCGGTCCGCCTTGGGAACGCCGAGCCTCGTCGTCGGTCGGAACGTTTTCCCCGGCACGGATCATGGCGGTGCGTAGGTCCTCGGCGTCCCGATGCTTAAGACGAGCCTCGGGGTAAGCTCGCATAGTCGTATCGTGGACCTGTTCGTTGGTCGATCCGTCCAGGATCAACTCGCGCATCGTCTTTTCGATCAGGAGTTCTTTGGTGGATTTCGGCTCGGTGCTGCCATCTGGCGGCGAAGTTGACAGCTCCAGGCCGGCTTGGCGAGCTGCATTCTTGAGTTCGGTCTCCGTCGGAACATCCTCGCCGTTCGATCTGAGCTGGTTTCTGTACCAAACGATCGACGCCATCTTCGTATTGCCGTCGGGGTGCAGACGCTTGACCTCGTCGAGGACCTCGTGATTTCGCAGACCACGCCTGATCGCGTCGTCCGCGACTTGTCCGATATTCCTAGTGTCTTTCGCCAAAAGCGATCCTCCGCAGAATCACACACCACCACGGGTTGATCCTAGCGGAGGAAACGTTCGCAACAAAGGGTTTAGGGCGCCTTCGTCTTGCGACGCATGGGAACGTCCACGCCCTTTGACCTGCCGCCCGCGAAATCCCTCACCATGA
>NZ_DGNN01000030.1:0-50573 GCF_002388965.1 Leisingera sp. UBA4491 | reverse complement strand
ATTTCGCGGGGGGCAGGTCAGGCGACGTTGGAGTGGATACCACCGCCGGAGCCGCGTCGAGACAAAGATGCATTGCGTGAAACTGCTGGGCCAGCGGCTAATGGCACGGGACTTCGACCGCCAGGTCACAGAACTCCAGGTCCGGATCGCCGTTCTGAACGGCTACACCGCGCTCGGCATACCCATCACAGAACCTGCGGGATAAGTCTGTCCGGGGAAAGGGGAACCTTGGCAATCACCGGTTTTGTGCAACAGAGCCACGTATCTTGAAAAAATCTCCTTCAGGCTCGACTTTCTCATCTTGAAGCACGCTTGCAAAGGTGTTTCCTTCTTTTGCCAAGTAGATCGATACTTGACCAATTTCTTCCGACATGGGCTCACTTATACGTTGAATTTAGGTATTGGCGCAACCGTATCACGTGTTGCGAAGGTGTTCTAGATGATCATGCGTTTGTATGGTTTTTCCGGAAAATTCATCGGCTCGATCAGCGAGCTAGTGTTTTGACGATGTTACATTTTTTGGAGAGAGGAAGCCTATTTGCCATTCCTCGCATCGTACTCACCGTTGTAAAGGCCATCAAATGTGTGGAAGAGCCGCGTGTTTACCCGCTCGATCCAGTCAATTGTTTCTTTGAAGTCGTTTTCGTAGACGTCGATCCTCTGAAGCCAAAGACGAAAAGGCTCAATGGTGAACCGTACGATAGGAGTAACGAATCTGATATCTGCTGGATGATGATCTGTGAACGCAGAGAATGTTCCGTCGTCATTGCGCACTAGACCCCAATCCATTGATTCGTTCCAAGAACCATGGATTGATTCAGACATAATCCCATAGGTGGCTGGGTAGAGATCGTCGTGCTCAATCTCTGCAAAAATGTCCCGGATGCTCTTGCCTTGGAGACGCCATCTATTCTTCTTCTGGGTCGCAAAATCATCCTTGGTCAAGCCTTCAAATTTCATTTTTTCTTTGACAGAGGCGAGTAGACGCTTTCCTGCCTTGGTGTCGAAGAATTTGGATCCGCTTTCGAATTCCCTCAAAATTCGTAGTCGATCCTTGTAAGAACACTTACGGTAATCTTCGATCACGGCGTCTCCGTTCAGCATTAAGTAGCTGGCGAGGGTTGTCGCTTCGATGAGTGGACGCTCGAAGATCGCGATGACCTCAGCATTGTCCTGTTCATGATACTTCACACATTCTTTGAGGAGCTTTGAGATGCGGACGAGGAGACCAAGGATGGGTGCGTCGTTGATCGAATATCCTGTTGGATTACGCTCAGTGTTTCGTGTTCTTGTAAGCGTATCATATATCTCAGATACATCTTTGAAGAATTGGAGTGAGAAGGTGTGCAACCCCTCTAGAGAACTGAAGTGCTTCTCGATGTATGAGGGTGTATACTTTTCGGTAATCTGGATAGACTCGATCATGCTGTAATTTATCATCCGTCATCCATATTGGAAATCCTATTTCACATCCTAGGGGCGAGATGCGTGTCAGATGACACCGAGCGCTGCGATCCCTGCGGTCATCTCACAGCACTAAGTCGTGCTGCAAGATGTGTGTGGTAGTACCACACGATCTTGGCAAGGGGGTCCGCTGCGCGCCCCCGTTGCATCCCCCTAGGCCGATGGTCATGAGCAGGCATTGAGCCAGCGCACGACCATGCAAACAGATCGCTGTTTGATCGCTCCTCAGGGAGAAGCCGTCTCTCCCCAACACCCCATAGGTCAACCGTCCGCCGATTGAATGCCGTCAGCTTGCCGAAGATGAACCCGGCCAAAGGGCGAGATCGCCGCCCCTTGGAACCCGCTCGCAGGGCTTGGAGACTGTGCCTCTCCACCTGCACCGAACCAGGCACAAGCGAACTGCGCGTTTGATCCGCAATCGCGAGGCAGAAAATTAGGTGATAGCCATACACCTGTCGAGCAGTTCTTCATTCTGCACGACCACAACTAGGAGGCGTTTCCTGGCTCTTGTAATGTTCTGAAAGAGCATTTTTGTAGGAAGATAGTAGGCGCTACCACGGTACAAAAGTTTACCTACATCGCTGTAGGTAAAGAACTTATCGATCACCACGGCTACACCATCAAATTCCTGTCCTATTACTTCGTGAGAAGTCATTCGGTTGTTGTCTGAGTATCTTTCATGGAATTCTGTCTTGTATTGTGATGGTGTGAATCTGAGTACCTTCCATTCCTCGCTATCTAATGTGGTAAGAAAAAATCTTGCATCGTCAGGATTGCTGAAATACCGAAGGTGAATATTTCCGCCTTCTGTCTTCCCGAAATTT
Organism: Leisingera sp. UBA4491; assembly: GCF_002388965.1. NCBI lineage: Bacteria > Pseudomonadati > Pseudomonadota > Alphaproteobacteria > Rhodobacterales > Roseobacteraceae > Leisingera > Leisingera sp. UBA4491. Next base: position 48,285 of record NZ_DGNN01000030.1, on the reverse strand, counting down.
CTTTTATTGTCGAGCAGTGATTTTATGAAGTTTGCGATTTCTTTGTTGGATCGTATCTTCTCAGAGAGGCTGTAGGAGTTTTTCGAGCAAAGTTTTAAGATCTTTCCGCTTGAATCCTCCTTCTCTTCGCGATGCGCGAGAGTTTGCAGCTTGTCATAGGAGAAAAGGCAGTTCGCTTTGGCTTTGGAGGTTTCGATATAGATATGCTCAAGTTGATTTTCATATAAACGTTGAGCTTCATCTATCAGGATCAGATCGTAGCTTGAAAAGTCACAGCTTTTGTAACTTTTAATCGGCTTGATGGTCCAGCCCGAGCCGATTAAATTTCGCTGCCCAGAGTTTATTTGACCGCAGTGAAGGATCAGGGATTTTTTTCCTTCATCCATTACTCGTTTAGCGATGTCGTATGCTAGAAGAGTTTTTCCCGTTCCTGCGCCACCAGTGAGGGAGATAAAATTCTCTTGTTTGGTGTTCTGAATCGTTTTTAGAATATTGAGTTGTACTTCCTCTTGCTGGCTGGTGAGGAAGTATTCTCCATTCAGAAATCTGTCTGTAGAGTTGAAGGGGGATACTAGATAATCTGATGGGTTAAAGAGCTTGTTTGCATCTTCAATAATCTCAACTTCTTGTGACTTTAGCAGCTCAGCCAAGTAAGCTAAATCCGCCTGATCTAAAGTTCCGTTTTCGTTGAGGTTATATAGCGTGTTTGTGTTGGATACGTATGTTAGGTGGTAAGCGCTTCTTCCGATGAATTTCAGGTAGTAGTCGTTTCTTTTAAGTTGCTTGAGTATCTTTTCTTCGGTGCTGCTGCTTTTGAGTTCAATATTTAGTATGAAGTTGTGACCGAACCTTAGGAGGTCAAACTCCTTCCCAATTTGTGGTATCTCATACCCAATGTGAAATTCTTCGAAATCAGCGGCATTGCTGCCGTTTTCGGTTAATTGGAGAACTAAGTTTCTGAGACCTTCAACTTCCTTAGGCTTTATTTTGATGCCGTGGTGCTTTGTGAAGTTGGAGAATCCGTCGGAGGTCAGATTTTCCTGCGCCTGGGTGAGTGACAGGAGGTTCATTGTCTTAAGCATGAGAAATGTTTCTTAGTTGTGTTGTTTTTGTTGGGGTGCTTGTGTCGTACGGTGATACTCTCAGTGCTCCTTCAGGGTCTAAGAAGTGCCTTTTCGAGGTGAAAGGGCGACGAAAAGTGCTTTGTAATCATATGCTTGTTTAGTACGCAAGTGAGTTTGAGGCAACAACTTTAGAGATAATTTTCACAGACAGCGCCACCGTTGAGATAGTAAGCTGTTCTCAGACGTTCTCTTTTTGATTTCGCATACCAGCGCATGTCATGCGCTAGCGCGTTTGATATGCAATCAGGGGAACCTGTCCGCTCCCCCAATACCCCCATGACTGACTAGGACTGCCGTCCCCGCGCGGTTCAAAGGGTGGGTCCTCACCATGCTCGCTTCATATGCATTGCAGCTCCGCGTGGTTCTGGTCCCGCCTACGGCACCTTTGATCCTTGCACCCCAGCTCCTCGGCGGAAGCCAGACGGTTGCATGCACAACCCGTCAGATACGAGAGGAGAAAAGACATGCCGCAACTACACGCACAACCATATGACCTAGACGCAATCGGTTTTTACTTTGAAAGCTTTGAGGAGTACCAAACCATTTCCAAGCGGCACATGAATGCCCATTGGGAATCCGTCGTAGAATACGAAATCCAGTTCATCGATGGTGATGACATCGACTGTGCCTTGGCCAAGGCATGGGGCATCAATCAGGCCAATATCGGCGGCTACTTCACGGCCTGCGATGAGTGGGAAGATTACCAGAAGAAAATCTTCATCATCGCTGTTGGTGAGATCGGATACGGATTTGACCCCGAGGATAGCCCGTCAGGCAATACCCAGCCATGATCAAGAAACAGATCACGAGACAAATCCCGGAGCTTGTTCTTGAAGTTCGGAAGGTTGATCGCTTTCAGCTCAACACCATCGATACGTGACCAGACCACGTGAGCATGACGACGACCTTCTTTTTCATGCATGATAATGGCGCGGGGCTGGCCATCCAGTCCCAGTGTCTTTTCTGCGCGATCTGCGGCCTCAAGAAACTCGTCTTCGGTAGCGTTGTGATCTGTGGGCGGGTTTAAACTCAGGGAGAACATGAACTGTTTGCAGCGGGTGGCCTTTGAAATGGCGTAGGCCTCAGCCAACGCATCATGAAGTTGATCAGATGAAAATCCACGCAACTCTAAACAGGTGACATGATCGTTGTCACGTTCATTCATAAGGTGATCTGCGAGCGCCTTTGCACCCGCACGTTGCGAACCTTTGAGGATCATATCTTCACCCCCAAAGCTTTCATCAGAGTTGCACGCATCCATGCGACTTCAGCCACGGCGCGTTTGAGATCATCCTCCAATTCAGGATCGATGACCAATGTGCCGAGGTTTAGATGTTTGGCGATCTGGTTGAGGTTGTTGGCGTGCTTTGTCTGGGCAAGGCGTGCTAGCACTTCCGCCAATAGCTGTTGCTCCGCAACAGGTGGTTTCCGCCGACTACGATATTTTGGAGCTTCGTCGGCAAAAACCACGGACTTGATATAGGACGCCAGCGGCATGCCCCCAGCTTGGGCTTCAAGCTGAGATCGTTCTTCTGGTGTAAGGCGCAGGGAAAACGGGGCAGGGCGGCTCATGGCTTTGGTCCCCGCAAAATGTTCCTGTCATCTTTGAGGATGTCGTTCCATCGCTCAAGTTCCTGAAAAATATCGTTGAAATCGGGTTGCGACTCGCTGAGGATAGAGTTTGGTGGAACTCTTCTCGACCGCACCAACTTTTCAAGAAAATCATACCCCCCTTCGCAGCCCGGTGCGGCGCTGCGCGTGGCTGGCCTGTTGCTGGAATATCAGTGGCCGGCGGATTTGGCGGCGGGCTGCGGCGTTTCCTGGTTCCGGCACATTGGCGGGCCGGTTATAAGCGCAGTTGCCCCGGGGCGCGGCTTCCGGGGCCAATAACGCCCCAAAGTGAAGCAGCAGTATGTCCAGTCCAGACAACGGGAAGCCCGACAGCAGGATCCTTGAACGCGAGCTTTGCGCGCTGTCCTTGCAGCAGGCTGTGTTGCTGGACGCGGTAGACATGCCCGGCGGCAAGGGCCGCCTTGCCCGGCTGTTTTTCAAATCCGGCACGCCGCCGCAGGCGCTTGGAATACCTTCCGGGTCCGGCAAAACGATCCTGCACAACTTTGGCGGGGCACCTGTTCTGGACGTGGAGATCCAGGACGGGCGCAGCCCGCTTGCGGTTTCCGTTGACGGCACGCGGTTTGAAACCGGCCTGCACCCGGATGAGACGGAGCTGTTTGCGGGCCTGAATGTGCTGGCCGCGGTGCGCAATGGCGAAACGGTGCAGACGGCAGTGGAATGGCTGCGGTTTCACGCGTCGCAGCATGGCCTGCAAGGCGCGGTCATCCTCGACCGGGCGCCGCCGCAGGAGAGCCGGCTGTTCATTCAGTCCCTGCGGGAGCAGGCGGCGGGCATCAAGGGGCTGCAGCGGGTTGTGGTGGTGCATTCCAAACTGCCCCTGGGCAAGGACGGACTGCCGGAGGAGGCGCACCCCTTCAACGTGCCGGGCGCGCCGGGCAAGGACCGGATGGAGATCCCGCCCGCAGATCCCTGGCGCGCGCCGCTGGGGGAATTCCTGATCTACGAGATCCTGCGCGCGCGCTTTCTGGCACGGGCCCGGGCGGTGGCCAATATCGACTTGTTTGATCTGCTGGCCCCCGGCGGCGGCCCCAGTGTCTTTGACCGCGCGGCGGAGGCCCCCAGCGGATGTGTGCGGCTAGGCGGGGTGCAGGCCTACCCCTGGCGGGTGCGCAAGGACAGCGAGGCTTCGTTTGCGGACCATATCTGCACCCAGTTTGACGCCGCTGGTGTGCGCCCCCGCTGGTGCCTGGCCCCGGCCAAGGCCGCAGCGAACTGCGTCTGGCGCCTGATCCGGGTTGTGGGGGCTGTGCCGGACCCCGCGGACGGCCTCCGGTTCTACCGTTGCATGGCGCTGCGCCATCCCACCGAAACGGTGTCCAGGATCGTGCCGAAAACCAGCTTGGTGGAAACCCCGGACCTGCTGGAGCTGGCCACGGGGTACTTCGGCGCCAACCCCGTGCGCATCCCCGAGGAACAGGCGGTCGAGCGCAGCGGCAGCAAGACCAGGACCGCCATTGTCACCACTATGAAAAACGAAGGCCCCTTCATCCTGGAGTGGTTGGCCTATCACCGGGTGATCGGGGTGGATGATTTTCTGATCTACACCAACGACTGCACCGACGGCACCGACACCATGCTGCAGATGCTGCAGCAAAAGGGCCTTGTGCAGCACCGCGAAAACCCGTTCCGGGGCTCCGGCCTGAAACCGCAGCACGCGGCCCTGCAGGCGGCGGAGGATGAAGCGGTTATCAAGGATGCCGACTGGCTGGTCTGCATGGATGTGGATGAATTCATCAACATCAAACGCGGCGCGGGCCGGCTGGCCGACCTGTTCGCGGCGGCGGGCGATGCCAACATGATCTCGATGACCTGGCGGCTGTTCGGCAATAACGACGTGCGCGATTTCACCGGCGGTTTGATCCTGCGCGATTTCACCCGCTGCGCCTTTGAGGTGACCCGCAAGCCGCATCAGGCCTGGGGCTTCAAGACGCTGTTCCGCAACTCTGGCATCTTCAAGAAACTGGGGGTCCACCGGCCCAAGGGGCTGAAGCCGCAGCTGTGGGAGGACATCCGCTGGATCAACGGCTCCGGCCGGGACATGCCGCGCGAGATGTTCCGCAACGGCTGGCGCTCTTCGATGAGCACCTATGGCTATGACCTGGTGCAGCTGAACCACTATGCGGTGCGCAGCGCCGAAAGCTTCCTGGTCAAGCGCGACCGCGGCCGGGTGAACCACGTCGACCGCGACCAGGGTCTGTCCTACTGGTTCCGGATGAACAACAACGCCGAGGAGGAACGCTCGATCCAGCGCATGATCCCGGCGCTGGAGGCGGAGATGGCGCGGCTCTTGGCGGATCCGGAGATCGCGGCGGCGCATGAATACTCCTGCCGCAAGCACCGCGAGAAGATCGAAGAGCTGAAGACCCGGGATGACATGCAGGAGCTGTTTCGCGAACTGACCGGGGACAAGCTGCGCAAGCTGTCGCGGATGCACGCGCATTTCGGCGCCAACGTTTTCCTCAGCGGCCCCGGCGTGATCCCGGACGAGATCGCCGGGAAGGATCCGGACAGCGACTTCTGGTTCACGGTGGCGCGCGGGGAAACCACACATTAGGCCTTGCGGCCCCGGCAGATTGACAGGCCTTCTGGCGGCGGGGTAATTTTCGGTAACAATAAGGCGCGGTTAAGCGGCCAGCGTATCAGGTTTTATAAGGGGCAGGTATCATGGCACTTCCGGCCATTGCGTCACTTTGGGTGGGCGCTGAGCTCAGCTGGCTCGAACAGCTCTGCCTGCAGTCCTTTTTGGACAATGGGCATGAGGTGATCCTGTTCACCTATGAGGGGGTCAAAGGCGTGCCCGATGGCGTGCAGGTGGCTGATGCCAGCGCCATCTTGCCCGCTGAGCGCATCATCCGCCACGCCAAGACCGGCAGCCCGGCCTATCATGCCGATATCTTCCGGCTGCATATGCTGCGCCAGACCGATTATATCTGGGCCGACACCGATGCCTATTGCTGCCAGCCCTGGGACATCAAGGGCAAGCATTTCCACGGCTGGATCTCCGACAACAAGCCGATGGTCAATAACGGCGTGCTGCGGCTGCCCAAGACCTCCAAGACGCTCAAGGCGATGCTGCGGTTCACCAGCGACGAATACTCCATCCCACCTTGGTACAGCGCGCAGAAACAGGCTGAGCTGCAGGCGCTCAAGGACGCCGGGCAGGGGGTTCACGTCTCGCTGCTGCCCTGGGGCGTCTGGGGGCCGGATGCGCTGACCTGGTTCTTGCAGGAAACCGGGGAAATCTCTCATTCCCGCCCGGGCCATGTGATTTATCCGGTGCCGTTCAAGCGGGCAGGCGTGGTGCTGAACCCGAACCGCCCGAACCAGGCGCGGGACCACATCCGCAGCGATACCCTCTCGATCCACTTCTGGGGCCGCCGCTTCCGCAATATCGCCGCCAAATACGGCGGCGTGCCGGCCGAGGGGTGTTATGTGCACGAACTGCTGGCCAAGCACCGGATTGACGCGGAAAAAACCCGCCACCTGCTGCAGCCCGCCCCCGACCCGGAGGAGGCCAGTGCAGATGCGATGGACCCGGCCACCCTGGACTTTTCGATGTTCAGCGACCGGGATGCGGCCAACATTCTGCTGCAGCGTTCCGAGCTGGCACGCTCCGGCCAGACCATCAGGGACTGGATGGCAGGCGACGAGGCGCTCCTGCTGGGGGAAGCCCGGGCGCAGCGGGACCGTATCCTGCAAGGTTCGATCCGGATTGCGGAACGGGAATGCAGCTTCTTTTTTCCCGCCACCGATGCCATCGCGCCCAAGCGCGCCGCCGACATCGGCTGCGGCTATGCGTTTGCCAGCCTTCTGCTGCATCGCCGCTATGGCTGCGAAATCGTGCTGATCGACATCGAAGACGGCAATGGCCGCCATTTCGGCTTTCAGGGCGAAGGGGCAGGCTATACCAGTCTGGAAACCGCCCGGGCATTCCTTGAGAAGAACGGCGTTCCGGCGGAGAAGATCACCACCCTCAATCCCAACACCGAAGACACCGCGGCGCTGGGCAGCTTTGACCTGGTCATCAGCCTGGCGTCTTGCGGTTTCCATTATCCTGTAGGCGCTTACGAGGATCTGTTCCGCAATCAGATCAGCAAGGGCGGCGGTATCGTGCTGGATATCCGCAAAGGCTCCGGCGGCATCGGCGCGATGAAAAGCTTCGGCGCTGTCGAGGTGCTGGCAAAGCACGGAAAATACTCCACCGTTCTGACCCGGAAGGCACAGCAGAAATGACGGAAATGCTTGAAACGCACGGGGTGAAAATCCCGCTGGATCCGGGCGTCATCACCTCAAAGATCGAACGCGCAATCCGCAAGGACCGCTATGAGCTGGATGAGGTCTCTGGCACTCCGAAGTTTCTGGAAAAGGACGACCGCGTGATCGAGCTGGGGGCCGGGATCGGATTCATTTCTTCGTTCCTGGGCGTCAATCTCGGGGTCGAAAACGTGCTCTGTGTCGAGGCCGATCCAACGCTCTGCGCCTTTATCCGCAGCGTCCACGAACTGAACGGCCTGCAATCAGCGCAGGTGCGAAACTGCGTTGCCCTGAATGATGCGGCAGCCGAAGCCCCGGTGTCTTTCTATGTCCGCGAACAATTCTGGTCTTCTTCGCTGGATGGGGAGGAGCCTTACCTCAAGGCAATCGAAGTTCCGGGCTTCCGCCTGTCGAAATTGATCCGGGACTTCAAGGCCAACACGCTAATCGTGGACATCGAAGGCGGCGAGCGCGATCTGTTCGCGCCGGCGGATCTGAGCGGGATCGACAAGATATTCCTGGAGATCCATACGCGAAAAATTAAGAGAATTGGGATAAAGCAGTGTTTTGACGCGCTGTCGCAGAGCGGCTTTTGTTATGACCAGCAGGTCAGTCGCGGCGGCTCGATCCTGTTCCGGCGCATTCCAAAATGGCAGTTGAAAAAGTATGCTGGATAACGGTTTCGACTACCAAACGGTTCTCCCCGCCTTGGATGCGGATGAGGTCGAAAGTGTTGCGGATGTGAATGGCGAGGCCCCCGGTTTGGCCGTCTTGCTGCACCAGCGGTACGGCTGCTCCATCGACGTTGTCAGCCTCGACGGCAGCGGCGCCTTTGTCCCTCTTCCACAGGCGAAGCTGGCAGAATACCTGTCCCGGCTCGAACTGGGCGGGGTCGACCGCGAGGCCGTCCGTGTGGTCGATCAGCCGCACAGGCTGAGACAGTATGATGTCCTGATGTCGCTGAAGGGTTTCGGCGCCGTTCACGCGCCCCGGAAGCTTAAATACGTGCTAGACCGGGCGCTGCATCCGCTCAGCCGCGCCGTCTTTGAAATCCGCAAGGGCTCCGGCAGCTATCCGTTTCTCAAATCTTACGGCGGCTGTAATACGCTGAAACTGCCGGAGGACGGCTGCAACGGGCTTGCGGTGCTCTCTGTCGAGCCGCAGGAGGATGCGGAGCCTGCTGAAGGCTGGGCGCAGACCGCGCAGGCGCTCGCCGGCAAGGAAGGTTTCTTTGACGCGCTGGAGGAGCATTCCTTTTTGTTCATGCCGCGCGGCAAGACGCTGGTGGTCACCTTCGACAACCTCGACATCGCAATGACCAAGCGGGATGACCGGCGGCCTTGGGGGTATGGCTTTATCGAGGCGCAGGGCTGGTCGATGCTGGGGGTGATGGCCAATGGCTGGAGCTGGTTCCGGCACCCCGAAGTCACCCGCAAGTTCGAGGCGCTGCGCGACAGCGGATTTTTCACGCAGTTTTCGCGGGTGGTGTTCTACGGCGCCTCGATGGGCGGCTATGCGGCGGCGGCCTATGCTGCCGCGGCGCCGGGGTCGATCGTGTTTGCAATCAGCCCGCAATCCACCCTCGACAAGACCCTGGTGCCTTGGGAGATGCGCTACAAGAAGGTCTGGGACCGGGATTTCTCCGGGCCCTTCGGGGACGCCGCGCAGGCCAGTCAGGCGGCGGGCGAGGTGCATATCATGTTCGATCCCTATGTGGCGCCGGACGCGGCCCATGCCGCCCGCTTCACCGGGGAAAATGTCAGGCTGTGGCGCTGTCCGCTGCTGGGGCACCGGCTGGGCTCTTCGCTGCAGCAGATGGGCATCCTGCAGGAGATTGCCCGCGATGCCATCGCAGGCGGGCTGACGGCGCACCAGTTCCACCGCCTGCTGCGCAAACGGCACAGCTTTCCCCGCTTCCAGCGGGAGCTGGCAAACCTGGCGCTGGACCGCGGCCATCCCCGGCTTGCGCAGCGGGTCTGCGACTATATTCTGCGCCAGCGGGACGACCGGTTCTTCCGCCGGTTGAAGGCGCGGCTCTAACCCGCGCAAACAGCGGTGCAGCAGGCCGGACCGGGCCGCTGCCGCAGAAAGGACACCAGGCAGCGGCCGGACAGGACAATGAACCAGGCAGACAGCACCATGCGGGACATTACCCTCGCCTTTCACATCGGGGCCCCCAATACCGACAACGGCCAGCTGACCTGGTCGCTGCGCAAGGATGCGCAGCCGCTGCTGGACCGCGGCGTGCTGATCCGCCGTCCGGGCACCTATGTGACCGCCGTCACCAAGCTGATGCACAAGCAGGACAGGGGGCCGGTGACGGATCAGGAGCGCGAGGCGCTGCTGGCCTCGATCGTCAAGGATCAGGACGTGTCCCGCCTCATCCTGACCAACTCGGCCTTTCTGGGGATGCCCGGCTGGATGCTCAGCGGCGGCCGCCTGTTCCGCAACGCGGGCAAGAACACCGCCGCCCTGCGGCACGCGTTTCCCGGCAACCCGTGCGAGTTCTTCCTGGGCCTGCGCGACCCGGCCACGCTGATCGGGCCTGTGTTCCGGTCGCAGTCTGGCAGAACATGGGAGCAATTCGCCGGGCGCACGGATTTCCTGAACCTGCGCTGGTCCGATGTCGTTACGGACATTCTGGAGCACAATCCCGGCTGCCGCCTGACCGTCTGGTGCAATGAGGAAACCCCGGTGATCTGGCCCGCCATCCTGGGCGACGTGACCGGCCTCGGCGGCAGTTTTCGCTTCAGCGGCGCGCTGGACATCACCCGCGGCATCATTTCCGAGCAGGGGTACGAGCGGCTGGAGGCCTATCTCGCCAGCCGCCCCGGCCTGTCCCAAGAGCAGCGGGAGCGGGTGCATGAGCTGTTCCTGACCTACTTCCATTCCGAGGAGGCGGTGGAGGAGGAGATCGACCTGCCGGGCTGGTCGCAGCCGCTGGTGGATGCGATGGGGGAGACCTACATGGCCGACACCGAACTGATCCGCCGGATGCCGGGGGTCACGTTCCTGTCCTGAGACCCGGACATCCGCGCCGCCCTCCGGCGGCGGTTCAGGCTGCCCGGCTTCAACGGCGCGGTAACTGTATGCAGCTTCGAACTCAATCTTGCGCGGGGCCGGCCGCTGCCGTACTCTGCACGGCGGATTGAACGAACGGCGGGAACATGGCCAAACGCGAAAGCAATGTGGAGCGGGTATATGAAGCCCTGCGCCGGATGGCGGCGGATTTTGCCTTCAAGCCGGATCAGCGGATCAACGAAAGCGCGCTGTCCGAGGTGCTGGGCGCCAGCCGCACACCGCTGCGCGAGGCGCTGAACCGGCTGGTGGCCGAAGGGTTCCTGACCTTCCAGAACAACCGCGGCTTCTTCTGCCGCCCGCTGACCCCCAGCTATATCATGGACCTGTACGAGGCCCGGGTGGCAGTGGAATGCGAGGCTGTCCGGCTGGCTTGCACACGGGCCTCGGACGAGGATATCGCGGCGCTGGCGGATGACCTGGACCGGATGGAGCCGAAGTACGAAAGCGCCACCGGCCCGGAGGCGCTTCTGGCGATGGATGAAAGCTTCCACGCCCGCATCGCACAGCTCTCCGGCAACAGCGAGCTGCAGCGCATCCTCAACAACCTCAACGGCCGCACCCGCTATATCCGGCTCATTGACCTCAAGCGCATGCGCGACCGGGCCGGGGGCAAGGCGCCGGGGGACGCCTCGGCGCACCGGCAGATTGCCGAAGGCATCGCCGCCCGCGCCCCGCAGGCCGCAGCGGCGGCCATGCGCAGCCATATCGAAAAACGCCGGGAGGAAGCGACGGAGGCTGTCCGCATCGCCTTTTCCCAGCTGTACGTGCCGGACGAGTAGGGGGGCTGGGCCGGCCGTTTGCGGGCGCCGGAAATTCCTTAATGAAATCTGAAGAATAAGGTCAGGTTTTCTGTCCAAATGTTTCGCGCGCGAAACATTGCGGCAGAGGTGCTGACCTTTCTGTCAGCTCAGCATCAGCAGCCAGAACCACACGGTCAGGATGCTCGCCCCGGTGGCAATCAGCACCGACGAGGCCGCCACCCGCTTGGCCCGCCCGTACATACTGGCAAAGATATAGCCGTTGAACCCGGTCGCCATCGCGGCGTTCAATACGCCCGAGCGGAACAGATCCTGCGGCAGTGCCAGCGCCGATCCCATGGTCCAGACAATGCTCGGGTGGATCATCAGCGAGGTGAAGCAGACAAACAGGATCGCCCGCATATCGCCTTCGGGGCGGTATTTCACCAGCACCCCGCCCAGGGCAAACAGCGCGCCGGGCAGGGCGGCGCGGATGATCAGCGACAGGGCCTCATCCACCACCAGCGGAATGGTCAGCCCCGACAAGTTGACCGCAAACCCCAGCGTGATCCCCAGGATCAGCACATTGCGGAACATCGCATTCAGCACCGAGGCCACGGTCCTGATCCCGCCAGCGCCGCGGTTGCGCACAAATTCCATCGCAGTGATGCCGACGCCGTAGCAGAACGGCGAGTGAAAGGCGATGATCGCGTAATTGCCGGTCAGGTTGTGCGGGCCGAATGCGCGCTCGGTGATCGGCAGGCCCAAGAGCACAGAGTTGGAGAACAGGCAGCAGAAGCCGATGGCGATGCAGTCTTCCCAGTCCCGTTTGAACAGGATCCGGGCACCAAAGACGCCAATCAGAAAGCAGGTGAAGGCACCGGTGTAAAAGCTTGCCAGCAGCCGGGGATCGAAACTGGCAGAGAGGTCCAGTTCCGCCATCGCCTTGAACAGCAGGCAGGGAATGGCAAAGCCCTGGGCAAATTTCATCACCCCTTCGATGTGGTCCTGGCTCAGCACCCCCCTGGCGGTGGCGGCATAGCCCGCACCGACAACCAGAAACACCGGCAGGATGACGTCAATCAGGCTTTGAAACACGCTGCTTCCTCAAATCCCTCAAAAGAAAAAGGGCGCTGAGGTGCGCCCCTTCAGACCTCCATCCGGATCACCATCCCGTCGTAGGCGGGGGTGATATGGTCCGGGGTCTCGGCCTCGACCGTGGCGTAATCCATGTCGATATGCATGTTGGTGATGATGCCGCGCTTGGGCGCCATCTTTTCGAACCACTCCAGCGCTTCCTGATAGCTGAAATGGGTGGGATGCGGGGTGCGGCGCAGGCCGTCCAGGATCCAGATATCCAGCCCTTCCAGTTCCGGCAGGGCACTGTCGGGGATGGTCGACACATCCGGCAAATAGGCCAGCCCGCCAATGCGGAACCCAAGCGCGTCGATAGAACCGTGGCTGACCTCGAACGGGCGGAACGTGATGCCGCCGCCAGGCCCGTGAATGGTGAACGGGCCGCCGATGGTCTTCAGGTCCAGGATCGGCGGATAGGGGGAGTTGTCGGGCTGCGCAAAGGCATAGCCGAAGCGGTTCAGCAGGTCGTTCTGGGTTGCCCCGTCGGCATAGACCGGGATCCGCTGGCGCATGTTGAAATAGACCATGCGCAAATCGTCGATCCCGTGCAGGTGGTCGGCATGGGAATGGGTGTAAACCACCGCATCCAGGCGGCTGACCTCCGCATCCAGCAGCTGGCTGCGCATGTCCGGCGTGGTGTCGATCAGCACCGAGGTGGTTCCGCCCGGCCCGTCACGCTCCACCAGCATCGAGCAGCGGCGGCGGCGGTTCTTCGGGTTCTGCGGGTCGCAGTCGCCCCAGTGGCCGCCAATCCGCGGCACCCCGCCCGAGGAGCCCGAGCCGAGGATGGTAAAGCGCATCTCTGCCATCAGGCGGCGGCCTCATACTGGGCGGCTTTCCAGAACAGCCGGTCAAAGTTCGCCTGCGTCTGCGCGGCAAAATCGGCGTAGTCCATGCCGAACACCTCCGCCCCCGCCTTGGCGGTAAAGGCGGTATAGGCCGGCTGGTTGCGCTTGCCGCGATAGGGCGGCGGCGCCAGATAGGGGGCGTCGGTCTCCACCAGGATGCGCTCCACCGGGGCGGCAGCAAAGATGTCGCGCAGCTCCTGGCTTTTGGGGAAGGCAGCGATGCCGGACATCGACAGGTAGAAGCCCAGGTCCAGCGCCGCCTTGGCCAGTTCTGCGGAGGAGGAGAAACAGTGCATCACGCAGCTGTATGCGCCGTTCTTCATCTCTTCGCCCAGGATGCGCGCCATGTCGTCGTCGGCGGCACGGGCGTGGACAATCAGCGGCAGGCCAGTCTCGCGCGCGGCGGCGATATGGACGCGCAGGGACTCCTGCTGAACATCGGCGCTGTCCGCGGTGTAGTGATAGTCCAGCCCGGTCTCACCGATGCCGACGAATTTCGGGTGCTTGGCCAGCGCCACCAGTTCGTCCACCGTAACCATCGGCTCCTCCGCGGCGCTCATCGGGTGGGTGCCCGCGGCATAAAACACCGGCGCATGCGCCTCGGCAATCGCGCGCACGGAGGGCTCGTTTTTGATCTTGGTGCAGATCGTCACCATCCGTGACACGCCAGCCTCAGCCGCGCTGGCGATCACCTCGTCCAGCCGTCCCTCGAAGTCGGGAAAGTCCAGGTGGCAATGGCTGTCGGTGATCTGGGGGGGCGTCTCGGTCATGTATCCTCTGGTGCCGCTAGCGCCGCGCCAAAGCCTAGCGCGACGCGGTTTCCTGCATCTTGAAAACCGTATCTAGGACAAGCGCCGCGGGGTCAAGGTTCACCGCCTGGCCGTGGCGGGCGCGGGCGGTCACTTCCGCTGCGAGGTCGGCCCAGGCGCGCCCCTTGCGGGGATCGGGAGACAGCCGCGCCAGCATCGCCGCTTCCTGCGGTGCCGCTTCAAGCGCTGGCGGCGCGCCGGTTGCGCCGGTGCGCGCGAGCCGGGCCAGCGCCATCTCTGTCAGCGACAACAGCAGCTCAAACCGCTCCGCCGCGCCGCGCTGCGCCGCCGCTTCGGCCAAGGCCATCGCGCGCTGCCGGTCCAGCCGCGGCATTGAATCGAGGATCTGCACGAGCTCGGCATAGATCTTGAGCCCGCCCAGATTGATCAGCCGCAGCGCCGCGCCGACCGACCCGCCCGCGAGGGCCGCGAGATTGTCCATGTTCTGCGGCAGCTCGACACCGGATTGCGCCAGTGCAGCTTCCATGTCCGGGGCAGACAAAGGGCCCAGCCGCAGGGTGCGGCAGCGGGAGCGGATTGTCGGCAGCAGGCGCGAGGGCTGGTGCGAGATCAGCAGGATCGTGGTGCGCGCCGGCGGCTCCTCCAGCATCTTCAAGAGCGCATTGGCGGCGCTGACGTTCATGTCGTCGGCGGCGTCCACGATCACCACCCGCCGCCCGCCATCGGTGGCCGACAGGCCGAAGAACCGGTTCAGCTTGCGGACGTCGTCGACGACGATCTGGCTGCGCAGCTTGCCCTTGTCGTCGTAGGAGCGGGTGATCGGCGCCAGACCGGGTTCTGCCAGCGCCTGAATCCGGTGCGAGACCGGATGCTCGGGGTCAATGTCCAGCGTCTGCGGCGGGGGCGGGGCGCCGAACAGCCCGTCTTCCGCCGGGGGCGTGGCCAGCAGAAACCGCGCAATCCGCCAGGCCAGCGTCGCCTTGCCGACCCCTTGCGGGCCGGTCAGCAGCCAGCCGTGGTGCAGGCGGCCGGAGGTGTAGGCGGTCAGGAAATCGCGTTCCGCCGCCTCCTGACCGATCAGTTGCCGGGTTTCGCGCGGGTGCGGCGCGCCCTCGGCCTGGTCGGCGCGCGGCAGCTCGTCGCCAGCGCTCATGTCGCGGTTCCTTCCAGCGCGTCTTCTGCCAGCCTGCGCACGTCGGCGGCCACGTCTTCGACCGGGCGGGCGCCATCGACCACCCGGAAACGGTCCGCAAACTCCTGCGCCAGCGCCAGGAAACCGGCGCGCATCTTTTCTTGCAGTTCCACGCCGAAATCCTCGAACCGCTCTTCCTTGCCCTGCCGCCCCTTGGCGCGGGCCAAGCCCTCGGCCGGGTCCATATCGATCAGCAGCGTCAGGTCCGGCTCGCGCCCGATCATCAGCCTGTGCATCTGGTCCACCGCCGCGCGCAGGTCGCCGCGGGACAGGCCCTGGTACATCCGCGTGCTGTCGGCAAAACGGTCGCAGATCACCACCTTGCCCGCCGCCAGGGCGGGTTCGATGGTGCGCTCCAGATGGTCCCGCCGCGCCGCCATGAACAGCAACAGCTCAGTTTCCGCCGACCAGCGGTCAGGATCGCCCTCCAGCACCAGCCTGCGGATCTCCTCCGCGCCGGGGGAGCCGCCAGGCTCCCGCGTCAGCACCACATCGCGGCCCGCCGCGCGCAGGGCTTCGGCCAGCAGCCGGCATTGCGTCGATTTGCCGGAGCCGTCGATGCCTTCGAAGGTGATGAACAACCCGCGCTTGCCGCCCGCCGTCACAGTGCCCCCTCGGGACCGGTCAGGAATTGTTTGATCAGCACCTGCGCCGCGGTCTTGACCCGCACCACAAAGCCGCCCGCGGGCACGTCGCTTTGCGCCACCAGCGGCAGCCGCACCTCCGGCAGTTCCTCCGGCTGCAGCACCAGTTCCGCCAGACGCTGGCCCTTCTTCACCGGTGCCTCGATCGGGCCGTTATAGACGACTTCGCCCTGGATAGTGTTGGCCGACAGCGACGGCAGCAGGATTTCCAGATCCTTGGCCGGCACCAGCCCTACCGATTGCTCGGCCCCCCGCCAAATCTCGGCTTCGGCGATGGCGATACCCTCCTTGGCGACGGTCTTTTTGGTAAATTGGCGAAACGACCAGTTAACGATGGCTTCCGCCTCCTCTGCGCGGCCGCGCTCGGTGTCGAGGCCCGAGACCACGAAAATCACCCGCCGGTCGCCCTGTTTGGCGGAACCGACCAGGCCATAGCCCGCTTCCTCGGTGTGGCCGGTTTTCAGCCCGTCGGCACCGATGCCCAGCCGTAGCAGCGGGTTGCGGTTGCGGATGTTGGATGGCGCGCGGCCGTCGAATTCAAACGTGGTCTCGGCAAACAGCGGGTAGTATTCCGGGAAGTCCTCGATCAGCCGCTCGGCCAGGACCGCCAGATCATGCACCGACATCCGGTGCCCGGCGGCAGGCCAGCCGTTGGAATTGGCAAAGGTCGAGGCGGTCATGCCCAGATCCTCGGCCCGCTTGGTCATGTAGCGGGCAAAGCCGGCCTCGGTGCCATCGGGGCTCAGCGCCTCGGCGATCACCACGCAGGCGTCATTGCCCGACAGCACGATGATGCCGCGCAGCAGGTCCTCGACCCGGACCCGGTCGGTGGTGTCCAGGAACATGGTGGAGCCGCCATAGCTCATCGCGTGCTCGCTCACCGGCAGCCGTTCGTCCAGCGTCAGCCGCCCGTCGCGCAGGGCTTCAAACGCCACATAGAGCGTCATCAGCTTGGACATGGAGGCCGGCGGCAGCGGCACATCGGAGTTTTTGGACAACAGCACCGTGTCGGTGCCCGCATCCAGCACATAAGCCGCGCGCGCGCTGGTATCAAAGGCCGCAGCCGGCAGCGCTGGCAGGCTGAGCGCAAGGCCCGCCGCCAGCGCCAGCCGCAGCGAAGATTTCAGAGCGTGGCGCAAGTAAATGGTGTTTCGTTCAATTAGTGACAGCATAGGCATCCGCAAATCCGGTTTCCTTTACGCTTTTCAGCAGCTGGCTGCGTTCGGTTTTGTTCTGTGCCGGGCCGACCAGCACGCGCCAGAACGTCTTGCCGCTGGAGGATTGTTCCCGCACCACCGGCACCATGCCCGCGCTGCGCATCACGTTGGCGGTCCGCTTGGCGTTCGCCTCGACGCTGAAAATGCCGATTTGGATAAAGGGTTTGTTCAGCGCCGATTTCTGCGGCTTGGGGGCAGGGGCCGCGGCAGGCTCGGCCGTGGCAGGCACGGCCTGCGCCGGGGCGGAGGCGTCAATTGCGGCAGCCGCGCCGGTGATCGGGTCCAGCTGGGTTTCGGTGATCGCGCTGCCCGCCAGCGCGGCCTCATTCACATCCGCGGCCTCCGGCAGCGCGGCGCCATCGCCTGCCTGCTCTTCCAACTGCGGTTCCGGCGCGATTTCCTCGCGCCGCAGGGCGGTCACGTTCAGCTCCACCGGCGCCCCGGCCAGCATGCCCAGGGCCGCCGCCGCATCGGAAGAGACCTGAAGCCGCGGCCCCGGGATTTCCCGCTCGCGCCGGAACAGCGCGCCGATCACGAACTGGCCGTTGGCATTGTTGCGGATGATCACCCGCTCCGGATCCTTGGTATCGGGATGCGCCACCCAGACGCCGCCGATCGAGGGGCGGCCGTCCCACAGGCCCGCTTCAGTCACCTGAAACACCTCGGGCGCTTCCACGTCGCGCTCCACCAGCTTGGTGCTGCTGGAGGCCTGGACGGCGCCTTCGGCCTTGGGTTTGGGTTGCAGAAAGCCCAGTTTCGGCCCGTCCTCGCAGCCTGCCAGCAGCAGCAGGCCCACGGCCGCCGCGGCGGCGCGCGGGGCCGTCATTGCTTTCGACATGGTGTCTTTCATGCTCTCATCCTTGCCTGTGCCCGCGGCGCTTCTGCGCCCCCGCCGGAATGCCCGGTCTTCTTGGTTGGCGCATGATAGCCTGCACATCCGGCCATGAAAACCCTGACAGGCAGCGGCACAAGGGAAACCCGCGAGGACGGCATAAATCCGCGCGGCCGGCGGGGGGCTGCAGTTTTCTCTTGCGGCACGGATTTCCGCTTGCCTCGCCCAGCGTTGCATCCTAAACCGCTGACGGACCGGGGAGGTGGCAGAGTGGTCGAATGCGGCGGTCTTGAAAACCGTTGAACGTGAGAGCGTTCCCAGGGTTCGAATCCCTGTCTCCCCGCCACTCAGCCCAGCAGCCTTGCCCATCAGACGCCAGCAGGTGCGCCGCCGGACTCAGCCCTTGCGCAGCAGGTAGATATCCATGATCCAGCCATGCTCTGCACGCGCCTTGGCGCGGGTTGCAATGATCTTGTCCGAGACCTCCGCCAGCGGCCCGGCGACGGAAATCTGGTTCTCCATCCCGGCATAGGCGGTCCAGAAGATCTCTACCCCCTGCGGGCCAATGGCCTGAAAGGAACACTCGCCGTCCAGCATGATCACCAGCGTATCCGCGCTGTCCGGCCAGCCGTTTTCGCGCAGCTGGCGGCCTGTCGTGATGGTGAAGGGCGCGCCGATCTCATTGACCGGGATGGCATGCGCCGCGGTCAGCGCCTGGATCGAGGTGATGCCCGGGATCACCGTCAGCTTGATCTCTGCCAGCTTCTTCAGCCGCTCGGCAATCCGCATGGTGCTGTCGTATAGCGACGGATCGCCCCAGACCAGAAACCCGGCCTTGCCGCCGTCGGGCAGGTTGGCGGTGATGGTCTGCCACCAGATCTGTGCGATGGCGTCGTGCCAGTCGTCCACCCGCTTGCGGTAGCTTTTGGTGGCCTCGTCGCGCACCGGCAGGACAAACTCCACGATCTTGGGGCCATCGCCCTTGATCGCGCGGTTGCAGATCTCGCGCCTGAGCCCGGCCAGGTCGTCCTTGCCCGCGCCCTTGTTGGGGATCAGGATCAGATCCTGCGCGTTCAGCGCCTCAATCGCCTGCAGCGTGATGTGCTGCGGGTTGCCGGTGCCGATGCCAATCAGGGAAAGCTCAATCATGACGGGGCCTTTCACGTGAAAACACGGCCCCCTATGGAGCCGCGCCGTTGGTGTTGCAAGCCTGGAATGGCGGTCAGGAGCCTTCGCCGCCTGCCGGCACGGTCAGCGTGGCCGCCACCGGCTGGCCGTCGACCACCAGCTGGCTGTGGCTGTTGGTGTTGAGCGAGACCGTGACCTCGGCTCCGCCGGGCAGGGCGGGCAGATGCATCCAGCCGGCATAAAGCCGGGCGAGTTTTTCGCCGTTCACATAGACATGCGCATGGCCTTCGCCGTCCGCGTCCGCGGCGGAGGCGTTCTCGGGCGCAAAGCGGAAGTTCTGCGGGATCACCTGCAGGTTCCAGCCGGTCATCGGGTCCTTGTGCAGCTGGATGGCAACGCTGGGGGCATCCGGGCCTGCGGGCAGGCTGACCGATTGGGAATGGTCATGCGCCGCCATTCCGGCAGAAGTGCCGCCGTGGTGCGCCGGGTCGCCGTGGTCATGGCCGTCAAAGGTCACGCCATTGCCGGCGGCGATCACAAAACCGGCGCCGCCGCCGAACACCAGGCCGATGGCGAAAAGAGCGAGAGAGCGGGACATATCGGAATCCTTGGAAATGAAAGTCCCCGCCGGTTGGGACCGGCGGGGATCATGTCAGGCTAGGATCAGGCGGCAGCTTCTGCGCGTTTGCCTTCTGCCTGCCAGAAGTATCCGGCAAAGCTTCCCAGCAGCACCCAGGCGGCCATGCCGACGCCAAAGGCGCGGGCGGCAAACAGTGCGCCGATCTCGGTCGGAACCGGGCCGGAGAAGCTCTCGGGCTCGGGCGCGCCGATGATATGCGGGGCCATCAGCAAGAGGGCCGCGATCAGGTAGCTCACCAGGTTTCCGCCGAAGGCGATCAGCCACATGGCCACGCCGGCGGCGGCGACGGTGATCGTCCACCAGATCTGGCGCGCACCGACGTCAGCGGCAGCGACACCCGGCACTTCCGGCGCCAGCGACAGGCCGGGCGCAAAGTGGAAGGTGATGAAGCCCGCGAGACCCCACAAGAGGCCGGTGCGCGCGCTGATCTCATGGCCCTGGCGCTCGGCCACGGACATCAGCGCCGCCATCACCAGCGCATAACCGGTGTAGGTCAGCATGGTGAAGACGATGCTGAGGCCATCGCGCACAGGCTCGGCGAACAGGCCGGGCAGGTCGGGATGCGCGGTTACGGGGTCAGCGCCGAAATGCACCAGCTCGCCGCCCTCATAGAGTTCGGCGTGGAGCAGCACGGGCTGCACGAAATACAGCTGCAGCAGGGCGGTAATCAGCCCTGCTGCAGCACCAGCGAACAGGCCGCTGGTCAGAATGCGACTGAACATGGCCTTAGTGGCAGGGGAAGCCGGTTGCGTGGCGCACGTCATGCGCGGCGTCATGCAGGGCGGATGCCTGAACATGGCCGGTCAGCGTGATGATCCCCAGCCCCAGAACCACGGCAAACAGAGCCGGAATTACACTGGTGCCAGCGGCAGAAGCCTTAAGCGTCTTGGTCGTCATTTCTTGTCCTCCTCACCGTCACACCCGACGGTATAAGTTGCGTTCCCATACGGCCGGTCTCCTGACTCGCGGGTCGCTGCTGCCTGCCTCCTTCCCGGCTTGCGCCAGTGGTAATGGCAGGCCGCTCGCCGCTCACAGTCGCGGGGGCGGTTGAGGCTTCGGTGCCGCGATTTGGTCCACCGTCCTCATTCCCGTTTCAGTCCCAGTGCTTAGGCACCATCAGACACCGTATCCGTTGGTAATGCCCCGCGCGGCTGAGTCTGGTCAAGGACGAAACCGCCAATCCGGAGTGCTTCCGCGTCACGGGGCACAGGATTCCTGGTTGAGGGAAGGCGCACCAGGGCGCGGGAAAAGAATGTGCCGCTGCCCGCCGCGGGCGGATCAGCCGAGATCAGCCGGGATGCGGGCAATCGCCTTGAAGCGCAGCTGGCCCAGCGGCCGGGCATCGGCAAAATTGCCATCCAGACTGTCGCCGTACATCCGCAGGAAGGTGAGGATGTCCGGCAGATCCCCGGCGGTGATTTCCCCGAACAGATAGGCGGTCTTGCCGCATTGCCGCACCGCCAGAGTCTGCGGCCTTTGGCAGCCGGACATGCAGTCCGCCTGCTGCAGCCGCACCTTCACCCCGGCCGCTTCCAGCGCCGCGGCGAGCTGCCCGAACAGGGCAGGGTCCGCGTCGCGGCAAGTGCGGCACAGGGTGAGGGTGGGCAGGCTCATGCGCCGGGCAGTTCCTGGTCGGCCAGCGGCCCGTAGAGGATCAGCACCGGCGCCTTGGTCTCCATCGCGCGCAGCACCGCGGGCAGTTCGCCTACATTGTGGCAAAACAGTTTCTGCTCCGGCGTGGAGACCCCCAGCGCCACCAGCGCGTGGGTGTCCGCGGGCAGTCCCGCCTCCATCAGCTTCTCCGCCAGCGCGGCAAAGGTGCTTTTGCCCATGTAAACCACGGTGGTGGCGTGCGGGTCGGCCAGCGCCGCCATGTTGAGGTCATCGGGCAGCCCGCCGGTCACGTCATGGCCGGTGATGAACTGAAGCCGCCGCGCGGTCAGCCGCCGGGTCAGCGGAATGTTCGCCGCCGCCGCCGCCGCCGAGGCCGCGGTAACGCCCGGCACGATCTCGAACCCGATGCCGGCCGCACGCAGGGCGGTGATCTCTTCCTCCAGCCGTCCGAAGACACCGGAATCGCCGGATTTCAGCCGCACCACGTTAAGGCCGCTCTGGGCGTAATCGACCAAAAGCTGGCTCACATGGTCCTGCTTGGGCGAGGGGCGGCCGGCCCGCTTGCCGACGCCCACCAGATCGGCGTCGGCGCGGGCATGGCTCAGGATCGGCCCCGACGACAGGTCGTCGAACAGGATCGCATCCGCCGCCTGCAGCCGCTTCACCGCCTTGACGGTCAGCAGCTCCGGGTCGCCGGGGCCGGAGGACACAAAGGAGACAAACCCGCTCATGCGCGCTCTCCCGTGATCAGGTGGAAGAAGGTGCCGGTGACGTTGCCCTTGATCGAGCCTGTCTCGGGCACCGGGCCGCCGTCGGCATCCATGACCTGCGCCAAGGGCGCGTCGGGTTCTTCCAGAATGGTGGAGTAATGGAATTCATGGCCGCGCAGGGCGGTGCCTGCGCCAAAGCCCGGCATCCCCGCCTGCAGAATGGCGCGGCGGTAGCCGAGGTGGAACTTGCGCTTCTCATAGGAGGTCACAAGACCCAAGAGGCCCAGCATCCGGTGGCGGTTGCCTGCCTTGTCGATCAGCGCCTCGCCCAAGGCCATGTAGCCGCCGCATTCGCCATGCACCGGTTTGGTCTCGGCGTGTTTGCGCACGCCCGCGCGGAAGGTCTCCGCCGCCGCCAGCGCCGGCCCGTGCAGTTCCGGATAGCCGCCGGGCAGCCAGACCAGATCGGCATCCGCCGCAGGGGCCTCATCCGCCAGGGGCGAGAACGGCAGGATCTCTGCCCCCGCCGCGCGCCAGCCTTCCAGAAGATGCGGGTAGGTGAAGGAAAACGCCGCATCGCGGGCCAGCGCAATGCGCTGGGCGGGCGGTTCCGGCAGACTGGCCTGCGCGGGTGCGGGACCCGCCAGGGCTGCTGCCTTGATCGCGTCGAGATCGACATTCTCGCGCAGAAAGGCCGCATAGCCAGCGATGGCGGCTTCCAGATCGGGATGTTCCACCGCCTGGATCAGGCCAAGATGCCGCTCCGGCAGCGCCAGATCGCCGCGCCGGGGCAGGGAGCCCAGCACCTTGATGCCTGCTTTCTCCATCCCCAGCCGCGTCAGCCGCTCATGCCGGGGGCTGGCGACGCGATTCAGAATGACACCGGCAAAGGGCAGTTCCGGGTCATAATTCTTGAACCCCAGCGCGGTTGCCGCCGCCGACTGCGCCTGGCCGCCCACGTCGATCACCAGCACCACCGGCCAGCCCATTCGTTTGGCGGTCTCGGCAGAGGAGCCAAAGCCCGACTGCCCGCGCGTCGCCACACCATCGTACAGGCCCATGGAGCCTTCACCGACGCAGATTTCCGCCCCTGCCGACTGGCTGGTGACTGCATCCAGCAGCGCGCCGTCCATCGCCCAGGTGTCCAGGTTGAAACTGGGCCGTTTGGCCGCTGCGAGGTGGAAGGCCGGGTCGATATAATCCGGCCCGCTCTTGTAGGGCTGCACGGTCAGCCCGTCCTCGGCCAGCGCCCGCAGAAGGCCCAGCATTACGGTGGTCTTGCCAGTGCCAGAGGAGGGCGCCGAGATCATCAGTCCGGGAGGGTTCATATTTGTCATGGCCTCAATCGTCCCCATGGCTCCAGCTCGACCACGGGCTGTCGGCGCTCTGCGGCCGGTAGCGGCGGTCGTAGTCGGCGGAATAGAGGCAGCTTTCGTCAAAGCCCTCGCCCTTCAGCACCGGCCCCACAAGGATCAGCGCGGTGCGGGAGATCTTCTCGTCCAGCGAGTCCTTCAGGGTTTCGAGAGTGGCGCGGATGATCTGCTGATCCGGCCAGCTGGCGCGGTAGACCACGGCGACCGGGCAATCACCGCCGTAATGCGGCGTCAGGCTGTCCACCACATGATCCAGATTGCCGATCGACAGGTGGATCGCCAGCGTGGTGCCGGTCCGCGCAAAATTCTCCAGCGACTCGCCTTCGGGCATTGAGGATGCGCGCCCCGGCGTGCGGGTCAGCACCACTGACTGCCCAAGGCCCGGCAGGGTCAGCTCGGTTCCCAGTGCGGCAGCCGCAGCGGCAAAGGACGGCACGCCAGGGGTCACGCTGACCGGGATGCCCTCAGCCTTAAGGCGGCGGATCTGCTCGCCCATCGCGGACCACACCGACAGATCGCCGGAATGCAGCCGCGCCACGTCCTGTCCCGCCTCATGCGCCGCCTTGATTTCCGCCACGATGGCATCCAGGTCCATGGCCGCGGTGTTCACGATTTTCGCGTCCGCCGGGCAGTGGCTCAGGATCTCCTCCGGCACCAGCGAACCGGCATAGAGGCACACCGGGCAGGCGGCTATGATGTCGCGCCCGCGCAAGGTCAGAAGGTCGGCAGCGCCCGGTCCGGCGCCAATGAAGTGAACGGTCATGGCTCAAGTCTTTCTGCTATGGCCGCGGTGGCAAGCCCATCCGCGGTGACAACTCTGGGGGCGAGAAGGCGTGATCTGGCGCCCTTCACCCCATGGCGCGCGCCCGCCAGCGCCGCGGCTTCCGCCAGCGACCCGGTGCCGAACCGCGCCTTGATCCGGGGCGAGCAGGTCAAGGTCTGCTCTCCGGCAATATCCTGTTCCTGTAAGGCAATCACCGGCAGGCCGATGCTGCGCGCGAACTCCTGCATGGCAGGGGTTTCAGCTTTTTCGGTAACGGACGCCAGCGCATCCACCTGCGCGCCGGTCAGCGCCAGCGCCGCCTGCAAATCCGCCGCCGTGGCCGTGCTGCGGAACCCGATGCCTGCCACCTTCATCGCGTGACGCTCCACTGGATGACGGGCCGGGCGCGTTCCCAGCCGCGCATGGTGCCCAGCGGGCCGGCTTCGGCGATCTCCGCTTTCAGCAGGTGGCCGCCGCGTTCCGCATGGGCGCGCATCAGCAGGGTTTCGGTCTCCAGCGTGACGCCGTTTGCGACCAGCCGGGTGCCTTCGGGCAGGATGTCCCACAGATGGTCCAGCAGTGCTTGCGAGCCGCCGCCGCCGATGAAGACGCAATCGGGCAGCGGGTGGCCGTCCAGCACGGCGGGCGCCTTGCCCAGCACAGCGGTCATCCGGTGCTCTATCCCAAAGGCGGCGGCATTGGCGCGAATGTTTTCCAGCCGGCTCTCCCGCGGCTCAAAGGTGATGGCCCGCGCCCCGCGCGCCGCCAGGCACCACTCGATCGAGACCGAGCCGGAACCGCCGCCGATATCCCACAGGAGTTCTCCCGCGCGGGGCGCCAGCGCCGACAGAGTCAGCGCCCGAATGGGGCGTTTGGTGATCTGGCCGTCGCTGGCAAAGAGGTCATCCGCTAGGCCGGAGGCCTGCGGCAGCCCGTTCTTGCCCAGGGCTTCAACCGCCACGGCTACAGGCGCCTGAATGTCCTGCAGATCAAAGCCTTGGGCCGCGGCGCAACGCACCCGCTGCCGCGGCCCGCCCAGGCACTCCATCACGGTCAGGGTTGAGGCGCCAAAGCCCGCATCTGCCAGCCATTCCGCCAGCTCAGCCGGGGCCACGCCGTCGCGGAGGGTGCAGATCACACGCGTGCCATTCCCAAGCAGCGCACGCAGCCGCGCATATGGCGCCGCGTGCAGGCCGAGGCACAGCACCTCTTCCAGCTTCCAGGCCAGATGGTTCGCCGCCAGCGCAAAGGTTGAGGAAACGGGGTGAGAGATCCACTCGCCCGCCTCCATATGCCGCGCCAGCGAGCCGCCGGCGCCATGCCAGAACGGATCGCCCGAGGCCAGAACGGCCACCTTGCGGCCGCGCAGCTCCAGCACCGGATCAATGGAAAACGGCACTGGCCAGGGCTGGCCCTTGCTGCCTGCGTCCGCCAGCTCCAGATGCCGCGGGCCGCCGAATATCACTTCAGCCTCTGCCAGCGCCTTCCGGCTTGCATCGCTGAGGCCTTC
This sequence comes from Leisingera sp. UBA4491, assembly GCF_002388965.1. Classification (NCBI taxonomy): domain Bacteria; kingdom Pseudomonadati; phylum Pseudomonadota; class Alphaproteobacteria; order Rhodobacterales; family Roseobacteraceae; genus Leisingera; species Leisingera sp. UBA4491. The sequence goes on along the minus strand of NZ_DGNN01000030.1, from coordinate 23,076 downwards.
CAGTCCATTTTCGCCCAGACCAATGATTGTCAGCCATGGATCAGACATGACACGCATCCTTCTTCTGGGCGGCACCACCGAGGCCTCGGCGCTGGCCAAGACCCTGGCCGGGGCGGGTATGGATGCGGTGTTTTCCTACGCGGGCCGCACCGCGCATCCCGTCAGCCAGCCGCTGCCCACCCGCGTCGGCGGCTTTGGCGGCATAGAAGGATTTGCGGCTTACCTGGAGGCCGAAAACATCACCCATGTGGTCGATGCCACCCATCCGTTTGCCGCACAGATGAGTTCCAACGCGGTCCACGCCTGCGAGGCGGCGGGTGTGCCGCTGTGCGCCTTCGAGCGCCCGGCCTGGCAGGCGGGGGAGGGCGACCAATGGCTGCACACGGACAGCATAGAAGAGGCCGTCAACGCGCTGCCTGATACGCCGGCGCGGGTGTTCCTGGCGATCGGCAAGCAGAACCTGACCCAATTCGCGGCCAAGCCCCACCACCACTACCTGCTGCGGCTGGTGGACGCGCCGGAAACGCCCCTGCCGCTGCCGCACACCACGGTCGAGATCGCCCGCGGGCCGTTTGATGCGGCGGGCGACACCGCGCTGATGCAGCGCCACGCCATCACCCATGTGGTCGCCAAGAACGCGGGCGGCGCGGGGGCCGCAGCCAAACTCACCGCCGCGCGCAATCTCGCCCTGCCGGTCATCATGATCGGCAGACCCGAGGTGCCTCAGCGTCCCGTCATGGGCAACGTGGCAGAGGTGATGGCCTGGCTGTCGCATCCCGCAGATTAACCCTCAGCGGCGTAGCGCGGGGTGTAGACGTAATTGCCAACCCGGCGGGTGTCGCGGTTGCCGACGATGACCACGGTGCGCATGTCGGCCATCTCGGGCGTCGCGTCCTTCAGCGGCACCGTCAGCAGCTCCTGTCCCGGCTTGGTCACGTCGCGGGCAAAGGTGATCAGCGTCTCCGCGCCGCAGGCCTCCCGCAGGATTTCCAGCGCGCGGGCAAACTGATGCGGCCGCGATTTGGAGCGCGGGTTGTAAAACGCCATCGCAAGCCCGGCCTCGCCGACCAGCTGCAAGCGCTTTTCAATGAGGCTCCAGGGCTTCAGGTTGTCGCTGAGGTTGATGGCGGCGAAATCATGCCCCAGCGGCGCGCCGATGGCGGCGGCGGCGGCCAGCATGGCGGTGATGCCGGGCAGCACCCGGATGTCCAGATCCAGCCACTCAGGGTTGCGTTCGGCGTTGCTTTCCAGCGCTTCGAACACGGCGGAGGCCATGGCAAACACCCCCGGATCGCCGGAGGACACCACGACAACCCGGTTGCCCTCAGCCGCCATTTCCAGTGCATGGGTGGCGCGGTCCACCTCGACACGGTTGTCGGTAGCGTGCAGGGTCAGGCCCTCACGCGGTTCAACGCGGTTCACGTAAGGGATATAGCCAACGATATCCGTGGCTTCGCCAATAGCGTCGCGCACTTCCTGCGTCACCAGCGCCTCGTTGCCGGGGCCGAGGCCCGCGATCACCACCCAGCCGTTTTTCGATAGTTTCATGGCCGGCGCCCCTGTCCGTGAACCAGTACGATGGAGAAATAGGGCACCTCGCCGTCGATCTCCGAGAGCTTCTGAACGCTCTGCCCTGGCATAGTGCCGCGCTCGACCAGCCAGGCGTCTTCCGCACGGCCCGCACGTTCCAGCGCGCGGCGCAGCTTGGGCAGGTTGCGGCCGATCTTCATGACGACCAGCGCGTCGGTCTCAGCCGCGCGTTTGGCCAGCTCATCCTCGCTGAGGGTTGCCATCGCCACGGTCAGCACATCGTCCCCCCAAGTGATCGGCTGGCCTGAGGCGGTCCAGCAGCCGGACATACCGGTGATGCCGGGAACGATCTCCTGCGCGGCGCGGCCCTGCAGGCGCGTGTAGAGATGCATGTAAGAGCCGTAGAGGAACGGGTCGCCCTCGCACAGCACCACCACGTCTTCGCTCTTGGCGATCTCCGCCAAAGTAACCGCCCAGCGGTCATAGAAGTCCGCCAGCACCCGGTTGTATTCGGGGTCGGAAAAATGGATCTCGGTGGTGACCGGATATTCCATCGCGTGTTCGGTGACACCCTCGGCCAGCATACCCTCGACAATGGCGCGGGCCTGGCCCTGGCGGCCTGCCTTGCGGAAATAGGCGATGTGGCGCGCGCCTGTGATCAGCCGGTGCGAGCGCACGCTCATCAGGTCGGGATCCCCGGGGCCAAGCCCTGCGCAGATGACTTTGCCCATGGGTTATTCTTTCCAGCTCGCCAGCGCGTTCACGGCGGCGACGGTGATGGCGGAACCGCCCAGGCGGCCTTTGACGATCATCGACGGAACGGGAAGGTCTTCCATCAGCGCCTCCTTGGATTCCATCGCGCCGACAAAGCCCACCGGGCAGCCGATGATGGCGGCGGGGCGGGGGCAGGACGGGTCTTTCAGCATGTTCAAGAGGTGAAACAGCGCAGTGGGGGCGTTGCCGATGGCCACAACGGCGCCCGCCAGTTTCGGGCGCCACAGCTCCAGCGCGGCGGCGGAGCGGGTGTTGGACATTTCCTTGGCCAGTTCCGGCACCTTCGGGTCGCGCAGGGTGCAGATCACCTCATTCTCCGCAGGCAGGCGCGGGCGGGTGATGCCCTCGGACACCATATAGGCGTCGCAGAGGATCGGCGCGCCGTTTGCGAGGGCTGCGCGGGCGGTCTCGGCCATGCCCTCGGAAAACCGCACATGCTCTTCCAGCCCCACCATGCCGGCGGCGTGGATCATGCGGACAACAACGCTTTCCTCGTCCTTGTTGAAGCGCGCCAGGTCGGCCTCGCGGCGGATGGTGGCAAAGCTCTCGGCGTAGATCGCGGCGCCGTTGGTTTCATAGGTGTGGAGCATGTCAGCTGCCCTCTTTCAGAAGTTCGGGAGCGGCGCGCAAAGCAGCGGCGCTCAGGCGGGTCTTTAGCGGCTGATCCGCGGCGGTGCCATTGCGGATCAGGGAGAATTCGTTGTCGCCGGTGGCGGTCAGCGTTAGCGGGGCAGGGCCGGGGCAGGCACAGCCCTTGGCGCAGCCGGAGACATGCAGGCGGGATCCCGCGGGGACATGCGGTGCCAGCGCCCGCGCCAGGTCGCGGGTGGCGGACAGCGCCTGCAGGCAGCCGGGCGCGCCGGTGCAGGCGACCACTTTCAGGCGCGGATCCGTGGCGTCCAGGATCAGGCCGGGCAGGGGCGGGAGGCTGGCGGCGCCTTCCACCAGCAGCATCCGCCAGGGGGTGAGGCGGATTGGCCCATGCTCTGCCAGCTGCGCCAGCGCGGCGGCGGGCATCTGGCCGAATTCCAAAGCAGCCAGTGTCCCCGCGGGGACAGCGCCCGGTTTTGCACTGAAGCTGGCTTTTGCCACGGGTGCGGCATGCGCTGCCGGCGGGCCGCGGCGCGCGATGAGACGGTGCATCCTGCCGCGCCCCTGCGGCGCGCCGCCCTGTTCCAGAAACCAGCGGGCGAGCGCCAGGGCTTCGGCAGCGGCGGATTCACGTGTGACGGGCAGGCCGGCCCCGGCGCCGTCGGCGCGCAGGATCAGGCCTTCGCGCGTGCGCTCGATGCGGATATCGGCGGCGGTGTCTTGCAGGACAGGGTCCGCGCCGCAGTCGACGGCAAAGCCGAACTTGCCGGGCAGGGCGAGATCGGTTGCCGCGGTCAGCGCGGCGCTGAGTCCGGTGGCGATGGCATGGGTGTCGTCGCCCTCGGTCCAGAACGGCGCGAGCAGGACGTTGCGGCGAGCCTCAGCCTGTGCGTCGGGGTCGATCAGGCCAAGCTCGCGCAGGCGGGCAATCAATTCTTCATGCGCGTCTTCACGGATGCCGCGCATCTGCAGGTTGGCGCGGGCGGAAATGTCCAGCAGGCCGTTGCCGAAGTCCTCGGAAAGTCTTGCCACACCGCGCGCCTGGTTAACGGACAGTTTACCAAGCGGCGCGCGCACCCGCACCACCAGCCCGTCGCCGGACATCATCGGCCGCAAAGCGCCGGGGCACCAGCCATAGACTTTGGGTTCAGGCGCGCCGCTCATGCCGCGCCCTCCAGGCCGGCCATGATCGAGTTGCGCCGCGTGCTCCAGAGGCCTGCGTCGAACAGGGCGCGGAAGCGGTCGCGCATGGCGGCGAGCGCCTCCGGGTTTTCGCGCTCCATGAACGCGACCAGATCGTCCCGGCCCAGGGTCGCCTCGAAGTAGAGATCGAACAGATGCGGCTGCACCACCTGCGCCAGATGCGCGAAGGCGGCCATGTGGTCGAGGGTGGCGGCAATCTCTGCCGCGCCGCGGAAGCCGTGGTTCATCATCGAGGTGGCCCAGTCCGGGTTGGCGGCGCGGGCGCGGGTGACGCGGGCGATTTCTTCGCCCAAGGAGCGCGCCTGCGGCTTGTCGGGCCGGGTGGCGTCCATATGGTAGAGCGCCGGAGCCTTTTGGCCGATGCGCGCCATGGCGGCGGCAAAGCCTGCTTCATGCGCGGCATAGTCCGAGGCGACCAGCAGGTCGGTCTCCGGCAGGTCCTGCAGGTGCACGAAGCTGTCGGCGCCCTGCAGGCGTGTCTCCAGCGCCGCGCGGGCGTCGCGGATTTCGCCCTTGGCGTCGATCGCGTGGGAGGAGGCGTTGAGCCAGGCTTCGCCTGCCGCGGCGCGGGCCGCGTCGGTGTAGTCGTCCAGATGCGGGTTCATCGAGAGGCCGTACTGCCCGGGTTTGGGGCCGAAAACGCGCGGCGTTTCGATGAGATAGGGGTTGTCCGCCTGGTCCTCCTCGCGGGCCGCGAGGGCGGCGGCGGCACTTTCGAACATCTGGGCAAGGCCCGGGAAGACGTCGCGGAACAGGCCCGAGACCCGCAGGGTCACATCGATCCGCGGGCGGTTCAGCATCGGCAGCGGCAGCACCTCGAAGCCGGAGACGCGCTCGGAGCCTTCGTCCCACTTGGGCGCCAGGCCCGCGAGGTGCAGCGCCATGGCAAACTCCTCTCCCGCGGTGCGCATGGTGGCGGAACCCCAGAGGTCGATCACCAGTCCCTTGGGCCAGTCGCCGTGATCCTGAAGGTGGCGGCGCAGCAGCTCTTCCGCCAGTTTGACCCCTTGCGCATGCGCCGCCCGCGACGGCACCGCCCGCGGATCGGTGGTAAAGAGGTTGCGCCCGGTGGGGATCACATCGGCGCGGCCGCGGAACGGCGAGCCGGAGGGGCCGGGGGTGACGATCTTGCCGTCCAGCGCGGCGATCAGCCCGGCGCGCTCCTCAGCGCCGCACTGGCCGGTGCCGAAGATGTGAAGCCCCTCGCCGTACTGGCTTTCCTTGATGTCGCAGACAAAGGCGTCGATGCGGGTGATCGCCTCGGCAGGCGAGGTGTCCGGCGTCAGGCCGAGGTCAGCCTCTACCCCGGTGCCCTGTGCCTCCGCCCGGATGTCGCCGATCAGCCGGTCGCGGCGGGCAGGATCCAGGCCGTCGGCGGTGGAGTATTCATCCAGCAGGCTTTCGAGCCGCGCCATGCCCTCGGGCAGAGTGGTCTGCGCCAAGGGCGGCGGCAGGTGGCCGATGGTGACGGCGCCGATGCGGCGCTTGGCCTGGGCGGCCTCGCCCGGGTCGTTGACGATGAAGGGGTAGGCGACGGGCAGCGGGCCGGTCAGAACCTCAGGCCAGCAGGTATCCGACAGCGCCACCGCCTTGCCCGGCAGCCATTCCAGCGTGCCGTGGGCGCCGATGTGGACGAGGGCATCGCTTTGCGCCCGCAGCCAAAGGTAAAAGGCCACATAGGCGTGGCGCGGGGTGCGGTCGAGATCGTGGTAATCGTCGACGCGGGTTTTCACCTCACCGCGCTCTGGCTGCAGCGCGATCAGCGCTTTACCAGCGCGCAAGGCCTTGAATTGAAAGGCGCCATCGCGGCAGTCTGGGTCTTCTTCCGGGCGGCCCCAGGCCTCGGCCAAGGTATCCTGCAGGTTTTGCGGCAGGGCGGCGAGGGCGGCCTTGTAGTCCTCCAGCGGGACACTCAGCGTCTCGTCCATCAGCCGCAGACCGGTGTTCTCCTGCGGCTCGACGCTATAGCCCTGATCCCAGAGCGCGCGCAGGATTTCGTCGCAGGAGGCCAGCGCGTCCAGCCCGACCGCATGGGCGAGGTTGTGGTCTCTGCCCGGGTAGGTCGAAAGGACCAGTGCAAGGCGTTTGTCTGCATTCGGCAGTTTGGCGAGGCGCAGCCAGCCCTCCACACGGTCCACGGCAGCCCTGATGCGGTCCGCGTCCGCGCGGTGGGCAAAGCGGGAATATTGCAGGTCCGGGTCTTTCCTGCCCGGCGACTTGAAGCTGACGACGCCTGCGAAGATGCGGCCGTCCACCTCGGGCAGCACGACATGCATGGCAAGGTCGGCGGGCGACAAGCCGCGGCCGGCCTCAAGCCAGTCTTTCCTGCGGGCCGTTGAGAGGGCAACCTGGAACACCGGGCAGCCGGTGGTGCTGAGCGGCGAGGCGCTGCCGTCGGTGCCTTGGGCCGAAAACGCGGTGGCGTTGATGATTGCGGCCGGGGTCAACTCCGGGAGCTTGGCGCGCAGCCAGTCCGCAGCCGCGGGCGCCTTGAGGCTGGCGGCAAAGGTGCCGAAGGCGGCGTAGCCGCGGGCGCGCATTTCTTCGATCAGCGCGTCCACCGGCGCGGTGTCGGCGGATGTGAGGTAGGAGCGGTAGAAGCTGACCAGCACCAGCGGCCTGTCCTGCGGCGGAAGGTCCGCGAGCACGCCCTTGTCCGGGTCGTAGAACCCGTGCTCGGGCATGGATTTGAGGCCGAGGACGGGGCCTGCATAAAGGCCGGCCGCCAGCGACAGCTGGGCAAGTGCTGCCTGGGCTGCCACCGCGCCGCCGGCGTCGCACAGGGATTGCAGGCGGCGCAGGGTGGAGACGGGCAGGGTGGACAGCTCATCCAGCCGCGCATCTTCGCGCCCGTCTGCGGGCAGGATCGCCAGCGCAATGCCCTTGCGGCGGGCGAGATCCTGCAGCGTGGCGAGGCCATAGGACCAGTAGCTTTCGCCGCCGATCAGGCGGACGAGAACGCCCTTGGCGCCCTCCAGCGTCTGTTCCGCGTAGACGTCGACCGACAGCGGGTGCTTGAGCGCCACCAGGTTGGCGAGGCGCAGAGAGGGCAGCTTGCCGTCCGCCCGGTGCCAGCCTGCCGCGAAGGCGCCGAGATCGCTGTCGGAAAACGACAGCACCACCAGATCGCCGGGCGTCTGCCCGAGGTCCTGCGGCGTGTCGGTCTCGTCAAGGCCGTGGCTTTCGCGGAAGACGACGTGCATGGGTCAGGCTCCCTGCCTGTAAGGTCGTTTGGTAGCGGGGAGGGCAGCGCCCGGCCCGGCGGGGCAGGAAGCGAAGCGCCCGCCCCGTGGGGGGCGGGACGGGCGCTGCCCGGCGTGCCGCCGGGCGGGACCGTTCAATTTCTGACGCTTCAATTTCACTTGCTTCAGGCCCCCAGCTCGGCGCGGATGGCCTGTTCGTCGATGTCGTCATGCTCTGCGATGACCACTAGGGCGGTCTTGCGCGGCTGCGCGCCCCAGGGCTGATCATACTGGGCGCGCAGGCGCTCGCCCACGGCCTGAACCAGCATCCGCATCGGTTTTCCCTCCACCGCGACATAGCCTTTGACGCGCAGGATGTTGCGTTCGCGGGCGAGTTTCACGATGGCATTCTGCAGTGCTTCGGGATCGGAGACTTCACCCATTTCGACAACGATGCTTTCAAAATCGTCATGCTCGTGGTCGTGGTGGCCGTCGTGGTGGCTGGGGCGGGCCTCCAGATCGTCTTCGGCAGCGGCGTTCAGGCCCAGGATGATGCGCGGGTCGATGACACCTTCGCTCATCGGCAGGATCGGCAGCTTGCGCGGCGCCTCGGCCTCGATCACCGCGCGGGCCTTCTCGACGCCTGCGTCGCCGGCCAGGTCGGCCTTGGACAGCAGCACGATGTCGGCGCAGGAGATCTGATCCTCGAACACTTCCGACAGCGGGGTTTCGTGGTCGATGCTGTCATCCGCCTCGCGCTGGGCCTGCACCGCGTCCAGATCGGGGGCGAACTGGCCCTTGGCGACCGCCTCGGCATCGGCCAGCGCAATCACGCCGTCCACAGTGATGCGGGAGCGGATGGCGGGCCAGTCAAAGGCCTTCAAGAGCGGCTTGGGCAGCGCCAGGCCGGAGGTTTCGATCACGATGTGATCCGGCTTCTCCGGCAGGTTCATCAGCTGTTCGATGGTGGGGATGAAGTCATCGGCCACGGTGCAGCAGATGCAGCCGTTGGCCAGCTCCATGATGTTTTCTGCCGGGCAGTTCTCATCCGCGCAGGACTTCAGGATGTCGCCGTCCACGCCGGCGGTGCCGAACTCATTGACCACCACGGCCAGACGCTTGCCCTGCGGGTTCTGCATCAGGTGGCGGATCAGCGTGGTCTTGCCCGCACCGAGGAAGCCGGTGATGACAGTGACGGGGATCTTGTTGAGGTCGCTCATGTTTACTCCTCGGAGAAGAACTTGGCCGGCGGGATGCGGGCAACGGATTGCTTGCGGAAGGTCTGCGGGCGTTCGCGCCACGGCACCACGCCGTCGGCGGTAGCGGCATAGGCGGCGGCGCCTTCCAGGATTTCGGGGACATGCTGGTCCGGGTCGAGGTCGCCGTAGACATAGGTCCAGCGCTCGGCGCCGCCGACGAGTGCCACGGCGCAGCCGCGCTTGCAGGAGGACAGGCATTCGACACCGCGCAAGGCGACGCCTTCGGGCATCCCGGCCTCTGCCAGTGCGGCGTGCAGGATGGCGCCGGGGCGGGCCCCCTCCGGGTCGGCGCCCTCGCGGCGGCAGGTGAGGCAAACGGTCAGCGTGACCGGTCCCGGGGTGCTGGCAGTCTTGCCTGCCATATCGTCAGCCATCGGCGCGTCTCCTGTCGCGGCAGGCGTGCGGGATGGCCGAAAGGGGGGCGGCAGCGTGCCAGCCCCTCAACCGGTCGCGGAACACCCCGCCCGCCCGTTGTTCTCTCTGTTGCTGGCAGGTCTCCCGGCTTGCGGATGCCAAGGCGCGGGCCTTGCCGGCCATCCTGCCTTCCCGGGATCTCTCCCAGTGGCATGGCGGCCTCATCCGGTCACGGTCGCGGGGGCGGCTGTGCTTCGGGTCTCCAAAGAAATTTGGCGGCCTTCACATTCCCTCTTCGCCTGCTTTCGCAGGAACCAGCGAAACCCCCTTGCGCTATCGCGCCCTTCTTTGTCAAGACATGGGGTCAAACAGCTGGAGAGCCCCCATGAGCGAAAAGTCTGAAACCGGCATCTCAGAGGAAGAAGCCGCCCGTCACGCCTCTAAGATGGCCAAGAAAAAAGCCGCGCGCGACCGGATGATGAAGACCAAGGAGGGCGAGAAGGGCCTGATCATCGTCCACACCGGGCCGGGCAAGGGCAAGTCTTCCTCCGGGTTTGGCATGATCATGCGCTGCATCGCCCACAAGATGCCTTGCGCCGTGGTGCAGTTCATCAAGGGCGCCTGGCAGACCGGGGAGCGGACGCTGATCGAGGAGAACTTCAGCGATCTGTGCCAGTTCTATGCCATGGGCGAGGGGTTCACCTGGGAGACCCAGGACAAGGCGCGCGACATTGCCGCGGCGCAGAAGGGCTGGGAAAAGGCCAAGGAGATGATCCTGGACGAGAAGAACACCATGGTGCTGCTGGACGAGATCAACATCGCGCTGCGCTATGAGTATCTGGACCTGGAAGAGGTGCTGGAGTTCCTGGTGGAGCACAAGCCGCCGATGACCCATGTGGTGCTGACGGGGCGCAACGCCAAGGAAGAGCTGATCGAGATTGCCGATCTGGTGACCGAGATGGGCCAGATCAAACATCCCTTCCGCGCCGGGGTAAAAGCGCAGAAGGGCGTCGAGTTCTAAGCAGAGCCATCGCCCGGCCGGCAGGCCGGGCCGCGCCGGCCCCGTTCAGGCTTGGGCGCGGCCGTTTGTATCATGCCGCCAACTGTGCGGCTTTCCCTTGAATGTAGGCATCCACCGCCGCGCGCTGGGCCTCATCCAGCCGCAGGCCCAGCTTGGTGCGCCGCCACAAGTAATCGTCGCCTGCGCGCACCCATTCGCGGGCAATCGCCCAGTCGAGTTCCCGGGCGGTAATGGTGGCGCCGAAATCCTGGCCCAGATCACCGGCGGTCTTGGCGTCTCCCAGCACCTCCCAGGCCTCGGTGCCATAGGCGCGGATCATCCGGCCCGTCCAATAGGGGGTGAGGAACGGATAGTCCGCGGCCAGTTTGGAGGTCAGCTTTGCCACGTCCTCCACCGGGAAATCGCCGCCGGGCAGCGCCACACCTGCGGTCCAGCTGGCGGGCAGCTGCGGGAACACCTCGCCGATCTTCGCCAGCGCCGCCTCGGCCAGCTTGCGGTAGGTGGTGATCTTGCCGCCAAAGACGTTGAGCAGCGGCGCCTGCGCCTGGTCCAGCGTCAGAACGTATTCGCGGGTGGCCGCCGTGGCGGAGCTGGCGCCGTCGTCATAAAGCGGGCGCACGCCGGAATAGGTCCAGACGATATCCTCGCGCTTCACCGGCTTCTCGAAGTACTCCGATGCGAAGGCCGCCAGATATTCCTGCTCGGCTTCGGTGCAGACGGGTGCCGTGTCCGGGTCCGGGTGGTCGGCGTCGGTGGTGCCGATCAGGGTGAAATCCTGCTCGTACGGAATGGCAAAGATGATCCGCCCGTCGGTGCCTTGGAAGAAATAGCAGCGGCCGTGGTCGAACAGTTTCGGCACCACGATATGGCTGCCGCGCACCAGGCGGACGTTCTCGCGGCTGTTTTGGCCCAGCTTCTGGTGCAGCACATCGGCCACCCACGGCCCGCCTGCGTTGACCAGCATCCGGGCGCGGTGCTCCTGCTCCGCGCCGGTGGCGTGGTCCTTGGTGCGGATCACCCAGTGGTCTGACTGGCGGTCCGCGGACAGCACTTCGGTCCGGGTCAGGATCTTGGCGCCGCGGGCCATGGCGTCGCGGGCGTTCAGCATCACCAGGCGGGCATCCTCGATCCAGCAATCGGAATACTCAAAGGCGGTCTTGAACTTGGCCTTCAGCGGGCGGCCCGCAGGGTCGCTTGCCAGGTCCAGCTTGGCAGTACCGGGCAGGATGCCGCGCTTGCCAAGGCTGTCGTACAGAAACAGCCCCAGCCGGATCAGCCAGGCCGGACGGCGGCCCTTCATCCAGGGCATAAAGGTTGTCAGCAGCTTGGATGTGGGCGTCTCGCTGTCAAACCGCATGTGCTTGTGGAACGGCAGCACAAAGCGCATCGGCCAGGAGATATGCGGCATTGCCTTCAGCAGCACCTCACGCTCAATCAGCGCTTCGCGCACCAGGCGGAATTCGAAATATTCGAGATAGCGCAATCCGCCGTGGAACAGCTTGGTCGAGGCGGAGGAGGTGGCGGAGGCCAGATCATTCATCTCTGCCAATGTCACCGACAGCCCGCGGCCTGCGGCGTCGCGGGCGATGCCGCAGCCGTTGATGCCGCCGCCGATGATGAAAAGGTCCGTTACAGGCGTGTCAGTCATTTTCGCTGCTTTCGTTTTGTCCTGCGGTGAGGATACGGGTGCCTGCGGCCTGCGCGGCCTCGGCGAATTCTTCCGGCACGGGGCGGTCGGTGATCACCACGTCCAGATCCGCGACATCGCAGATCCGCACCGGGGCGGAGCGGTCGAACTTGCTGCCGTCGCAGACCAGCACCTTCTGCCGGGCATTTTTCAGGATCGCGCGGGCGACGGAAACCTCTCGGGCGTCGTGGTCCATCACTGCGCCGTCGGCGTCCAGCGCCGAGGCGCCGATGACGGCGAAATCCACCTTGTAGCGGCAGAAAAAATCCACCGCATCCTCGCCCACGATGGCGCCGTCGCTTTGCCGCACGGTGCCGCCGGCCAGGATCAGTTCCTTCGCCTGGCCGCCGATCATCATGTTGATAATGTTGATGTTGTTGGAAATCACCGTCAGGCCGCTGTGGCCGGACAACGCCCGGGCAACCTGTTCGGTGGAAGTGCCGATGTTGAGCGCGAGCGAGCAATTGTCCGGGATCAGTTCTGCCGCCAGGGCGGCCATCGCCAGCTTGTTGCCGGCGTTCAGCTTGCGCCGGTCCTCATAGTCCTGACTGGCGGCGGCGCTGACCCGGACGGCGCCGCCGTGCACGCGGGACAGGGCGCCGCGCGCCGACAGGTCGCGCAGATCGGCGCGCACGGTCTGCAGGGAGACGCCAAAGCGGCGGGAGAGATCCTCGACCTCGACCCGGTCCTGCCGGTTCAGCAGGGAGATGATTTCGTTCTGACGGCCGCTGGCATCCATGCGCTTTCCTTTCGCAGCGATTCTGTAGCGTATCGCGCGCAAGGAGTCACTATTCGTTTTCGCATTGGTTTCGTTCGTGGCGCAAACGAAAGGGCGCCCCGTTTGGGGTGCGGTCCGGCGCTGAGTCAGATCAGCGGGATCAGGTGGTTGTCCCACGCCAGGTCCGCGCGGTGCAGAAGGGTCTGGCCGGTGTCTGAGACGGCGATCAGCCGGCCGGTGCCGGTGCTGGCCGTAAAACCGCCGGCAGAGGGCGCCAGGCCGCAGACGTCGCGCATCCTGACTTCGCGCAGCAGAGCGCCGCTGACGGTATCCATGATCTGCAGCACACCGCCGCGCGGCGAGGTGACGCCGATCCGGCTGCCATCGGCGGAAAAGGCGACAGAGCCGCCATAGCCGTTCAGGTTCAGCACCCGCGCGTCGTCCTCCGCCATCAGGCGCGGCGCGGTGCCCGGCCGGTGCCGCCCTGCGGCGGGCAGCTGCTCGCCCGGATCGCCCTGCCACTGCATCGCGAAACCAACAGTGCCGTCGGCGCGCACAGCCAAATGGCGGATCGAGTTCAGGCGCAGCTCCTGCGCCAGCTCCATCTGCGCCTGCAGCTCACCCTCCAGGCTCAGATAGCTGAGGTTCGGGCGCATATCGGGCAGGTTCAGCTTGGCGCGGCCGCTGTCCGGGTGGGTCTCGATCCCGCCATTGGCCACCACCAGCCCCGGTGCGTCGCGGCGCAGGGCCATGTCGTGCGGGCCGATGCCGCCGGAGGAGAAGGCGGTGATGCGGCGGTAGCCGCCGGTGGCATCCCAGACGCCGATCACGCCGCGGGCGTTTTCATAATCGTTTTCGGTGGTGAACAGGCGGCTGCCGTCCGGGGAGAAGGTGCCGTGGCCGTAGAAATGATGCCCCGCGGGCGGCTCCAGCCGGGCGGTGGCGGCACCGCTGCGGCAGTCGATCACATCGGCAAAGCGGCCCGGGCGGCGGGCAAAGGCCACCGCTTCGGGGCGGACGGGATGGGCGGCGGCAGCGTGGCCGCGTCCGGGCAGCGGATGGCGGAACAGAATGCCGCCTGTGTCGCTCAGGCCCGCGAGCAGGAAGGCGCCGCTGGCGTCCTTGCCTGCGGACAGAAACGCGGGGCTGCCCGCGCCGGCCCAGCTGGCCTGGGAGGTGAGCGTGCTGGCCATAAGCCCTGCAAGAAAAGCGCGGCGGGTTGTCATGTTTGGTGCCTTTCCGTCAATCGCCGTCCAGCGCGTTGAAACCGGCCGCAACGCCCAGGGCGGGGCCGAGGTCTTCGCGCATCAGCGTGTGCAGGTCCTTGATCTCCTGCTGCAGCGCTTCAATGCGGAAGCGGCCGGCGGGATCAGAGACGCCTGCGAACACCGGATCGCCGAGAGCCTCTGCCTTCGTGCGCGCCTTGGCAAAGCCCGCCGTGATTTCTTCCTGCAAGTCCTCATGGCCTTCCGCGAGCGCCACGGCCAGCGGCTCCAGCGCGTTCAGGGACACCAGCACATGGCGCAGGCTGCGGCCGGAGCGGCGCGCCTCGGCCCGGTCCGGGCGGGGCTTTTGATAGGTGCCGAGCGGACGGCCCAGGCGCATGCCGTCCAGCACTTGCAGGCCGGTGGTCAGGGCCTTGAACAGTTCCTGAGTGATCTCGTCTTCGGTCTGGTAGCGGCTGCCGGGCGCGCGCAGTTCGGCAGCATAATTTTGCTGCCAATCGGCGCTGATCGCCTGGCTTGTCGCCGCGATGTCCGTGCTGACCGCGCGGGTCAGGGCGCAGCGGTACTCCGGCGTGCCCGCAGTGGAGAGCTGCGGGTCATAAAGCAGGAACTCCAGCGCATAAAAGCCGCGGGCGGCGATGGAGTAGCCGGCAAACGCCGCGGGATCCTTGATGCCTGCGTCTTCGCTGCGGATCAGGCCGGCCAGCGCCTTGGGCGTCTTGCTGCGGCTGTCGGGCCAGAACGCCAGCGCAAAGGCGCGGCTGTCCGTTTCCGTGGGGCCAAAGCGGAAGTGGCTGGCGGCGATCCAGGCGTCGAAAGCTTCGCCATAGGCCGCGCGCAGGGCGCCGGACTGCGCATCGCAATCGGCCTGCGCTGCCCGGGCAAGGGTCCGGCTGTCCGCTGCCAGTTCCTCAAATGCAGGCAGGATCAGCTTGTCGGTGATGCTGCTGGACAACTCCGACGCGGCCACGGGGGCCGCGGTCAGGGCGAGGGTGAGGGCAAGGGCGCGCATCAAAGGCTCTCCAAAAAGGCGATCAGGGCGGCGCGATCCTGCGGCTGCAGCGCCACGACGCGGGATTTGGCGGCTTCCGCCTCGCCGCCGTGCCACAGGACGGCCTCCAGCAGGGTGCGGGCGCGGCCATCGTGCAGGAAGGTGGCGCGGGGCGAGACTTGCTGCGTCAGGCCAATCCCCCACAGCGGCGCGGTGCGCCATTCGCGGCCGGTGGCGCGCGCTTCGGGGCGGAGGTCGGCCAGGCCCTCGCCCATGTCGTGCAGCAACAGGTCGGAATAGGGCCAGATCAGCTGGAAGCTTTGTTCCGGACGGTCTGCCAGCCGGTGGGTCACGAATTTCGGCACATGGCAGGCGGGGCAGCCTGCCGCATAAAACACCTGCTTGCCGCGCAGAACCTGTGGATCGTCGCTGGCCCGGCGGGCGGGCACGCCGAGGTTGCGGCTGTAGAACGTGACCAGATCCATGTTCGGCTGGTCGATTTCGGTTTCACGGGAATCACCGCCGCCGTGCGGGGCGGTTTGGCAGGCGGCCTGCTGGGCAGTGCATTCGCCCGCATGGGCCGGGAACAAGGGTGTTGAGATGCCGATATCGCCGGAAAAGGCGCTGGCGGATTGCTCATGCACCGTGGCCATCCCGGCCTTCAGCCCGAAGCGGCCCAGCAGGATACGGTTGAACTCCCGCGACCAGACCAGATTGGCGCGCCCGGAAATGCCGTCGCCGTCGGCGTCCTCCTCATCCGCATGGGCAAGGATATCGGCGGCGGGGACCGCCTCCAGCAGCCCCAGGCCGATCATCGGCGGCGCCACGCGGGGGGAGAGCATGGCACCCTCGGCCAGCGGACCGTAGCCGAGGTTGGCGGCGGTGTAGCTGGGGCGGCGCAGGGTGGCGGTCTCACCGCCGTTCAGGGCGACCTCAAACGCCTCATACGCCACCTGCAGCCGGTATTCCGGGGCGATGCCGGGGGCGGAGAAATCCTGCAGCTGGGTGCCGTAGACCGGCTCCGGCGCGGTGCCGATGTAATCGCTGATCTCCTGCAGCTCCGGCGCCACCGGGCCGGGGACAGAGACGCGCAGGAACATGGAGGCAGAGGCGTAATCCGGCTGTTCCGGCACATGGCCGCGGCCGTCCTTCAGGTGGCAGCGCTGGCAGGAGCGGGCGTTATACAGCGGCCCGAGGCCGTCGGACGCCTTGGTGGAGGCCGGGGAAAACACCCAGATTTTCTTGAACAGCCCGTTGCCGAGCTTGAATTCCAGCTCCTGCGCAAAGGAGAGGGTGGCGGAGTGCTGGGAAAACGCCTCGTCATCCGTCCGGGCGCGGACAGTGGCGGCGCCGGCGGGCAGGTCCTCAAACGGTTCTGGCGCAGTGAAATCCGTGGCCGGAGACGTGGCGGCCGCGATCCGGGCGCGTTCGGCGTCAGTGCGGGGAAGGGGGGAGAGATGCGGCTCTGCCTGATACCGGCTGGCCAGATCCAGCGCCGCAAGGGGCGTGGCCGCCGCAAACGCGGCAGCCAGCGCAATGTTAGTCTTCAACCTCTGCCATTTTGGTGGCGTTGAGCTGGGCATAGTTTTCGGCACCGATCCGGTCGTGCAGCTCAAGCTGCGTTTCGAGGAAGTCGATATGGCCTTCTTCGTCCGCCATCAGGTCTTCAAACAGCTTCTGGGTGACGTAGTCGCCCGCCTTGTTGCAGGCGTCGCGGGCTTCCTTGTAAAGCGCGCGCGCGTCCACTTCGGCGGCAAGGTCGCATTCGAGCGTTTCTTTCGGGGTCTGGCCGATCCTGAGCGGGTCAAGCTTCTGCAGGTTCGGATGGCCGCCGAGGAACAAAATCCTTTCAATCAATTTATCCGCGTGCTCCATCTCCTCGATGGATTCCTCGCGGCTTTTCTTGGCCATGCTGCCCAGGCCCCAATCGTCCTGCAGCCGGTAGTGCAGCCAGTACTGGCTGACCGCCGTCAGCTCATGGCGCAGCGCTTTATTGAGATAGTCGATGACCTTGGCGTCGCCCTTCATTACTTTTCTCCCGAATTGATACTGCGCGTAAATTCGTAAGCTGCGCAGGTACTTCCAGCTTACTGCTGGAACGCATCGTGTCGAGGAAAAGCGGCATGCAGCCGCCGCAGTCGGCGGATTTTCCCAAGGCGTGATAGATCTTGCCAGGGGTGATTATCGTTTCGGGGTCAGCGTTTCGCATCCAGTCGATGGCGGCGCGGATGTCGTGGTCCGATATGTTCGTGCAGTGGCAAACGATCATGCTGCTTGCGTCCTTGCCCGGTGGCGCAAATGGCCAAGTGATTCCGTTGGGCAATATATCCGACAAATTTGCTTGTGCTTCAAGTGTTAGCCAGAGTAAAACGCTTAGGATTTGCTGTGCGCAAAAGAAACGGGCCGCAGAAACTGCGGCCCGCCACTGCCCGGTGTCTTGGTTTTCTTACTGGAAGACTGCCGAGGGGTTATCGAGACTGTCGGAGCCTTCGATGGCGACGCCATCCAGATCCAGGGTGGTGACAACCCGCTCGATCGAACGGGTCTGGCCGATCAGCCCGTTAATGCCGCCCATCACCAGCGCCTCACCCGCTGCGTTGCCTTGGGCCAGCATCTGGTCATAGGACAGGCCCGCCTCCGCCGCAGTCTTGATGCGGCCAAGTGCCAGCATGGTGTCCGCCAGCTTGCCGCGCATCTCGGTATCGAGCTCTGCGTCCTTGGCAGCGACCAGATCCGACAGGGAGGGGCCGGAGACCAGTTCGCCATTCACCCGCACGTACTCGCCCAGATAGACGTTCTGCACCCCCAGCCCGTCGTAGTAATGGCTATTGTGGGTGTTGTCGGAGAAGCAGTCGTGCTCTTCCTCGGGGTCGTTCAGCATCAGGCCCAGGCGCATCCGCTCCCCGGCCTGCTCGCCATAGGACAAGGAGCCCATGCCGGTCAGCATCGCGGTGATTCCGGCGTCTTCATCGGCCAGCAGGGTGGTGCGGGCGTCACCTTCAGCTCCCCATTGCGCGGCCATCCACTCCAGGTCGGAGATCAGCAGGTCCGTCGCCGCTTGAAGGTAATCGCCGCGGCGGCCGCAGTTGCCGTTTGTGCAGGCATCGCCCTCGGCGTAGTCGGTCCAGGGGCGGCCGCCCGCGCCATGCCCGGTGCCGTTCAGGTCCTGGCCCCAAAGCAGAAATTCAATGGCGTGGTAGCCGGTGGCGACATTGGCCTCGACCCCGTCGGCCTCATGCAGGGTGCTTTCCAGCAGCTCCGGGGTGATCTTGGCGGCGTCGACCGCCTTGCCCGACAGCTCAAAGCTGGGGTTGGCGATCACGTTCAGCGCCGCCAGGGTGTTTCCCTCGCTCGGCCCGCCATAGGAGGCATCGACATAGTCGATCAGCCCTTCGTCCAGCGGCCAGGCGTTCACTTTGCCTTCCCAGTCGTCGACGATGGCATTGCCAAAGCGGAACACTTCGGACTGCTGATAGGGAACGCGAGCGGCGATCCAAGCGGCGCGGGCGGCTTGCAGGTTTTCGGCGGAAGGGTGGGCGACCAAGGCGTCGACGGCGGTCTTCAGGAACTGCGCGGTGGCGAGGCTGTCCTGATACTTCGCCTCGGCGATATTGGCATAGTTGGCCAGCACTGCGGATTTCTCAGCGGCCAGCGCGGCAGAGGCACCAAAGGTCAGACCGGCCAGGGCCGTGCCTGCGAGAAACAGGGATTTCATGATATGCGTCCTTGGGTTTTGTGAATTCAATGAAGGGTGGCCGCGGCAGGGCGTGCCGGTTGCGGCGGCGGCTGAACGCCCATGATCTGCTGCATCAGCAGGCCGCAGTCAGAGGCGAGCCGGGTCAGCTCCTGCGCCTTGCGCGGGGTGACAATCAGCGAGGCAAGGATATGCGCGTCGTCCTGCTGGCCCTCGGCGGCGGAGGCCAGCAGGTTGGCAAAGCAGTTTTCATCCGCGCCCAGGCATTTGCAGCTCATGCCGTGGCGCACCAGCGGGCGGCGGCCATGGGCCGCGCAGAAATTGCAGAGAGAGCCGAAGGCCTCAAACGCGGCTTCGGCCATTTCCGGGCCGAAGCTCACCTCAAAGTCGCGGCGCATCTGCTCGCGGGTCTCGGCGCCGGAAAACCAGTGGCGCAGATAGATCACCGCGCCCGCTTCCAGCGGCGGCAGGTCGGACAGGGTGCCGACGGTGACGCCGCCGCGCGGAGTGGAATGGTCAGTGCGCATTGCCGTCCGCTCACTTGGTCAGGATCAGCTTGCCTGCGCGGGTGATGCGCAGCGAGTAGATCTGGCCGTTCAGCAGGATCCGCGCCTGCACACCGCCGCGGGTCAGGTCCTCGGCGTGGTAGGTGGGGAAGACTTCGGTGGTTGCGGTGGTCGGCACCGGCTTGGAGGCAATCTGATTCATGACTTTCGCCCATTGCTGAATTCCGCCCTGTCCAGAAGCCATTCCAGACAAAAGCCGGACAGAGCGCCGGACGGCGCAAAGACCTGCGGCCACAATTGGCGCATGTCCTCCGGTTCCAGCTCTTTGACTTGAGGGCCGCCGGGGCGGCTGTCTCCGTTCGGCATGGGGGCGATCTCGGTTGATGATATGTCACTCGGGCTCGCCCGATCCGAGTCAGGCTGGCTGGAATGCCTGTATTCCTGAATTAAATGCTCAGGTATGTCAATCCGAGTTTTTTAGTAGGAATTAATTTTTGCAGACCTTAAACGGGGTTGCGGCTTGCGGTTGCAAGGCTGCTCAGGCCGCCAGCTCGCCGGTCAGGAAGTCCATGAGCAAGCGGACACGCTGCGGCAGGTGGCGGCGCTCCTGGTACACCAGGTAAAGCGCAAGGCTCTCGGGCACCCCCTCCGGCAGCGGTCCCAGCTCCAGGTCGCCGCGCGCGGCGCTGGCGGTGCAGAGCGGCTCCGGCAGGCAGGCGCGGGCCAGGCCTGCCAGCACCAGTTCATGCGCCAGCTCCAGCGAATGGCAGTAGACCCGGCCCGGCTGCGGGGCGCTGGACAGGTGGCGGGCCAGCGGTCCCAGGATGGGCAGGCTGTGATCTCCGGCCCGGCCGGGCGGGGCGGCCAGAACGACCGGCGTTCTCGACAGCAGTCGGGCAATCACCCCGCTGCCGCCGGGGCGGTTGCCGCGCAGGGCGACATCCACCGCATCACGCAGGAAATCGGCAGGCTCGTCGCTGACCGTCACATCCAGAGACACCCGCGGATGCAGGTCCAGAAACCGGCGGCAGAGACCGGCAAGCCGGGCCTTCGGAAACGCTGAAGGCACCGACATGCGCACCGTTCCTTCCGCGCTGCCGGTGGCGGATACCAGCGTGCGGGCGGCTTCGATCTCCGCCAGTCCGGCGCGGCAGCGTTCCAGGAACACGCTGCCTTCGGGCGTCAGCGCCACCCGGCGGGTGGTGCGCTCCAGCAGCCGGACCCCCAGGCTGTCCTCCAGCGCGCGCACCCTGCTGGTGACCGTGGAGGGCGGCAGCCCCAGCCGCCGCGCGGCCTTGGCAAAGCTGAGCTGGCTGGCCACTTCGGCAAAGGTCTCGATGGTTTGAAGCGTACTCATTGCGCGAAAAATCCGTTCAGTATGGGCAAAATAATGCAGATAATCCGCCCGAAGTCGAGCCGTTAGGGTGGCGCCACCACAATGGAGGTGCTGATGAAAAGACGAGAATTTATGCAGCTTTGCGGCGCCGGGCTGGCGGCGGGGCTAAGCCCGGCCGCGGCCCGCAGCGGCAGTGCCGGGGTGCATGTGCGCTGGCTGGGCGGCGCGATGCTTGAAATCGAGGCTGCGGGCTTGCGGATCCTGACCGACCCCTGCCTGGGGGAGGGCGCGGAAGCCTTCGTGATGGGCGATCCAAATGAGATGTTCGATCTGTCCAAGGGGCCGAATGTCAAACCCCATGCCCGCCTGACGCCGTTTCCCGGCCTCGCGCAGGAACAGTATGATCTGGTGCTGCTGAGTCACGCGCATGAGGACCATTTCGATCAGGCTGCGCAAGGCTGGCTGGACCGGAAGGTGCCGCTGCTGGCGCCACAGCACGATACGGCGGCGCTGGCGGAGAAAGGCTTTGCCGCGCAGGCGCTCACGCACGGCGCGGCGCGGCGGTTCGAAGCGCCGGACGGCCTGGTGACGGTCACGGCGGTGCCTGCGGTGCATTCGCTGAACCCGCGGATTGCCGCGATACTGGGCTTGGGCAATGGCTACCTGATCGAAGTGGAGGCTGGCGGGCAGCGGCAGCGCATCTACTGGGCGGGGGATACGTTTGATGCGGAGCCTGTTGCTGCGGCGCTGGCCGGGCAGGCGCCGCTGGATCTGTTCATTCCGCATCTCGGCGCGGTGGGCGGCGGCGGCGCGCTGGGGCAGATTTCCATGAATTGCGGGCAGGCGGCGGATTTTGCCGCCCGGCTGGCGCCCAAGGCGGTGCTGCCGGTGCATCACTCGACCTATGCGCTGTACCAGGAGGGGCCGGAGGCGCTGCGCGCGGCCCATGCGGCAGCCGCCCCCGCCTGGCAGCTGAGGCTGCCCGCTGAAGGCGGCCGGATCACGCTTTGACACGAAAAAGGCCGCTCCAGAAGAGCGGCCTTTGCGGTTGCGATCAAGGGCAGCCTCAGCTGCGGGTGCCGGAGAAGCGCGCCTGCCAGTCTTCGCGCTGTTCGTCGGTGATCTTGGCGAACAGCACGTCCGGCACGGTGAAGCCGTGGCCTGCGGGCAGGGCGGAGAGCGCCGCCGCCGCATCCTCGGGCCAGCTGCGGTCGTCCGAGTTCAGCGCCGCCATCAGCGTGTCGGTGGCGTGCGGGATGAAGGGCGCCGACAGCACCGCGTAAAGGCGGATCAGGTTCAGGCCCAGGCGCACCTGCGCAGCGGCACGCTCGGGGTCGTCCTTGAACACCGACCAGGGCGCGGCGGACTGCAGGTATTCATTGCCGGCAACCCAGATCGCCCGCAGCTCCTGCGAGGATTTGCGGACCTCCATCGCCTCCATATGGCCCTCATAGGCGCGGATGCGGGTGCTGAGCTCCTCGATCAGCGCCTGTTCCTGCGGCCCGTAGTCGCCGCCGGCGGGTACCTCCTCGCCAAACTTGGAGCGGCAGAACTTGGTGATGCGGCTGACGAAGTTGCCCAGCACGTCGGCCAGGTCCTTGTTCACCGACTGCTGGAAATTCTCCCAGGTGAATTCGGAGTCAGAGCTTTCCGGCGCGTGGGACAGCAGCCACCAGCGCCAGTAGTCGGCGGGCAGGATTTCCAGCGCCTGGTCCATGAACACGCCGCGCCCCTGCGAGGTGGAGAACTGGCCGCCGTCATAGTTCAGGTAGTTGAAGGATTTCAGGTGGTCGACCAGCTTCCACGGCTCGCCCGAGCCGAGGATGGTGGCCGGGAAGGACAGGGTGTGGAAGGGGACGTTGTCCTTGCCCATGAACTGGACGTATTTCACATCCTCCGCGCCCTTGTCGGTGCGCCACCAGCGCTGCCAGTCGGAATCCGGCTTGCCGTTGGCATCGGCCCATTCCTTGGCGCAGGCGATGTATTCGATCGGCGCGTCGAACCAGACGTAAAAGACTTTGCCCTCCATGCCGGGCCAGTCTTCGTCGCCTTTCTTGACCGGCACGCCCCAGTCCAGATCGCGGGTGATGCCGCGGTCCTGCAGGCCGTCGCCGTCATGCAGCCATTTCTTGGCAATCGAGGTGGTCAGGACCGGCCAGTCCTTCTTGGAGTCGATCCAGGCGTCCAGCTGATCCTTCAGCTGCGACTGGCACAGATACAGGTGCTTGGTCTCGCGCACTTCCAGGTCGGTGGAGCCGGACACGGCAGAGCGCGGGTTGATCAGGTCGGTGGGGTCCAGCTGCTTGGTGCATTCCTCGCACTGGTCGCCGCGGGCGCGCTCATAGCCGCAGTTGGGGCAGGTGCCCTCGATATAGCGGTCGGGCAGGAAACGGCCGTCGGCGTTGGAATAGACCTGCTTTTCGGTGACTTCGCGGATCAGGCCTGCTTCGGCCAGCTTGCCTGCGAAATGCTGGGTCAGCGCGTGGTTCTGCGGGCTGGAGGAGCGGCCGAAGTGGTCAAACGACAGGGCGAACCCCTTGGCGATCTCCGCCTGGACGGCATGCATCTCGGCGCAGTATTCCGCGACCGGCTTGTCCGCCTTGGCGGCGGCCAGTTCCGCCGGGGTGCCGTGCTCGTCGGTGGCG
The DNA here is from genome assembly GCF_002388965.1 of Leisingera sp. UBA4491. NCBI lineage: Bacteria > Pseudomonadati > Pseudomonadota > Alphaproteobacteria > Rhodobacterales > Roseobacteraceae > Leisingera > Leisingera sp. UBA4491. The sequence continues at coordinate 359 of NZ_DGNN01000030.1, read as the reverse complement.
CAGAGGAACATCACCTCATTGCCGCGTCCGCGCTGGAACCGGGCATACAGGTCGGCAGGCAGCTGCGAGCCCACCAGGTTGCCCAGATGCTTGATCCCGTTGATGTAAGGGATCGCCGAAGTGATCAGAATGCGTGCCATGCCATCCATCCAGGTTTTGCGTCAGAGGCCCGTCTAACGCATGGCAGGCGCGGCGGAAACCCCTGCTGTGCGCCGCGCGGGAGGAGGCGGGCGGACGCGCTTGTCCTCTGTAGGGCGGGCAAAATGCCCCTGGCCTCTGATCTGGCGTTACAGGGGCGCAATCCGTGAATGTAAACAAAGCTTTAAAGGGTCATAGATGCTGTCCGAATGTTTCGCGCG
>NZ_DGNN01000031.1:0-78479 GCF_002388965.1 Leisingera sp. UBA4491 | reverse complement strand
GACCAGCGGGGGGCAGGTCAAGAGGAGTCCAGCATGGCCTCTAGCTCGGAGGACAGCGCCTGGCGCTCTGCCGAGGTGATCTGCAGCTCCTCGTTGACGGTCAGCAATTCCTCGTTTGTGGACTGCAGCTCCTCGTTGGAGGTTTCCAGCTCCTCATTGGTGGCCTGGAACTCCTCATTGGTGGACTGCAGTTCTTCATTCGCGGATTGCAGTTCTTCGTTGGCGGTCTGCAGTTCCTCGATGGTCTGCTGCAGCGCCTCTTGAGTCGAGCGGATTTCCATCTCCATCCGCTGAACATATTCGCGCTGGTCGCGGTCGGAAATTTCTTCGAAGCTGTATTCCTTCTGCTCGTCGAATTTGGTGTTGATCGCCAGCAGGCAATGCACCTCGCCGCCGTTACGGCTGTGGAACGGAAAGGCCTGCAGCTGGGCGCGGTTGCCGGTGGGCAGGGAGACGTTGTGCCAGCGGCCGTCGCGGCGTTGCTCGTTGCGGAGCGCGACAGCGATCAGGCTGGAGGCCTCAGTGCGCAGCGGTTCGATCAGCATTTTTACGTTGAGCGAGGTCGACATGCCGGCCCGGATTTCGCTGTAGACACTGATGTCGCCCAGCACTTCGATAATATCGCCGTTGCGGGTGCAGATAATGCCGTTGGGGGCAACGGCACGGGCCAGTGACAGGTCTGCCTGCGCAGCCTGTTCAGCTGCCGCCCTTTCGGCAGATTTGCGTAGGTTGAGGGACCGCAGATAGCCATTGCCCTGCGTTCTGGAGGAGACGGACAATTCCCCGGAAATCCCGCGCCGCTTGCCGAAGATTTTGTCGGATCCCTGGCGGGCCTCGAAGTAGATACCCATTTCGCCGACGGTCTCCGAAGTGCCGAGAAACAGCAGGCCGCCCGTCGCCATGGAATAGTGCAGCCTGGTCAGGACCCGCTCCTGCAAGGCAAGGTTGAAGTATATCAGCACGTTGCGGATTGTGACGAGGTTGACGTTGATAAAGGGCGGGTCCTGAAAAACATTGTGCCGAGAAAACAGCGTGACATTGCGCAATTCCTGACGGACCGTGATGTCGCTTTCGCCGACCACGAAATAGTCTGACAGGTAATTGAGCGGAATGTCCTGCGCCGCGGAAACCGGGTAGATTCCTTTTCGCGCTACTTCGATGGCGTTCTGGTCAATGTCGGTGGCAAAGATCTGCACGTTGCTTTTTGTCAGGGCGTGAATGCCGCCAAGGATCTCTGCGATCAGGATTGCAATGGAATAAGCCTCTTCGCCGGTGGCGCAGCCGACCACCCAAACCCGGACCGGCCCAGGCCCGCGTTCTGCCAGCTGCCTTTCCAGCTGCTCGTGGAGCTTGCGGAATTGTTCCGGGTCGCGGAAAAAACGGGTGACGGAAATAAGCAGGTCGCGGTGAAGCGCGTCCACTTCGTCAACGCTGGACCGGCAGTAGTCGACGTATTTCTCGTAGTCGTCGATTCCCAATGCCGACATCCGCCGGGCAATGCGGCGGTTCAGGGTGTTCTCCTTGTAGTTGGCAAAATCGACCTGGGTGCGGGCCAGCAGGATGCCAAACAGCTCGGTCAGCTTGCTGGGTTCACCCGCGACCGGGCGCAGCAGTTCCAGGTCGCGCGGCTTGGCCAGGATTTTCTCGAAGTGCTCGCCAATTTGTTCCGGTGTCAGCGTCAGGTCGATGCAGCCGGTTTCAATCGCTGAGGTTGGCATGCCGTCATATTTCGCCGTGCCGGGATCCTGGGCAAGGGTGATGCCGCCGGCCTCGCGGATCGACTGCACACCGTAGCTGCCATCGCTCCCGGTTCCCGACAGCACGATGCCGATGCAGTTTTCGCCGCATTCTTCGGCGAGGCTTTTGAACAGCCGGTCGGCCGACGGCTTCGGCGTTGCCGGGTGGCCCGCGGGGGTACGCAATCGTAGTTGACCGCCTTCGTACACCACATCGGTGTCGGGCGGTGTGACATAGATCGTACCGGCCTCGGGTTCGGTGACACGGCCCAGTTCCACAACTGGCAGCGAGGTTTCCTGCGCGATTAGCGACGTCAGCACGCTTTTATGGGTCGGCGACATGTGCTGGGCGATCACATAGATCGCATTGGCGGAGCGGGGAAGGTTTCGCACTAGGAGGGAAACCGCTTCCAGACCTCCGGCAGAAGCCGCGATGCCTGCAACCCGAAACCCCTGGCTGCGGGCCTTCTCCCGCGCGTCGGACTTCTCGGGCTGAGATTCTGATTTTCCGGCACTGCTAGCCTGGTTGAGGTCTTCCATCCGTAAATGTTTCTCCAAACGTCTTATAGCTGTTTTCTGCCGCACACGGACCCGCGCGGGGAATTTGAGTGGGTTGGGCTGCACTGCGGAATTCATCAATAAAATTAAGTGACTGGCCGTTATTTGCCGGATTGAAGGCAAGCCCGTTAAAGACTGGCTTTATGACAATCGCGCTACCATGGAAGCCCCTGACAGACCCGAGCGCCATTTTGCAGAACGGGTTATGCGCGCTTGCGGGGGCCCCGGTGCCCTGGCGCCTGCCTCCGGCGAGGACAACGCCGGAATCAAACTCCCGAAGATGTTCCCGCATCAGGCAAGGCATCAAACTTTCACTTTTGAAATGCAGGGCTTTCCGCGGATGCCTCATGACCCGGTTCCGTTGTTGGTGCGGGCAAACCCATAATCTGGCATTTGGCCGCAAGTATCTCCTTCAGGAACGATCTGATCCAGACTTCCCCCGGCAATACCGCGATATCGGAAGAAGCGGCCAGTCCGAGCCTGCGGCCATCATGCTGCCCGTTTGGGCTGTAGTCAACACTCTGGAAATGAATGAAAATCAACCTGTAGTAGAACGCGTTGTTCGGCTGTATTCAGGCTGCGCTGTATGCGAAAAACCGCACATGGGAGCGGGTCGGGCCGAGCGGCCCGCCCGTTGTATCCCGGCAGAATCAGCCGCCCGGGGGAGACGGGGCTGCCCCCGTGGGCCTGCGGCCTATTCCCCCCCAGGGTATTCCCGAACAGAAAGAAGGGCACTGCCGCTGCCGCTGCTGGTGGCGGATCTCAGATCAGCAGGGCGACGGCCGCAAAGAAGGCGGCGCCGCCGGCAGCGCCCAGAGCGGCTGGGGCAATCCAGTTGCCGGTGCTGCGGTTCTGGGCACCGTTCTGCGCCGCCTGGGCAATCAGCGCCTGCTCCACCAGCGCAGGCAGGCGCGGGCCGAAGCGGGCCATCACCTTTGCGGTCTCCAGCAGGTCGGAGGCGACGGCGCGGGGGCCGATGGATTTCTTGATGTAGTCCTCGACCACCGGCCGGGCCGCTTCCCAGATGTTGATATGCGGATCCAGCGAGCGGGCAACGCCCTCGACCACCACCATTGTGCGCTGCAGCAGGATCAGCTCTGTGCGGGTTTCCATGCCGAAGCGTTCGGTGACTTCGAACAGGTAGTTCAGCAGACGGCCCATCGAAATCTGCGAAGCGTCCATGCCGAATATCGGCTCGCCCACCGCGCGCAGGGCACGGGCGAATTCATCCACGTCACGGTTGGCGGGCACATAGCCTGCCTCGAAATGCACCTCGGCCACACGTTTGTAGTCGCGTTTGATGAAGCCGTAGAGGATTTCTGCATAAACCCGGCGGGTGTATTCGTCGATATGGCCCATGATGCCGAAGTCATAGGCGATGATATCACCGTTGGCGGCGACCTTGAGATTGCCTTGATGCATGTCGGCATGGAAATAGCCGTCCCGCAGCGCGTGGCGCAGGAACAGCGACAGCACCCGGTTGGCCAGCAGCCTGCGGTCGTGGCCTGCCGCGTCCAGCGCGTCATTATCGCCCAGCGGGATGCCGTCGGCCCAGCCCATGGTCATCACCCGGCGGGCGGAATAAGCCCAGCGGATTTCCGGCAGCTGAAAGCCCTCGTCCTTGGCGGTGTTGGCAGCAAACTCCGAGGCGGCGGCGCTTTCCAGCCGCAGGTCTAGTTCACCCTGAACCACGCCGTCGAAATGCTCAATCACGTCCATCGGCTTCAGGCGGCGGGCGCTTGGGGCGAACAGGTCCACGATGCGGGCTGCGAAGTAGAAGGCGTCTACATCGCGGTTGAAGGCGCGCTCGATCCCGGGGCGCAGTACCTTGACGGCGACATCCTCGCCGGTTTCGGCCAGCGTCGCCCGGTGCACCTGCGCGATGGAGGCGGCGGCGACCGGATCACTGAAATCGGAGAAGATCTCCGAGGCCGGGCGGCCCAGTTCCTTTTCCACCTCGGCCAGTGCCTGGGCGCGCGAGAACGGCGGCAGCTTGTCCTGCAGCACGCGCAGCTGGTTGGCCAGATCCTTGCCCACCACGTCGGGTCGGGTCGAAAGCACCTGTCCGAACTTGATGTATGCAGGCCCCAACGCGTTCAGCGCCCGGGTTTCCGGCGGCATCGCAGGATCGCCTTTATAGCCCAGCCACTTGAACGGCCAGCCCAGGGTGCGTGCCAGGATGCGCAGGGGTTTGGGCGCTTCAAACGCCTCCAGCACCGAATGCATGGCGCCGGTGCGCTCGAAAGTGGCGCCTGTCCGGATCAGGCGCAGGATATTATGAGGGCCGCGCATGAGTCAGATCTTCCAGCCGGAATGCAGGCAGGCGATGCCCATCGACAGGTTGCGGTATTTCGCGTTCTCAAAGCCCGCCTGTTTCACCATGCCGAGGAAGGTCTCCTGATCCGGGAAGTTGCGGATCGACTCCACCAGATACTGGTAGCTGTCGTAATCGCCTGCAATCATCTGCCCCATCCGCGGGATCACGTTGAAGGAGTAGAGATCATAAAGCTTTTGCAGCCCGTCGTTCGGCAGCTGCGAAAACTCCAGCACCATCAGGCGCCCGCCGGGACGCAGCACCCGGTAGGCCTCGTTCAGCGCCTCCTGCGGCCGCGTCACATTCCGGATTCCAAAGGAGATGGTGTAGACGTCGAAGGTATTGTCCTTGAACGGCAGCTTCATCGCATCGCCTGTGACCCAGTCGAGGCTGCCGGCCATCTGCTCAGCCTCGGCGCGCTTGCGGCCCTCCTCCAGCATCGGGCGGGTGAGGTCGAGCACGGTGGAATGGCCGTGGCCCGCGCGTTTCAGGAAGCGGAACGAAATGTCGCCGGTGCCGCCGGCGACATCCAAGAGCCGCTGGCCCGGGCGCGGCGCCAGCCAGTCCATCATCGCGTCCTTCCAGACCCGGTGGATGCCGACGCTCATCACATCGTTCATGATGTCGTATTTCGAGGCGACCGAGTTGAAGACCCCCTGCACACGGCCGGCCTTTTCCTCCTCGCGGACGGTTTCGAACCCGAAATGGGTGGTGTTGTCGCTGGTGTTGCTCATGCCACTTGCCGTTTGCTGAGTTTGGCCCTTGTTATAAGGCGCTGTGGGGCAGGCACAATGCGGCCCGTTGGTTCAGGAGGGGTGTAATGCCAGAATTGCCCGAGGTCGAGACAGTGAAACGCGGTTTGGCGCCTGCGATGGAGGGCGCGGTCATTGTGAAGGCTGCCGTGAACCGCCCGGATCTGCGCTGGCCGTTTCCGCCAGCGATGGCACAGCGGCTTACGGGCGCGCGGGTCAATGCCCTCAGGCGGCGGTCGAAATACATTCTGGCAGATCTGGATACGGACGAAACTCTGCTGATCCACCTGGGCATGTCGGGGCGGATGACGGTCTCCGGGGATCCGCTGGGGCGGTTCGTGCATGAGCATCCGCAGGCAGAGAAACATGACCATGTGGTGCTGGACATGGACAATGGCGCCCGTATCACCTTCAACGATCCGCGCCGGTTCGGAGCGATGGATCTGCTGGAGACTGCGGCTGCGGATTCTCACAAGCTGCTGTCGGTGCTGGGGCCGGAACCCTTGGGCAATGACTTCCACGAGGATCACCTGATCGCCGCTTTCAAAGGGCGCAACACGCCGGTCAAATCGGCATTACTGGATCAGGGAATCATCGCGGGCCTTGGTAACATCTATGTCTGCGAAGCGCTCTTCCGTGCGGGAATTTCGCCACGCCGCAAGGCCGGGCAGATTGCCGCGCATCGGGTGGCGGCGCTGGTGCCAATCATCCGGCAAGTGCTGGAGGACGCCATTAGAGCAGGTGGTTCTTCGCTCAAGGATTTTCGGCAAGCCTCTGGCGAGCTTGGATATTTTCAGCACAGTTTTGATGCCTACGGGCGCGAGGGCGAACCCTGCCGGCGGGAAGGTTGCGCAGGGTCAATTGCCAGAATCACCCAATCGGGACGCTCCACCTTCTACTGTGTAAAGTGCCAAAGATAGCTTGATCAGAGGGACCCTTTTGGTAAGGACTCGGATCTGAACGGAACAACCGAAAGAGAAATCATGGCCTACGAGACGATCAACGTCGATGTGCAGGACCACGTTTGCCTCATTAAACTGAACCGCCCGGAGGCGATGAACGCGCTCAACAGGGAGCTCATTGGCGAGCTTTGCGATGCTCTGGAAGAGGCCGATGCCAGCGACAAGGTGCGCTGCATCGTGCTGACCGGCTCGGAAAAGGCCTTTGCCGCCGGTGCCGACATCAAGGAGATGTCGGAGATGAGCTTTACCGAGGTGTTTTCCACCAACCTGTTTGCCGATGCCAACGACCGCATTTCGGCCATCCGCAAGCCGATCATCGCGGCGGTGGCGGGGTATGCGCTGGGCGGCGGTTGCGAGCTGGCGATGCTGTGCGATTTCATCATCGCCGCGGAAACCGCCAAATTCGGCCAGCCGGAGATCAACCTGGGTGTTGTGGCAGGCATCGGCGGCACCCAGCGCCTGACCCGGTTCGTAGGCAAGTCCAAGTCGATGGACATGAACCTGACCGGCCGCTTCATGAACGCCGAGGAAGCCGAACGCGCGGGCCTGGTGTCGCGCGTGGTGCCGGCCAAGAAGCTGATCGAGGAAGCGACTGCCGCGGCGCAGAAGATCGCGGAGAAATCTCTGCTGACCGCGATGGCCGTCAAGGAAGCGGTGAACCGCTCTTACGAGCTGCCGCTGAGCGAAGGCCTGTTGTTCGAGCGCCGGGTGTTCCACTCGATGTTCGCGACAGAAGACCAGAAGGAAGGCATGGCGGCCTTCCTGGAAAAGCGCGAAGCGCAGTTCCGCGACAAGTAAGCGCCGGAATACCCCTAAGAGCGGCGGGCTGGATGGCCCGCCGTTTTGCCTTCCGGGCCGGTGCCCTTGCAATTCTGCACAGAGTTGGATAAACGCCGCCCTCATACATGCGCGTGCAGCCCGCTCAGGCTAGAATCACACCGGTGGTCCGACCCGGGTTTGGCTGGCATTGCGTCCGATAGAAACAGAACCCGAAGATAAGGTCAGACATCATGGCAAATTCGCCCCAGGCCAAGAAGCGCGCACGTCAGAACGAGAAGCGCTTTGCCGTCAACAAAGCCCGTCGTTCGCGCATCCGCACCTTCCTGCGTAAAGTTGAAGAAGCCATCGCTTCCGGCGACAAAGAAGCTGCAACCGCCGCTCTGCGCGCAGCTCAGCCCGAACTGATGCGCGGCGTCACCAAAGGTGTGTACCACAAAAACACCGTTTCCCGGAAAATCTCGCGCCTGTCCGCACGCGTGAAGGCACTGGGCTGAGATTCGCTCTGCTGAGCAGGCTCACGAGCTGTTGAAAAGTTGTCAGGGCGCTGCAAATTGCAGCGCCTTGTTTTTTGGGCAAAGCCTTGGCTGATTGCCGCGGATGCGGGAGATTCTTTGCGGGCAAAGGCAGAGTCAACATCATAGTTTCGTTGCTGCTGACCCCCTCAAATTGCTACCACTGTGTCAGCGATTCACTCGCTGGGGGGACAGGCTGCTTGCGGCAATCTTGACGGGCATCAAGGTTGCCAGGTTGCCCGGAACAGACGGCACGCACGTGCCTGACTCTGTCCGGGAGCTACTGCTGTATCGTTAAGGTCAGCAGCCTTGTCTCAATTGTGTGCGATACTGTTCGTGACGGCAGATAGCCCGCTTTATGCGGCGGGGTTTGCCGTTGCCAGACGAACGTTCAGCCTTCGGGCGATGCGGCCAGCAATGGTCCGTACACAGAAACCCTGTGCGTGAACGCCCCCCGGGTGGTTGGGGGTACGATGGATTTGGCCCGGCCAAGGGGCCGCTGCTTTTTGGGGACGCGTGAGGCGCAGCATGACAGAAGAAAAATGGGGACAGCTCAGGAACCGGCTGTTGAAGACGGTTGGCCAGAACAACTTCACCACTTGGATCGAACCTCTGGAATTCGATACCGTCGACGGTGGGGTAGCCGTCTTCAAAGTGCCGACGAATTTCATGGGAAATTACGTCAGCCAGAACTTTGCAGATCTTATCCTGCATGAGCTGACCATGTCCGGCGAGCCGGTGCAGCGGCTGGCGTTCCGGGTTGCGGCAAACAGCCCGGCGCGCCCGGCGGAACCGGCCGTTGCAGCGGGGTCTTTTGGCGGCGCGCAGGATGATCTGGCGGTCATGACCGCACCGGCGGCGGCGGCAGGAAGGGACACGCTGGAGGCGCTGCAGGCCGCGCCGCTGGATCCGCGGTTCACCTTCGACAGCTTTGTGGTCGGCAAGCCGAACGAACTGGCCCATGCCGCTGCGCGCCGCGTCGGCGAGGGCGGCCCGGTCACCTTCAACCCGCTGGTTCTGTATGGCGGCGTGGGTCTGGGCAAAACCCACCTGATGCACGCCATCGCTTGGGAACTGAAAGAAAAGAACCCGCATCTGAACGTGCTGTATCTGTCCGCGGAACAGTTCATGTACCGCTTCGTGCAGGCCCTGCGCGAACGCAAGATGATGGACTTCAAGCACCTTTTCCGCTCGGTCGACGTGCTGATGGTGGATGACGTCCAGTTCATCGCCGGAAAGGACTCCACCCAGGAGGAGTTCTTCCACACCTTCAACGCGCTGGTGGACCAGAACAAGCAGATCATCATCTCTGCCGACCGCGCCCCAGGGGAGATCAAGGATCTGGAAGACCGGGTGAAATCCCGTCTGCAGTGCGGCCTGGTGGTGGACCTGCATCCGACCGACTACGAATTGCGTCTTGGCATCCTGCAGACCAAGGTGCAGCAGCAGCGCGAGACCTATCCGGACCTGCGCATCGCCGATGGTGTGCTGGAGTTCCTCGCACACCGGATTTCGACCAACGTGCGCGTGCTCGAAGGCGCCCTGACCCGGCTGTTCGCCTTCGCGTCCCTGGTCGGCCGCGAGATCGACATGGATCTGACCCAGGACTGCCTGGCAGACGTGCTGCGCGCGTCCGAGCGCAAGATCACCGTCGAGGAGATCCAGCGCAAGGTCTCCGAGTATTACAACATCCGGATGTCAGACATCATCGGCCCCAAGCGCCTGCGTTCCTACGCGCGCCCGCGCCAGGTGGCGATGTATCTCTGCAAGCAGCTGACCAGCCGCTCTCTGCCCGAGATCGGCCGCCGCTTTGGCGGGCGCGACCACACCACCGTGATGCACGGCGTCAAGCGCATTGAGGAGCTGAAGCTGACCGACGGCCAGATCGCCGAAGACGTGGAGATGCTGCGCCGGTCGCTGGAAGCCTGACGCGCACCCGCACCCCAAATGATTGACTTGCGGCTCCGGTTTCCGGAGCCGTTTTTTCTTGCGCCGCAGGGAGGCAGCCCATAACGGGGCTGAATACCCGGTATCACGGAAAACAAAGTTTCCTCCGGCTGAAAATCAGCGATAAGTGCGCCCTGAACAGGAGCGCCGCATGACAACTCAATTCACCGAGACCCTGGATACGCCCCGTGGGCTGGCCTTTGCCGTCACCGCCTATCTGCTGTGGGGGTTCCTGCCGCTGTACATGAAGGCGCTGTCCCATATTCCCGCGGCAGAGGTTGTCGCGCACCGGGTCATCTGGTCGGTGCCGGTGGCGGGCGCGCTGCTGATCGTCCTGCGCCGCACCAAGGACCTGCAGGCCGCACTCAAGAATCCCCGGATGCTGGGCATGGCCTGCATCACCGCAGCGCTGATTTCGTTGAACTGGGGGATTTATGTCTGGTCGATTGCGGGCGGCCGGGCACTGGATGCCGCGCTTGGCTATTACATAAACCCGCTGTTCAGCATTGCGCTTGGCGCCATCCTGCTGCGCGAGCCGCTCGGCAAGGCGCAGATGGCGGCCGTTGCGCTCGCTGCCGCGGCGGTGGTGGTGCTGACACTGGAAGCGGGCCGGGTGCCTTGGGTAGCGGTCGGCCTGACGCTGACTTGGGGCTTTTACGCGTTCTTCAAGAAGTCGCTGCCGATCGGACCCAACCAGGGGTTCCTGCTGGAGGTGCTGATTCTGCTGGCGCCTGCCTTGGGCTATTTCGCCTATCTGACCGCCACCGGCAGCAGCAGCTTTGGCGGCTCGCTGAGCGATACTTCACTGCTGCTTGGCTGCGGTGTGGTCACGGCGGTGCCGCTGATCGTCTATGCAAACGGTGCCAAGCTGGTGCGGCTGTCGACGATGGGTATCCTGCAGTATATCGCACCGACGATGATCATGCTGGCCGCGGTGCTGCTGTTCGGCGAGGAATTCGGCCAAGCCAGGATGATCGCCTTCCCGATGATCTGGGCGGCGCTGGTGATTTACACTGTGCCGATGGTGCGGCAGATGCGCAAACGCGCTGGCTGAGCGGGCGGCTACTCGCTCGGTCCGGCGTCCTCGACCACGGCGGCAACCGGCCCCATCATAAAGCCCGCGTCGCTTCGGCCCAGCTGCGGTGCGTGCAAGCGCGAGATGTTGCCGTCGAAGTAGAGCGCATTCGGCAACTTCAGATATTCGCGGAACAGGCTGCCGAACTCATGGAAGGTCACCGCATTGCGCGAGATTGCAAAGACCGCGCGCTTGCCATCCGCCGAAGTGCCAACACCGTTGCGGATGTAATAGCTGTCCGAATCGGGCAGGAAGCGCGGGTGCAGGTCGCCATCGATCACCAGCATTGGTCCGGACTGGGTGGCATAGGTGCAGCCGGGGGCGGCTTTCTCGAACGCAAGGGTTTCAAACACATCCGCCCGGCTGCCCCGGATGCACAGCACGCCATTCGGCAGCAGGCCGAAGTTGCCGGGACCGGCGTTGGTCACCAGCCGCATCTCTTCGCCGTCCTCATCGACGTACAGCCCGACGGGGGAGCGGTCTGTGTGATACATGCCGGCATTGGTCGCAAAGGCCAACGTCTTGCCGTCCTTTGCCAGCGCTTCCTCCAGGGTGGAGAAATGCCCGTAGACCTGGCCCTCGCCATCCTTCAGGAACAGCCTCAGCTGTTCCTGCGCGGCGTCAACTTCGCAGATCGAGTACCGGTTGCCCTCATAGGCCACATCGCTGCAGTCAACCGCACCAGCCGCCGGGGCGGTCCAGAGCGCGGCCAGCAGCAAGGCAGCCCTGCGGATCACTCTTCCACGTCGCGGCGCACCGCGTCCTGGCTCAGCATCCGGCGGGTATCATCCATCTGGTCGAAGGTTTCATCCAGACGGAAGCGCAGATCAGGTGTGAATTTCAGCCCCAGCTTCTTGCCGACCATGCGGCGCAGCTCGCTCTTGTTGCGGGCCAGAAGCTTCAGCACATCCTCCTGCCCCTTGCCGCCCAGGGGCAGCACAAAGGCGGTGGCGATTTTCAAATCGGGGGAGGTGCGCACCTCGCCCACGGTGATCGACATGCGGTTCAGGTCCGGGTCATGCACGTCGCCGCGCGCCAGCACCTCAGACAGGGTGCGGCGGATCAGTTCGCCGACGCGAAGCTGGCGCTGGGACGGGCCGGGGCCATCGTGGAATTTGTTCTTTGCCATGATTCCGATCTATGCCGGATTGCGGGCTTTGCCAAGCGCTGCCCGGCACTGTAGGACAAATCCGGCATGAACAAGGGAATTGGCCAATGACTCACAAACCTGGGATCGTGATTACCGGCGCATCGGGCCGCATGGGGCAGATGCTGATCAGGACCGTGCTGGAGAGCGATAAGGCCACGCTTGTTGCAGCCGTTGAACGCGAAGGCCACGCCTGGGTCGGCCGCGACGTGGGCGAAATGATGGGCGGCGCGCCAGCCGGTGTTACGGTGACTGCAGACGCGCTGGAGGCGTTTTCCAAGGCGCAGGCGGTGATCGACTTCACCGCGCCGGAGGCGACGCTGGCCTTTTCCAAGCTGGCGGCGCAGGCCCGCGCGGTGCATGTGATCGGCACCACCGGGATGACGGATGAGCAGATTGCCCAGCTGGAACCGGCGTCGCGCCACGCGGTGATCATCCGCGCGGGTAACATGAGCCTAGGGGTGAACCTGCTGGTGCAGCTGACCAAAAAAGTTGCCGCCGCGCTGGACGAGGATTTCGACATTGAGGTGATCGAGGCGCATCACCACCACAAGGTGGATGCGCCCTCCGGCACCGCGCTGATGCTGGGGGAAGCTGCCGCTGAGGGCCGCGGCGTCAAGCTGGCGGATGTGCGTGATTCCGGCCGCGACGGTATCACCGGCGCCCGCAAGCGCGGCGACATCGGTTTCACCGCCATCCGCGGCGGCGACATCGTGGGCGAGCATGACGTGCTGTTTGCAGCGGCGGGTGAGCGGATCGTGCTGCGCCACCTGGCGACCGACCGCGCGATCTTTGCCCGCGGCGCGCTGAAGGCTGCGCTGTGGGGCCAGGACAAGGGGCCGGGGCAGTACGATATGGTGGACGTGCTGGGACTATGAAGTCTGACAGGCGGCCCTGACGGGCCGCCGCCTCCCCTCCCGGTGGCAGAGCTGCCTGGCGGGCAGCGGGGTATGAGTATTTGAAGAAAGATGAAAGAACGGCAATTCATTTCATCTTTCCGGAAATACTCCGGGGGTGCGGGGGCTGGCCCCCGCGGCGCACCTTAAAAGTCGATGGCGATGCCCTTTTTCTCCCAATCGCCATAGCGCGCCGGGTCGGGGCCGTCGCGGCCGCCCAGCTCCTTGGGGCGCGGCTCCTGCGCTTCAGCAGCCTTGCGGCGTTCCTCTGCCTCGGCCAGGGCGCGCACGGCAGCAGGCGGCAGGTCTTTTTTCTCGGGTGCGGTCTCTTCGCTCATCGCGGGTTCCTTTATGCTGCGCCCATGATATACGCCCCTGTCCCGCGCGGACAAGCCGTGCCCCAAGGAGTTGCCAGATGTCCGATGCCGATCATGCCCGCCGCACTGCGGTCTACCTGCTGGATCAGGTGCTGGGAGAGGGGCGGCTCCTTGCGGAGTGCTATGCTGCCGGGGCGCTGGAGAAGCTGGCACCGGAAGACCGCGCGCGGGCGCAGCGGCTGGCCGTGGAAACCCTGCGCAGCCTGGAGCGTGCCGACCGGATCCTGAAGAAGCACCTGAAGAAGGCACCGCCGCTGATGGTCATGAACGCGCTGCGGCTGGGCACGGTGGAGCTGTGCTCGGGCGGCGCTGCGCATGGGGTGGTCAATGCGATGGTGGCGATTGTCTCAAAACACCGCCACCACGGGCAGTTGAAGGGGCTGGTCAACGCGGTGCTGCGCAAGGTGGCGGAGGAGGGGCCGGCGGAATGGGCCAAACTGCGTATTCCGCGCCTGCCGAACTGGCTGCGCAAACCGCTGGTCCAGGCCTGGGGCGCCGAGGCGGTTCTGGGCATGGAGGCCGCGCATTATGCCGGCGCGCCGCTGGATATCACCGGCAAGCCGGGCGTGGACTTGCAGGCGCTCGGCGGGGTGCCGCTGCCCACCGGTTCGCTGCGGATCTCCGGCGCGGGGCAGGTGTCGGCGCTGCCGGGCTACCAGGCTGGCGACTGGTGGGTGCAGGATGCCGCTGCCGCGCTGCCCGCGCTCATCCTGAATGCGCAGCCGGGGGAGCAGGCCCTGGATCTGTGTGCGGCACCTGGCGGCAAGACCATGCAGATGGCCGCTGCCGGGGCCAGCGTGACGGCAGTGGATGTCTCGGAGAGCCGCGTGGCGCGGTTGAGGGAGAACCTGGAGCGCACCGGGCTGGTGGCCGGCTTGGTGGTCGGCGACGCGCTGGAGCAGAACGGCCAGTATGACGCGGTTTTGCTGGACGCACCCTGTTCCGCCACTGGCACCATCCGGCGCCACCCTGACTTGCCGCAGGCCAAGGACGGCAGCGAGTTCGGTGCGCTGATTGAGCTGCAGGCGCAGATGCTGGCGCACGCCTGGACCTTGGTGAAACCCGGCGGGCGGCTGATGTACTGCACCTGCTCCTTGCTGCCGGACGAGGGCGAATGTCAGGTTGAGGAAGCGCTGGACATGTTCCCGGACATGGCGGCAGACCGCGATGCGCTGAAAGTGCCCGGCGTGGAGGCAGACTGGATCACCGAAGAGGGCGGCCTGCGCCTGCGCCCGGATTACTGGCCAGAGCGCGGCGGCATGGACGGCTTCTACATGGCCCTTTTGCGCAAAACCGCTTGACCGCTGGGCGTGCGGGGCATTCGCCGGTGACTTGAGCTGCACCCCGCGCTATGCTCCCGCCAAAACGCCCTGGCAAACCCGGCGTGAGGCAAAAAGAGCATGTCCACTTACGACAGAATGGCAGGCCGCGGCACCCGGCTGCTGAACCGGTATTACGCCTGGCGGGCCCGCAGCCAGCCTGCCGCGACCGGCTTTGTCTCGCAGCCTGAACCGCGCACCATCGGCAGTTTCGCCCGCGGACGGCAACTGGTGGCAGGCAACCTTCTGTTTGCCGGCTATCTGGTCGAATCGCCTGATACCGGCCTGTGGGAGGTTGCTGCGCCGGACGCTGCTTTTGATGCGGAGCGGCACGGGTTTGCTTGGCTCGACGATCTGGCTGCAGTTGGTGATTTCAAGGCACGTGCCAAGGCGCAGAAATGGGTCTGGGGCTGGATCGCGCAGCACGGGCGGGGCGGCGGCCTGGCCTGGCTGCCCGATCTGACCGGGCGGCGGGTGATCCGCTGGATCAACCACGCGCTGTTCCTGCTGAGTGGCAAGGACAAGGACCAAACCGAGGCCTTCTATGGCTCCTTGGCGAGGCAGACCTGGTATCTTGCGCATCGCTGGCGAGGCGCAGCGCCGGGCCTGCCGCGGTTTGAGGCCCTGTGCGGCCTGATCTATGCGGGCCTTTCCTTGCAGGGGCGCGAGGAGCTGGCAGACCCGGCTGTCAGGGCGCTGGCGGCTGAATGTGAGACTCAAATCGACGGGCAGGGCGGATTGCCGACCCGCAATCCGGAAGAGCTTCTGGAGGTGTTTACCCTTCTGACTTGGGCCGCCGCGGCCCTGCATGAGGCCGGCCGCATGGTGCCGCATGCTCATGTCGCCGCCATCGAACGGATCGCTCCCACCCTGCGCACGCTGCGTCATAGCGACGGCGGGCTGGCGCGGTTTCACGGCGGCGGCCGCGGGCTGGAGGGGCGGCTGGATCATGCGCTGGCTGCCAGCCATGTGGCGGAACGCCATTCCAATGGTCTGGCGATGGGCTTTGCCCGGTTGTCGGCGCGGCGCACTTCGGTGATCGTGGATGCCTCCGCCCCGCCCAAGGGCAAGGCATCCTATAACGGTCACGCATCGACCCTGGCATTCGAGCTGACCTCGGGGCGGCGGCCGCTGATCGTGAATTGCGGCTCTGGTGAAACCTTTGGCGTTGAGTGGCGCCGGGCCGGGCGGGCCACGCCCTCGCATACGACACTTTGCATTGAGGGCCATTCCAGTGCCCGGCTGGCGCCGCCGCACAAGACCACGGGCCATGAGGAACTGATCGAAGCGCCTGACGACGTACCGCTGGAGTTGAGCGATTTGGCGGAAGGACTGCGGTTTCAGGGCGGGCACAACGGCTATGCGGCGCATTTCGGCCTGACCCATGCCCGCACGCTGGAATTGTCCTTTGACGGGCGCGGCCTCAGCGGCGAGGACATGCTGGTGGCCTTGGACGATTCCGCCAAGCGCCAGTTCGCCAAGGTGCGGGATGCCAGTCCGGATGGCGCCATCGGCTTTGATATCCGCCTGCACCTGCACCCGGAGGTCGACGCAGCCCTTGACTTGGGCGGCACGGCAGTATCCATGGCGCTCAAGAGCGGGGAAATCTGGGTGTTCCGTCATGACGGCAGCTGCCAGTTGCGGCTGGAACCAAGCGTTTTCCTGGAAAAGACCCGCTTGAAGCCGCGTGCGGCAAAGCAGATCGTTTTATCCGGGCGGGCGATGGGATATGCCACCCGCGTCCGGTGGACGCTCAGCAAGGCGCAGGAGACTGCCGTTGCCGTGCGAGACCTGAACCGGGACGAGCCCGAGACGTTTGACTGAGCCTTTGAAAAGGACCTGCCCTGCCATGACCGACCTTCACCCCGTACGCCGTGCGCTGCTTTCCGTATCCGACAAGACCGGCCTGATCGAGCTGGGCAGGGCGCTGGATGCGCGCGGTGTTGAACTGCTGTCTACCGGCGGCTCCGCCAAGGCGCTGCGCGACGCGGGGCTGACTGTGAAAGACGTCTCCGAAGTGACCGGGTTTCCGGAAATGATGGACGGCCGCGTGAAGACCCTGCACCCGATGGTGCACGGCGGCCTGCTGGCCCTTCGGGACAATGACACCCACGTCGCCGCAATGCAGGAACATGGCATCGGCGCCATCGACCTTCTGGTTGTGAACCTTTACCCGTTCGAGGCGGCGCTGGCGCGTGGCGCAGATTACGATGAGATGATCGAAAACATCGACATCGGCGGCCCGGCGATGATCCGTGCGGCCTCCAAAAACCACTTGTTCGTCAACGTGGTGACCGATGTCCAGGATTATGAGGCACTCTTGGCGGAGCTCGACAACAACGGCGGCCAGACGTCCTATGCCTTCCGTCAGCGGCTGGCCCAGACCGCCTATGCCCGCACTGCGGCGTATGATGCGGCTGTGTCGAACTGGATGGCATCCGCGCTGGAGGAAAAGACCCCGCGCCGCCGCGCCTTTGCCGGTGAGCTGAAGCAAACCCTGCGCTATGGCGAGAACAGCCACCAGGAGGCGGCTTTCTATACCGATGGCACCAACCGTCCGGGCGTTGCGACCGCGGTTCAGCTGCAGGGCAAGGAACTGAGCTACAACAACATCAACGACACCGATGCGGCGTATGAACTGGTGGCGGAATTCGATCCGGCTGAAGGCCCGGCCGTCGCCATCATCAAACACGCCAACCCCTGCGGCGTCGCCAAGGGCGCGACCCTGGCCGAGGCCTATCAGAAGGCATTCGACTGCGACCGCACCTCGGCGTTTGGCGGCATCGTGGCGCTGAACCAGCCGCTGGACGCGGAGACCGCCGCCAAGATCACCGAGATCTTTACCGAGGTGGTGATCGCGCCGGGGGCGTCTGACGAAGCCAAGGAAATCTTTGCCGCCAAGAAGAACCTGCGCCTGCTGCTGACCGAGGGCCTGCCGGATCCGCGCAAGCCCATCGTGGCCTATAAGCAAGTGGCCGGCGGTATGCTGGTGCAGGACAAGGACGTCGGCTATGTCGGCATGGAGGACCTGAAAGTGGTGACCGATAAGGCGCCGTCCGATGCTCAGATGCAGGACCTGCTGTTTGCCTGGAAAGTTGCCAAGCACGTCAAATCCAACGCCATTGTCTATGTGAAGGACAACGCAACCGTCGGTGTGGGCGCGGGCCAGATGAGCCGTCTGGACAGTGCCAATGTGGCGGCGTCCAAGGCAGGCCGCATGGCCGCTGAACTGGGCCTGGAGGAAAGCCTGGCCAAGGGCTGTGCCGTGGCTTCGGATGCGTTTTTCCCCTTCCCGGACGGCCTGCTGGAAGCGGCAGCCGCGGGCGGTGCCTGCGTGATCCAGCCGGGCGGCTCGATGCGCGATGACGAGGTGATCAAGGCAGCCGACGAGAAAGGCCTCGCCATGGTCTTTACCGGCATGCGCCACTTCCGCCACTAAACCGGGCAGTTAAGACATGGCAGCACGTTGGATGATCTGGGGCGCGGCCCTTTCGTTCCTGGCGGATCAAGCCAGCAAATACCTGGTGATTCACTGGATGGGGCTGGACCAGCGCCACCGGATCGACGTGCTGCCGCCATTCCTCAACTTCCGCTACGGCGAGAACACCGGCATCAATTTCGGCCTGTTCGGCGGCGGGGATGAGGCCGCGCGCTGGATTCTGATCGCCCTGTCGGCGGTGATCTGCGTGGTCCTGGCGGTGTGGGTCTGCCGCGGTCAGGACAAGTCTTGGGGCATGCAGCTGTCGGCCGGGCTGGTGATCGGCGGCGCGCTGGGAAATGTCGCCGACCGGCTGCTTTACGGCTATGTGCTGGATTTTCTGAACACGTCCTGCTGCGGCATCCAGAATCCTTTTGTGTTCAATGTCGCCGATATCTTTATCTTCGCGGGTGCTGCAGGGCTGATTTTCTTTGACGGGCGCCGCAAAAAGCCTGCGTAGACCTTGGCAGGCAAATACGTTAAAAGCGCCAGGAAACAGGCAGGAGTTTGGGGCAATGAAGATCCAGTTCGCAGTGATCATTCTGGCTGGCGCGCTGGCAGTGTCCGGCTGCGCGCAGAAGGGGCTGCGCGTCCTTCAGAAACCGGGCACCGGCCCGGATGAGTTTCTGATCCTGCCCACCAAGCCGCTGAGCGCGCCGGAAAGCTACAGCAGCTTGCCTGCGCCGACCCCCGGGGGCAGCAATCTGACGGATGTCAATCCGCAGGCCGAAGCGGTGGCTGCCCTGGGCGGCAAGCCTGGCGCTCTCGTTCCGGTCAGCGGGGTGCCGTCCGGAGACGCGGCGCTGGTCACGGCTTCCAGCCGCTATGGTGTGCAAGCCGGAGTGCGCGAGACCCTGGCACAGGAAGACGCGAAGTTCCGTCACCGCAACCGCCATCTTGGCCGGATCAAGATCGTGCCGGTGGACCGCTATGAGCAGCTGTACCGCAAGCAAAGCATCGACCCGTTTGCCGTCAGCGACCAGTTCCGCAGGGCAGGGGCCGCGACGCCGTCTTCTCCGCCCGAAGACGGGTCCTGAGCGCTCACTTTTCTGCCAGCCGGTCTTGCAAGACGCCAGCAGCCGCGTAGGTTGACAGCAGCCTTACTGCTGGCCATGGGCCGCGAATTGTGGCTGCAATGAACAAAAGAGCAGTAACCGCATCCCGCCGGGCAATGGCAGGAGTGCAGAAAATTGGAGGATGCCAGATGATCCAAAGGGTCACATTGGCCGCCGCGGCGCTGAGTGCTGCCTTGTCCGGCCCCCTGCAGGCCGAAGACGAGGCGGTGACCGCGTTCACCCTGGACAATGGCATGGACGTTGTCGTGATCGAGGACCACCGGGCGCCGGTGGTGCAGCAAATGGTCTGGTACCGGGCCGGCTCCGCGGATGAGCCGCCGGGCCAATCGGGTGTCGCCCATTTCTTGGAGCATCTGCTGTTCAAGGGCACAGACAAGCTGGCACCGGGCGAATTGTCCGCCACGGTGCGGGCAAATGGCGGCCAGGACAACGCTTTCACCAGCTATGATTACACCGCCTACTTCCAGCGCGTTGCTGCCGACCGGCTGGAGCTGATGATGCAGATGGAAAGCGACCGGATGACCAATCTCCGCCTCAGCGAGGAGGATATCGTCACTGAGCGCGAGGTCATTCTGGAAGAGCGCAACCAGCGCACAGACAATGATCCGGTGGCGCTGTTCCGCGAGCAGCTGCAAGCGGTGCAGTACCTCAATCACCGTTACGGCCAGCCGGTGATCGGCTGGCGGCACGAGATGGAAAGCCTGGATATGGAGGACGCGCTGTCCTTCTATCAAACCTATTACGCGCCCAACAATGCCATCCTGGTTGTCTCCGGCGATGTGCAGCCTGATGCGGTGAAAGCGCTTGCCCAACAGTATTACGGCGTGATTCCGGCCAATCCGGATCTGCCGGAGCGCTTCCGCAGCCAGGAGCCGCCGCAGACCGCGGCCCGGCGCCTGACATTCGAGGATCCGCGCGTCGCGCAGCCCTATGTGCAGCGGTCCTACCTGGCACCGGAGCGCGACAGCGGCGCCCAGCAGAAAGCCGCAGCGCTGTATCTGCTGGCGGAACTCCTGGGCGGCGGCAACACTTCCTACCTGGCCAATGCGCTGCAGTTCGACCAGCAGGTCGCCGTCTACACCGGCGCCTTCTACTCCGGCAGCACATTGGATGACACATCCTTTACCTTCCTGGTTGTCCCGGCCGAGGGGGTCAGCATGCAGGACGCCGAGACCGCGCTGGATGCCACCATCGCCCGCTTTCTGGAAGAGGGGGTGGATGAAGCCCAGCTGGAGCGGATCAAGCTGCAGCTGCGTGCGGCAGAAATCTATGACCGCGACAATGTGAACGGTATTGCCAACCGCTATGGCCAGGCGCTGAGCATCGGGCTGACGGTGCAGGACGTGCAGGACTGGCCGAAGATCCTGCAATCGGTCACCGCGGATGAGATCATCGCCGCCGCCAAGGAAGTTCTGCGCCCGGAAACATCTGTCACCGGCTGGATGACGCGCGACCAGGAGGTAACCCAATGACTCCGCTGAAATATATCGCTGCGGCACTGGTAGCCTGTTTCCTGGCCGTCCCCGCTTGGGCAGGCATCAAGATCGAGGAAGTCACCTCCCCCGGCGGGATCAAGGCCTGGCTGGTGGAAGACCACAGCATTCCCTTCTCGGCTCTTGAGCTGCGTTTTCGCGGCGGCACCTCACTGGATGCGCCGGGCAAGCGCGGCGCAGTCTACCTGATGACCGGGCTGCTGGAGGAAGGCTCCGGCGATCTGCGCGCCCAGGACTACGCCCGCGCGGTGGAGTCGCTGGCGGCGGAGTTCTCCTATGATGCGGACAAGGATTCGGTGTCCATCTCCGCCCGCTTCCTGACCGAAAACCGGGACGAGGCGATGGCGCTGCTGCGCCAGACCTTGTTTGAGCCTCGGTTTGACCAGGATGCGCTGGACCGTGTGCGGGCACAGGTGCTGGCGGGCTTGCGCTCTGATGCCAAGAACCCCAACAAAATCGCTGGCGAGATGTTCTCCAAGCTGGCTTTTGGCGATCACCCCTATGGCAGCGACGGCAAGGGCACGCTGGAGACCGTTGCCGCGTTCAGCCGGCAGGACATCTTCGACGCTTACGAGGCGGTGTTTGCCCGCGACAGGCTTTATGTCAGCGCCGTTGGTGACATCACTGCCGGGGAGCTGGGCACGCTGCTGGATGATTTGCTGGGCGCGCTGCCTCCGGAGGGCGCGCCGATCCCCGGTCCGGCGGAGGTCACAATCGAGGGCGGAGTCACCGTGGTGGATTTCGACACCCCGCAGTCGGTCGCACTGTTCGGTCAGAAGGGGATCAAGCGTGAAGACCCGGATTTCTTCACGGCCTATGTGATGAACCAGATTCTGGGCGGCGGATCTTTCGAGACCCGCCTGATGACAGAGGTGCGGGAAAAGCGCGGGCTGACCTATGGGGTCTATTCCTATCTGGTTCCTCGGGATCTGGCAGCGGTCTACATGGGATCGGTTGCTTCCGCCAATGGCAAGATGGCCGAGGCGGTCGAGGTGATCCGGAATGAATGGCGCCGCATGGCCGAAAACGGCGTGACGGAGAAAGAACTCAAGGACGCCCAGACCTATCTGACGGGCGCTTACCCGCTGCGTTTTGACGGCAACGGCCGCATTGCCGCGATTCTGGCGGGCATGCAGATGGACCACCTGCCGATCAGCTATGTGGAGACCCGCAACGACCGGATCAACGCAGTCAGCCTGGAGGACGTGAACCGCTTTGCAGCGGAGTTCCTGGACCCCGAGGGGCTGCAGTTCGTCATCGCCGGCCGCCCGGAAGGCTTGGAAACAACGAACTGATTTCCTGCCGGGCGGGGTGCGGCCCCGCCCGTTTGCATTGCGAGGCCGCGGACGCATGGCCGCAAGGCGTGCGGCCGCCCATCGCGGCGGCGCCCACTGCTTTCCCTTTCAATTTCCCGCAAACTCATGTATGGGCGGGCCTATCTGAGACGATGTGCCCAGGCCCCGGCACGCGAAAGAAAGATAAGTGGGGCCGGCGGCAATGGGGCCGCCACGCAAACGGGAGACCCGGAGGGCCGGGAGTGCTCCCTTTTAGGATACGCTAGATGTTTAACGCTACGAAGAAATCGATGCAGTGGGGCGAGGAAACGCTCACACTGGAAACCGGCAAGGTTGCCCGCCAGGCTGATGGCTCCGTGATTGCCACCCTGGGCGAAACCTCGGTCATGGCCAACGTGACCTTTGCCCGTCAGCAGAAGCCCGGCCAGGACTTCTTCCCGCTGACCGTGCACTACCAGGAAAAATACTATGCTGCGGGCAAGGTGCCCGGCGGCTTCTTCAAGCGCGAAGCGCGCCCGACCGAAAAAGAAACCCTGACCGCGCGTCTGATCGACCGACCGATCCGCCCGCTGTTCGTCCCCGGCTTCAAGAACGAAGTGCTGGTGATGTGCACCGTGCTGAGCCACGATCTGGTCAATGACCCGGACATCGTCGCAATGATCGCGGCCTCCGCTGCGCTGACCATCTCCGGCGCGCCGTTCATGGGCCCGATCGCCGGCGCCCGCGTCGGCTTCGTTGATGGCGAATACGTGCTGAACCCGACCGTCGACGACATGCAGGACCTGCGCCTCAACCCCGAGCAGCGCCTGGACCTGGTTGTGGCCGGCACCAAGAACGCTGTGATGATGGTGGAATCGGAAGCATATGAGCTGACCGAAGCCGAGATGCTGGGCGCGGTGAACTTCGCGCATGAGCAGATCCAGCCGGTGATCGACCTGATCATCTCGCTGGCCGAAGAGACCGCGAAAGAGCCCTTTGACTTCCAGGCGCCGGACTACTCCGAGCTGTACGAAGCTGTTAAGGCCGCCGGCGAAGAGCAGATGCGCGCCGCATTCGCGATCACCGACAAGCAGGAGCGCACCGCCGCTGTTGCCGCTGCCCGCGAGACCATCAAGGCAGCGCTGACTGAAGACCAGCTGGAAGACGCCAACCTTGGCTCTGCCATGAAGAAACTGGAAGCCGGCATCCTGCGTGGCGACGTGGTCAAGGGCGGCAAGCGGATCGACGGCCGTGACACCACCACCGTGCGCCAGATCGTTGCTGAAACCGGCCTTCTGCCGCGCACCCATGGCTCCGCCCTGTTCACCCGCGGCGAGACCCAGGGCCTGGTCGTGACCACGCTGGGCACCGGCGACGATGAGCAGTTCATCGACGCGCTGCACGGCAACTTCAAATCCAACTTCCTGCTGCACTACAACTTCCCGCCGTACTCGGTTGGCGAAGTGGGCCGTGTCGGCTCCCCGGGCCGCCGCGAAATCGGCCACGGCAAGCTGGCCTGGCGCGCGCTGCAGGCGGTTCTGCCGGCGCCGACCGACTTCCCCTATACCATTCGCGTGGTGTCGGAGATCACCGAATCGAACGGCTCCTCCTCGATGGCTTCCGTCTGCGGCGGCTCGCTGTCGATGATGGACGCAGGCGTGCCGCTGAAGGCACCGGTTGCCGGTGTTGCGATGGGCCTGATCCTGGAAGACGACGGCTCCTATGCGGTGCTGACCGACATCCTGGGTGACGAAGACCACCTGGGCGACATGGACTTCAAGGTGGCGGGTACCGAAAACGGCATCACCTCGCTGCAGATGGACATCAAGGTTGCCGGCATCACCCCGGAAATCATGGAGAAAGCCCTGGCCCAGGCCAAGGATGGCCGTCTGCACATCCTGAACGAGATGGGCAAGGCGCTGTCCGAGACCAACGAGTTCTCGGTCCACGCCCCGCGCATTGAGACCATGCAGATCCCGACCGACAAGATCCGCGAAGTGATCGGTTCCGGCGGCAAGGTGATCCGCGAGATCGTCGAAGTGTCCGGCGCAAAGGTCGACATCAACGACGACGGCGTGATCAAGATCGCCAGCCCGAACGGCGACGCCATCCAGAAGGCCTATGACATGATCTATTCGATCGTGGCAGAGCCGGAAGAAGGCCAGGTGTATACCGGCAAGGTCGTGAAGATCGTGGACTTCGGCGCCTTCGTGAACTTCTTCGGCAAGCGCGACGGTCTGGTGCATGTCTCCCAGATCGAAAACCGCCGCCTGAACCATCCTTCGGACGTTCTGAAGGAAGGCCAGGAAGTGAAGGTCAAGCTGCTGGGCTTTGACGACCGCGGCAAGGTTCGCCTGTCGATGAAAGTTGTCGACCAGGAAACCGGCGAAGAAATCAAGAAAGAGGAAGCTGCTGAAGGCTAAGGCCTGAAAGAGCTTCCGGACGGGTCCCGGCTGCGAGGCCGGAACCCGTTTCCTCTGTCCGCTGCCGCTGCTCCCTCCGGGCAGGTGCCCGGACCCGGCGCACAAGGCACTGCGCTTTCCGGTTCTTACGCTGCTCCGCTTGCGCTGAAGCCACACAGGAGCGATGGCCGGTCTACTCAAAACTCAGCTGGAGATCCCATGCGTCCGCTCTTTTACGATTTGACCGAGCTGCTGTATCTGTCTCACGGGTTTAAAACGTACTACGGTATCGCCAAGGTCGTCGCAGAAGGCGCCAAGGAGGCCTTCCGGGCTGATAACGGCACCCGGTTTGTTGCTTATTCTCAAGGGCATGACGCGTTTTTTGAGGTTTTCCCGAAATATGACGATACCGCTGAGGGCGGGATTGACCTGAATGTGCCGAATTCCGGCAAGCCGTACTTCATGCGCCGGATTCACAACCGCAAGAAAAAGAAGGCTCTGCACTACATTGCCCCCTTCGTGTTCGGTGTTGTCGACCTGATTGAGCGCTCCCGCTGGGCGCTCAGCGGCGCCGACAACCCCATTGTGTCCCTGGATGGCGGTGCCTGGGTCAGCTGCGGGCGGCCCAAGCTGATCATTCACCCGATCAAGCATCTGCAAAAGCTGGACGTGGAAATCCACGTGCTGATTCACGATATGATCCCGTTGCATGACTTCAAACGCGGTGGTGCGCCGGACTTTTCCAGCTCTTTCCTGGGCGACAACCAGTGGCTGCTGGAAAACGCGGACCATGTCATCGGTAATTCGCAATTCACTATCGACGATGCCAAGGACTTTGCCAGCCAAGGCATTCTTCCGGAGCTTAAGCGCACCTCAGTTGCGCCGCTGGTGCATGAACTGCGCGCCGGGGATGAAGAGCAGTCGGTGGAACTCCCCGAACGCCCCTATTTCCTGATGGTCGGCACGATGCTGGGCCGCAAGAACCTGGATGTGGTTCTGAATGCGATGAACCTGATCGCCAAGCGGGGCGAGACGCCGCCGCTGCTTGTGCTGGCCGGCAAGCGGCGCCACCGCACGATGGACTACCTCGACAAGGAGGAAATGGCGCTGGTCAAACCGCATGTCCTGCAGCTCGACACACCGAATCAAAGCGATCTGGTACGGCTGTACGAAGCCTCGCAGGGGGTGATCCTGCCGTCCCGCATCGAAGGCTGGGGGCTTCCTGCCGGCGAAGCGCTGTGGGCCGGTGTTCCGGCAGTTTGCGCGGACATTCCGGTGATGCACGAGGTTTGCGGCGATCTGGGTCTGTATTTCGGTGTGGATGATCCGGAAACCCTTGCGGGCCATATGCAGCGTCTGACGCAGGATCCGGCATTTGCTGCAGAGTGGCGGGCGAAGATCGCGGCGAACCGCGACCGGCTGCGCACCTGGCGGGACTTCGGCCAGGACCTGCTGGCCAATGTCGCCGCCAATTCCGAGCCCGCCCGCCCTCAGTCGGTTTCGTTGCGGGCGTAAACATCCTCATACCGGACGATGTCATCTTCGCCGAGGTAGGATCCGGTCTGGACCTCGATCAGCACCATGTCCAGCTTGCCGGGGTTCTCCATCCGGTGAACGGCCCCTAGCGGGATATAGACAGACTGGTTTTCGGCGACCAGCTTCTGGGTGCCGTCTACGGTCACGCGCGCGGTGCCCTGCACCACAATCCAGTGCTCCGACCGGTGGAAATGGCTCTGCAGTGACAGCGCGGCGCCCGGTTTCACAACGATCCGTTTGACCTGGAACCGGCGTCCTGTCGCCAGGCTGTCGAAGTAGCCCCATGGGCGGTGATCGCGCGGGAACTGCACTGCCTGCGGCGCCTGCTGAGATTTCAGAAGCTCAACGGCCTTCTTAACGTCCTGGGTGCGTGACTTGTCAGCAACAAGCACAGCATCAGGCATGGCAATGGCCACAATCCCGTCCAGCCCCAAGCCGACAATCTGCTGGCCCGCGGATTCGGACCGCAGAAGCACATCCTTGCAGTCAATCGCCGCAGCGTTGCCATTTGTGGCGACACCGTCCGCATCCGGGTTGCTCTCTGCCCAGACTGCGTTCCAATCTCCAAGGTCAGACCATTTGCCCTCGAAAGGCACCGAGCAGATATTCTTGGCCTTCTCCATGATCGCATAGTCGATCGAGATGTCCTCTGCCGCAGACCAGGAGGCCGGGTCCAGGCGCAGAAAGCCCAGATCCGCCTTGGCGTTTTCAACGGACTTGCGGACGGGATCGACCAATTGTGCAGCGTGCTGTTCAAAGGCGGTAATGACCGCGCGGGCGGTGAACAGGAAGATACCTGCGTTCCAAAGGTAGTTGCCGGCGGCCAGCATTTTTGCCGCAGAGGCGGCGTCAGGCTTTTCGACAAACCGGCTCAGCGGCGCCGGCTTTCCAGGCTCGGCTTCCCCGTCCAGCTGGAGATAGCCATAGCCGGTTTCCGGGTGCGTCGGAACGATACCGAAGGTCACGAGATCGCCTGCCAGTGCCCGCTCTGTTCCCGCCTGAATTGCGGCGCGGAAGGCGTCCGCATCGGGGATCACATGGTCCGAAGGGGCCACGATCAGCAGTGCATCGGGATCCTCGGCAAAAGCGTGCAAGGCGGCGGCCAGAACCGCGGGCGCGGTATTGCGCCGGTCCGGTTCGATCAGAATGGCGCCCGGGTCGATGCCTGCTCCCAGCAATTGTTCGGTCACGATGAAGCGGAAATCCGAATTGGTCACCACGATGGGCGGCGCGAACCCTTCGCCTGACAACCGCCCGACGCTCTCCTGAAACAGGGTCTTGCCGCCTTTCAGGGACGTGAACTGCTTGGGATAAGATTCCCGCGACAACGGCCAAAGCCGTGTTCCCGAGCCGCCGCACATCAGGACTGGAGTGATCTGCATTCGGACCTCCTTTAGTTTGCATGCGCTATAGGCGAATGCACTTCAGAAGACAAACGGTCAGCCCGGCCCGGCGGGCAGGGAACGGCACAGCCGGATGCAATGCCGCTCCCGCTGACTTTACTCCGGCGCTTTGGTCTTGCGCAGGTAGGGGAAGATGGTCTCGTACTCACCGAATTTTGCGGTGGCTTCCTCGTCCGAGACGCTCGGCGGGATGATCACATCCTCGCCCGGCACCCAGTTGGCCGGCGTGGCGACGCCTTTTCCGGACATCTGCAGGCCATCCAGGGCGCGCAGGATTTCTGCAAAATTGCGGCCAACGGTCATCGGGTAGGTCATCGACAGCTTCAGCTGCTTGTCCGGGCCGATAATGAACACGGAGCGCACGGTAGCACTGTCCGCCGGGGTGCGGCCGTCGGGCAGATAAGCTTCGGCGGGCAGCATGTCGAACGCCTTGGACACCGCCAGACCGTCATCGGCGATAATCGGGAAGCCGGGATTGGCTTTGCCGTATTCCTCGATGTCTTTCTTCCACTTGCGGTGATCCTCGGCGCTGTCGACGGAAACGCCGATCACCTTGGTGTTCCGCTTGGCCCATTCGTCATTCAGCTGCGCGACAGCGGAAAACTCCGTTGTGCAGACCGGGGTGAAGTCCTTGGGGTGGGAAAACAGGATCGCCCAGCTGTCGCCGATCCAGTCATGGAAGTTGATCGTGCCCTGGTCGGTTTCAGCGGTAAAATCCGGGACCACGTCGTTAATGCGCAAACCCATTGCATTGTCCTCCTTGTCAGGGTGTCGTGTCTGATTGTTGCGTCCGGCTGCGGCCGGGCAGCCCGAGTCGCCTCAGGTGCAACCTGCGGGCTCTGCCGCTACGTTACAGTTCCTGGCGCGGGATGCCACAGGAATTCTCCAACAGCCTTATCCGGCAAAGACTTGCGGGCACCGCGTCAGGGGCGTTGACAGCGCCACCCATAATTTGATCAAATTGCGCAGCCAAAGCCCCTTGCCCCCCTGCTGGCCGAGTGACACAGTGGCCGCCAAACCGGCCAGACGGTTGGGAGAAAACGTCTGAATTGGGAGATCCCGCATGATCGAGAAACGCGACTTTTACATCAATGGCCAGTGGGTATCTCCCGCTGAGCCGAACGACTTCGAGGTGATCAACCCCTCGACGGAGGAACCCTGCGCTGTGATTTCGCTGGGCTCCGAGGCTGACACCAACGCTGCGGTTGCGGCGGCCAAGGCGGCCTTCCCGGGCTGGATGGCCACCCCGGTGGAACAGCGCATTGCGCTGGTGGAAAAGCTGATCGAAATCTATGAAGCCCGGGCTGAAGATCTGGCTCAGGCGATGTCGCTGGAAATGGGCGCGCCGCTTGACTTGTCGCGCACGTCGCAAGTCGGTGCCGGCAGCTGGCACCTGCGCAACTTCATCGCTGCGGCCAAAGAGTTCAAGTTCGACGCGCCGCTGAACGAGAACAGCCCGAACGACCGTATCATCCATGAGCCGGTTGGCGTGTGCGCGTTGATCACACCATGGAACTGGCCGATGAACCAGGTCACGCTCAAGGTGGGTGCGGCGGCAATCGCTGGCTGCACGATGGTCCTGAAGCCCTCCGAGCAAAGCCCGCTGAACGCGATGGTTTTTGCCGAGATGATGGACGAGGCCGGCTTCCCCGCAGGTGTTTTCAACCTGGTGAACGGCGATGGGACCGGTGTTGGCGCGCAGCTGACCGGGCACCCGGATGTGGACATGGTGTCCTTCACCGGCTCTACCCGTGCAGGCATCGCGATTTCGCAGAATGCGGCTCAGACATTGAAGAAAGTGCATCTGGAGCTGGGCGGCAAAGGCGCCAACGTGATCTTTGAAGACGCCGACGAAAAGGCAGTGAAGCGCGGCGTGCTGCACATGATGCAGAACACCGGCCAGAGCTGCAACGCGCCCAGCCGGATGCTGGTGCAGAACAGCATCTATGACCGCGTGGTGTCCGAGGCTGCAGAAGTGGCTGCCAAGGTCGAAGTCGGTCCTGCTGATCGGGAAGGCCGCCACATCGGCCCGGTGGTGAATGAGCTGCAGTGGAACAAGATCCAGGATCTGATCCAGAAAGGCATCGACGAAGGCGCCCGGCTGGTCGCAGGGGGCACCGGGCGTCCGGACGGGCTCAACAAGGGCTATTATGTGAAGCCGACGGTTTTTGCCGATGTGAACAACCAGATGACCATCGCGCGCGAAGAAATCTTCGGGCCGGTTCTGTCGATCATTCCCTTTGAGACTGAAGAAGAGGCGATCGAGATTGCCAACGACACGCCTTATGGCTTGACCAACTATGTGCAGACGCAGGACGGCGCCCGCGCTAACCGCATGGCCCGCGCCCTGCGCTCCGGCATGGTGGAGATGAACGGCAAGTCGCGCTCGGCAGGTTCGCCCTTTGGCGGTATGAAACAGTCTGGCAAGGGCCGCGAAGGCGGCAAGTGGGGGATTGAGGATTTCCTAGAGGTCAAAGCTGTCGGAGGCTGGGCTGCTGAGTAAGCCTGCCGGATGAGAACGGATGGAGAGCCGCCCTTATGGGCGGCTTTCTTTTTTGCGCCCCAGGGTGCCGGGGGTGGCCCGTGCTGCGCACGGGCGGGCAGGCCCAAGCTGCTATGCACCTCAGAAATAGGCTCTGTTCAGGCAGATCGCGGCGATTCCTGCGGCCATCGTCAGCGGCAGGCTGCGGGTAAGCAGTGCCACCGTCAGTGCGGCTGCCCCGGCCGCCCATTCCTGCGGCCCGCCTTGCATTAGCAGATAGGTGACCAAGGATAGTATCAGGCAGCCCGGCAACGCCTTCAGGCCGCGCGCCCAGGGCCCGTGGTCCGGAAGCCGCCTTCCCAGCAAGCAGCCGGACAGCCGCACGGCAAAAGTGGCGGCAGCCAGGCCAAGGATCAGGGTCCAGGTCTCAGTCATTGCCCATCACTCCGGCTATCGCCGCACCGCCGAGGCCGCCCAGGATGAGGGTCCAGGTCGGATCCAGAGGGGTGAACCGGTCTGCCAGCAGTACGATCAAAATGGATCCGGCCCAGGGCAGAAGCATTGCGTTGCCGCTCCACAAAGACCGCAGGATCGCGATGAAGGCGGCGGTGAAGGCAAAGTCCATACCAAGAGATTTGGGCTCCGGTACCACCGCGGCAAAGGTCGCCCCTGCCACCGTCGACAGCACCCAGACGGCCACCAGCCCCAGGCCGCCGCCCACCAGGTACCAGTATCCGGCGCAGCCGCCGCGGGCGCGCATCGCGTGCATCAGCGCCCAGTTTTCATCCGTTGCCAGATGCACGCCAAGCAGCACCTGCCACCAAGGGCGCCCGGCGAACTCATCCCGCAGCGATGCCGTGATCAGCAGCAGCCGAAGGTTCAGCGCCAGCCCGGCCAGCAGCGCGGCCCCTGCGCCTGCGCCAGCCACCAGCCGCTCCACCGCGATAATTTGCGAAGATCCGGCGAACACGATGGTGCCCATGACCCCGGTCTGTAGCCCGCTCATCCGCGCCTGCGCGGCCAGCAGGCCAAATGCCAGCCCGTAGACGCCAACACCAACCGCCAGGGGCAGAATGTCTCGCAATCCCGCCGCCAGACGGCTGCGGACCGTGCTGCTTTGGGGAAGGTCTTGCAGGGTCATCAGTCGGTTCCTGTAGAAGCAGCGCAGTCATTGATCTATAATGAACGTATGTCTTTTATAATGAACGCCGTGGGCGTTCGTCAAGCCGAACAAAAGGTCGAAATACTGAACATGTCAGCGCCCCATCAGATGATCGCCGCGGCCATCCAGCGCGAGCGAAGCCGAGCAGGCAAATCGCTGTCGGCGCTTGCCGCGCAGGCGGGAATCGCAAAATCGACCCTGTCGCAGCTTGAGGCAGGCAATGGAAACCCCAGTGTAGAGACGCTTTGGGCGCTGGCAGCGGCGCTGGATGTCCCGCTGAGCCTGCTGTTTGAGACCGAAGCGCCCGCCACCACCTTGATCCGGGCGGGGCAGGGGGAGCCCCTGGAATCGGAGCAGTCGGATTTCACCGCGGTGCTGTTGTCGCGCTGTCCGCCGAATGTGCGCCGGGATATTTACCGGGTGGTGATGCAGCCGGAAGAAGTCCGCTGCGCCCAGCCGCATCCGCGCGGCACGGTGGAGCATATGCTGGTCTGCTTCGGGCAGATGCGGGCGGGACCGGACGGGCAGGAAGAGGTTCTGCAGCCCGGTGATTACTATACCTATCCCGGCGACCGCCCCCACAGCTATGAGGCGCTGCAGGCGGATACGCTTTTTCTGATGGTGATGGAGGCGCCGTGAGCTGCGGCGGGGTCAGAAGTCCGGTTTTACTCTGAACTTCAGCGACTCGCCGCTGTCGGGATGTTTGATCCGCAGCTCCTCGGAGTGCAGCATCAGCCGCGGGTGGTCCAGAGCCGTACCGCTGGCATAAAGCGGGTCGCCCAGGATCGGGTGGCCCAGCGACAGCATATGCACGCGCAGCTGGTGCGAGCGTCCGGTCTTAGGCGTCAGCCGCACCCGGGTGGCGCCGTCTTCGTATTTCATCACCCGCCAGTCGGTGACGGCGGGCTTGCCGGTCTCATGACAGACCATTTGTTTGGGCCGGTTCGGCCAGTCGACGATCAGCGGCAGGTCCACGGTGCCGCTGCGCGGCTCCAGCTGTCCTTCAACCCGTGCCACATAAGCCTTTCTCGCGGTGCGCTTTTCGAACTGCATCGACAAGTGCCGCTGCGCGTGGGGGGTGAGGCCGAACAACATCACGCCGGAGGTGTCGCGGTCCAGGCGGTGCACCAGCAGCGCCTCGGGAAACACCGCCTGAACGCGGGCGATCAGGCAGTCGGCCAGATGCTCGCCGCGGCCCGGCACCGACAAAAGGCCCGCAGGCTTGTTCACCGCCAAGAGCTGGGCGTCGTGGTGCAGGATGTCCAGCGGGTCCTGCGGCGGGGTGTATTCGCTTGAAACGGCCATGGCGCCTGCCTAGCGCCACCGGCGCGCGGGAGCAAGCACGGCCGGCACCCGCGCCCGTGAGGCTTTCCCTTGTGCCCCGCCATTTGCTAAATTGACACTGTCCCGGCGATCCGGTAACCGGCGCGCCTCACTGATAGACGGGGACGATGCATGGCACGCAAACGCAAAGGGCGCGATATTTCCGGCTGGCTGGTGGTGGATAAGCCTGCGGGGCTGACCTCGACAGCGGTTGTGAACAAGGTGCGCTGGGCGCTGGATGCCAAGAAGGCCGGCCATGCGGGCACCCTGGACCCCGAAGCAACCGGTGTTCTGGCCGTGGCGCTGGGCGAGGCGACCAAGACCGTCCCCTATATCACCGACGCGCTGAAGGCCTATACCTTCACGGTGCGGCTGGGCCAGGCGACCAACACCGATGACGCCGAGGGCGAAGTGATCGCGCAAAGCGATGCCCGCCCCACCGACGAGCAGATCAAGGAGGCGCTGCTGCCGTTCCTGGGCGAGATCATGCAGGTGCCGCCCAAGTTCTCCGCCGTGAAAATTGACGGCCAGCGCGCCTATAAGCTCGCCCGCGATGGCGAAGATGTGCAAATCGAGGCCCGGCCGCTGTGGGTGGAAGAACTGATCATGCTGGACCGCCCCGACGCGGACCACGTGGTGCTGGAAATGACCTGTGGCAAGGGCGGCTATGTGCGCTCGATCGCCCGCGACTTGGGGGCGGCTCTGGGCTGTTATGGCCACGTCAAGGAACTGCGTCGGATTTGGTCCGGCCCGTTTGATGCCGAAGACGGCATCTCGCTGGAGCGGATCGACGAACTGGCGAAATCGCCGGAACTCGACCAGTACCTGCGGCCCCTGGAGGAAGGCCTGGCCGATCTGCCGGAGCTGAAATGCACCCCGCAGGGAGCCGTGCGGCTGCGCAATGGCAACCCGGGCATGGTTATGGCCGCGGATGTGGAGTACGGCGACGAAGCCTGGGCCTCGCTGGACGGCAAGGCGGTGGCCGTGGGTATCTATAAATCGGGTGAGCTGCACCCCAGCCGGGTGTTTGTGGAGCCGGAGTGATCCGGGTTAGCCATAACTGGGGCCGTGCGGAAAACTGTCCTCGAAAGAAATCCCTCCACTGCTTAGGTCGCTGGAGAAACTGGCGCAGTTCCAGGTGGGTCGTGGCCGTGAAATAGAAGCTGGTCCGGTAATTGATCCGGGGGACCGCTTTGCCGCATCATGTTCGCCTTCCGGTCCGGGTGCCACTTTCAATACGGCCCAATGGCGCCAGTGGAGCCACCGAACCCGAAGAAAAGTTCGGTGTCACTTGCTATGGGGTTGCTCCCAACCATCTGTGGACCCGCAATGGCGTTATCCCCTGAAAGCTGCGCCGGACCTGCTTGGATCACAAACTGCGTCCGGATATTAAGGCCCGCATGATCACCCGCAGACACATCAAGGGCGATGCCCTCTCGACTGCCGTCTATTCGGACTGCGAAACCTACCGCTACAGCCTGACACGGGTTTGGGATCCGGCACGGCGGCGTGTGATGTTCGTGATGCTGAACCCCTCGACCGCAACCGAGGTGCAGAACGATCCCACCATCGAGCGCTGCGAGCGGCGCGCCCGTGCGCTGGGGTTCAGCGGTTTCAGAGCAACCAATATATTTGCCTGCCGGGTAACCGACCCGCGTGAGATGCGGCGGCTGGAGGCTCCGGAAGGCCCAGACAATTTGGCAGCGATTCTGGAAGGGATGGACTGGGCCGATACGGTGGTTTGCGCTTGGGGCACCCACGGCGCGCATCGCGGACAGGGCGCGCGGGTCGCAGCGCTGCTGAGATCCAGCGGCAAACAGTTGTATCACTTGGGGCTCAGCAAGGCAGGCCACCCCAAGCATCCGCTTTACATCGCCTACAGCCAGAAGCCGCAGCTGTGGCAGCAGGACTAAGATAACTTCAGCCTCTGTTAACCTGTGTTCTCGTTTTGTTTTGAACGCTTGTCTGCAATGTGGGATTGTGTTGACTGGTATATGTTTGTCCAGGGGTTGATCTGGCAATGTTGTGGTTGGCAAGTGTGCTGGGACTTGTAGCGGTTGGCAGTGCGGTTTTTGCAGAAACCGGGGCGGACGAAGATGACTCGGAAGCGCGGCGCGAGCCGGAGCCGGAGGGAGACGGTCTCGACGGCGGCTTTGTCGAGCCGGGTGGCGGATCCGTCACCGGTACGGAAAACGGTGATATTCTGTCGGGCAGCGAGGCGGCGGACAGCTTGTCCGGCGGTGCCGGGGATGACCAGATCGGCGGATACGGCGGCGGCGATTGGATTGACGGCGGCACCGGCAGTGACTCTCTTTACGGCCAAAATGGTGACGACAGCCTGTTTGGCGGAGACGGCCAGGACTTGCTGCATGGCGAGGACGGCGCCGACTGGCTGGAGGGCGGCGCCGGCGGTGACAGTCTTTACGGGCATTTCGGAAACGACAGCCTGCTGGGGGGCAGCGGGGCGGATCTCCTGCACGGCGGCCAGGGCCAGGATTGGATGGAAGGCGGTGCGGACGAGGATACGCTGCACGGCAACGACGGCGACGACAGCCTGACCGGCGGCGCCGGGGAGGACGCGTTGTTTGGCGGCTACGGCAATGATGTGGTGTCTGGTGCAGAGGACGGAGCGGAACAGGATTACGTAAACGGCGGAGACGGGGATGACACGCTGATTGCCGGTGCGGGCGATGTGCTGACCGGCGGCGCTGGTGCGGATCAGTTCATGGCTGGCAGCTGGACCGGCAGCACGGAGGCAGTTCAGCTGATGGACTACGACGCGGACGAGGATCAGCTGGTGGTCGTCTGGGAATTCGAAGACGGGGAGGAGCCCACGCTGGAGGTGCGGCAGAACCCGGATGATGCGGCGGAGCAGCTGATCCTGGTGAATGGCCAGACTGCCTTGCGGGTTTCCGGGGCCGAGGGGCTCACCGCCGGAGATTTGGTGCTGATCGACCCGGAATCGGTGGCGGGCACCGGGCTGCTGCCGCAATAGCCTTGGCATACGGCGCCTGCCAGTTAGCCTTTGCCTTTACAGCGTAAACATCATATATGCGCGCATCTGCCGTGATTCCGCGGCAGGTTTCTCCATGGGCCTGTGCTGGACGACATCCCGGCCTGAGCCATCCACTCTAACCTATGAAGGAGACCCCGATGTCGATCACTGCGGAAGAAAAAGCGCGCCTGATGAAAGAATTCGCAACCAAGGACGGCGACACCGGCTCGCCGGAAGTCCAGGTTGCCATCCTGACCTCGCGCATCAACACCCTGACTGAGCACTTCAAAACCCACAAGAAGGACAACCACGGCCGCCGTGGCCTCCTGAAAATGGTTGCTCAGCGCCGCAAGCTGCTGGACTACACCAAAGGCAAGGATGAGGCCCGTTACCAGGACCTGATCAAGCGCCTGGGCATCCGCCGCTAATCCGCGCTTATCCGGATTTTTTGACGCCCGTTCCGAAAGGAGCGGGCGTTTTCCGTCGCACCGGCATCCTTCGGCAACGGGCGGCTCCCGCGCCCGCAGGCTCCCCGGCTGCGCCTGTCAGCTTTTGAACTTGGGCATAGCCCGTGCTGCGCACGGGCGGTTGCCGCTTGAAGACGGTCGAGCCTTCGAAGGGCGAAGGCGGATCCGAAAGAGAAACGCCGCCCCAAATGGAGCGGCGTTTGGTCCGTTTCAGGGGCCGGCCGGTTTTACTCGCCGTAGGGCACCCAGATGTTCTTGACCTCCGTGGCCTCTTGCAGGAAGCACTTGGTCTGGTTCTGCATCCAGTCAGTTGCAGTTCCGTTGTTGACCCAGGTGCGCTTCAGATTGCCCGCGGATGCCGCTTCGATTGCCGCCGACAGATCGGAGGAGGAGAAGCTCCAAACTGCATCCACATTTAAATGCGAGGAAAGCGCTTTTGCCAGCTCTGCATGGCTGCCGGTCAGGATGTTGACCACGCCCGCAGGCACATCCGACGTGTCCAGAACCTGGTAGAAGTCGGTCGCGGCCAGCGGAAAGGCTTCGGAGGCTGCCAGCACCACCCGGTTCCCCATGGCAATGGCGGGCGCCATGGCAGAGACAAGGCCGAGAAGCGGTGCTTCATCGGCACAAAGGGCACCGATCACGCCAACCGGTTCCTTCATCGCCAGTGCGACGCCGCGGATCGGGACGCCATGCACTTGGCCGTCATACTTGTCGGCCCAGGCGGCAGCGGTGAACAGGCGCTGGATCGCGGCTTCGACCTCCTCCGTACCGGATTTCTTGCCGGTCATCGCGTCGATGCGGGCCGCAAATTCCGCGGCGCGGGCCGACAGGTTTTCACCGATGTAATAGAGGATCTGCGCGCGCAGATGCCCGCTGGTCTTGGACCAGCTTTGGGCACCTGCAGCGGCCTCTACTGCGTTACGCACATCCTTGCGGTTGGCAAGGCCCGCGTGGCCCAGCAGCGCGCCGGACTTGCCGTAAACGGCTTGGCTGTAGCCGCCGTCCGGGCGGGCCTGCTTGCCGCCAATATAGAGCTTTGCGGTCCGGTCCAGCGGATCCGCCGGGGCGCCGTTGCCCTCAAAAGGCTCCACCTTGGCCAGCGGTTTGGCCTTGGCCTTCGGGCGGGTGTAGGCCGCCAGGCCTTCCCAGCCGCCCTCGCGCCCGAAACCGCTTTCGCGCACGCCGCCAAAGCCTGCGGCAGCGTCGAACATATTGGTGCCGTTGACCCAGACCACACCGGCGGCCAGTTTCGGCGCCATGTCGAGCGCCAGGTTCACATTCTCGGTCCAGACGGTTGCCGCGAGGCCGTAGCGGGTGTTGTTGGCCAGCTCCACCGCCTCCGCCGGGGTGCGGAAGGTGCAGGAGACCAGGACCGGGCCGAAGATCTCCTCTTGCATCAGAGGATCGGCTGGCGACAGGCCCTCAATCAGCGTCGGCGGGTAGAAGCAGCCGCCTTCGGGCATCTCCACCTGTGCCTGGTGCATGGTGCCGGCAGTGTTGGCGGCGACCAAGCTGCTGATGGTCTCGAGCTGCACCGGGTCGACAACCGCGCCGACGTCGACGCATTTGTCGAGCGGGCTGCCGACGCGCAGCCCGTCCATGCGGGCCTTGAGTTTGCTGTAGAAGCGTTCTGCGATGCCTTCCTGCACCAAAAGGCGTGAACCGGCGCAGCAGACCTGGCCTTGGTTGAACCAGATCGCATCGACCAACCCTTCGATGGCGGAATCGAGATCGGCGTCGTCATAAACGATGTAGGGGGACTTGCCGCCCAGTTCCAGCGTCAGCGCCTTGCCGCTGCCTGCGGTGGCCTCGCGGATCTTGCGGCCCACCGATGTGGAACCGGTGAAGGCGATCTTGTCCACGGCTGCCGCGGTGATCATCTCCCCCACGGCACCATCGCCGGTGACGATATTGACAACACCCTTGGGCAGACCCGCCTGGCGGCAGATATCGGCAAACAGCAGCGCGGTCAGCGAGGTGTATTCCGCCGGTTTCAGCACCACCGTGTTGCCCATCGCAATGGCTGGGGCGATCTTCCAGGCCAGCATCAGCAGCGGGAAATTCCAGGGAATGATCTGCCCGCAAACGCCCAGGGCCTCGGCACCCGGCAGTTCGCTTTCCATCAGCTGGGCCATGCCAGCATGATAGTAGAAGTGGCGCTGGGCCAGGGGAATGTCGATGTCGCGGCTCTCGCGGATCGGTTTGCCGTTGTCCAGTGTCTCCAGCACAGCAAACAGGCGGGAATGCTTTTGCAGCAGCCGCGCGATGGCATAGAGGTACTTGGCCCGGCCCGCGCCGCCAAGCGCTTCCCATTTGCCCTGCGCCTTGCGGGCGGCCTCAACCGCAGCGTCCACGTCGGCCTGGGTGGCCTGGGTCAAGCTGGCCAATACTTCCCCGGTGGCCGGGTTCCTGCTGTCAAAGCCGTCACCGGCGGCGGTGTACTCACCGTTGATGAAATGGCCAAAGCGGCTGCCCTGATCAACCAGCCAGGCCTGCGCCTCCTCGGCGCTTTCGGGGGCGGGGCCATATTCCATGCTGTCGAAGATCTCTTTGATGGTCATGATACTGATCCTTTTCGCGGAACCGGTTTCCGGCACGGAAACCGGCCCGGAATTCGTGCCGAATTCCGGCGCCCTCACCCCATGGAGTGGCGGTAGCCGGCGGAGTATGCCCCGGTGACATGATGCTCCAGCTGGCGTTCGATATCGCCCAAGAGCGACGAGGCGCCGAAGCGGAACAGGTCGGGCTGCAGCCAGCGGTGGCCAAGCTCGTCCTTCATCAGCGCCAGGTACACCAGCGCGTCCTTGGCCTTGGAGATGCCGCCGGCAGGCTTGTAGCCGACGCGATAGCCGGTGCGGTCGTAATAGTCGCGGATCGCGCGGATCATCACCAGGCTGACGGGCAGGGTGGCGTTGACGCTTTCCTTGCCGGTGGACGTCTTGATGAAATCGGCGCCCGCCATCATGCACACCAGCGAGGCCCGGGCCACATTGCGCAGGGAGCCCAGTTCGCCGGTGGCCAGGATCGCCTTTACATGCGCCTCGCCGCAGGCCAGGCGGAAGGCTTTCATTTCGTCATAAAGCGCCTGCCAGTTGCCGGTCAGCACATGGCGGCGGGAGATCACGATGTCGATCTCCTCGGCACCGGCGCTGACGCTTTCGCCGATCTCGGCCAGCCGCAGGTGGAACGGCGAGAGTCCTGCCGGAAAACCGGTGGAAACTGCGGCCACCGGGATGCCGGTGCCCTCCAGCGCCTTGACGGCGGTCGGGACCATGTCGTGGTAGACACAGACCGCTCCGGTGGTGAGCCCCTCCATCCCCAGGCTGCGCAGAATGCCGGCATTCACTGGCTGGCGCGCCTTGGCGCACAGGCGGCGGACACGGCCTTCGGTGTCGTCGCCGGACAGGGTGGTGAGGTCGATAAGGCTGATGGCTTTCAGCAGCCAGGCCGCCTGATGGTCTTTCTTGACACTGCGGCGGCCCGGCAGGGTGGCGCAGCGGCGTTCGATGGCCGAGGTGTTGGCCTGCACGGCAGCGACCCAGTCCAGGTCCAGCTCCATGCCGGGATTGCGCGGCTCAGCCAGCTGCGGCAGCTGCGCGCTTCTTTCAGCGATATGGCTTTCCATTGGGGATCCTCAGAAGAGTTCCGTGCGAAAATCGCACGGGTGCGGCATATTGGCAAGCGAGCGCCCGGGGGCTGCCGTCAGGTTTTTTGACTAAATGGACAAATTTCAGGCCCGGGCGGCTGCCGCCGGCGAGTTCATGCCATTGTGGACAGGCCGCGGGGCGCAGAAATCGTGTTTTGCGATTCTGCGGCCGCCGCCGCGCGCATTCCGGTGGCAGAATCGGCCCCGCATGCTAAATTTAGCGGTATGAGCAGTGCAGAACCCTATATCAGCGAAAATCCGCGCCCGGAAACCCGGCCTGTGATCCGCCAGCTGGATGACAGCGCCATCAACCGGATTGCCGCCGGCGAGGTGGTGGAACGGCCCGCATCCGCCGTCAAGGAACTGGTGGAAAACGCCATCGATGCTGGCGCCACGCGGATCACCGTGGAGATTGCCGATGGCGGCAAGACGCTGATCCGGGTGACGGATGACGGCTGCGGCATGACGCCGGAGGATCTGCCGCTGGCGCTCAGCCGCCATGCAACTTCCAAGATCGACGGCTCTGACCTTTTGAATATCCACACCTTCGGCTTCCGCGGCGAGGCGCTGCCCTCGCTTGGCGCGGTGGGGCGGCTGACCATCACCAGCCGCGCGGCCGGGCATGAGGCGGCGCAGATCCGGGTGTCCGGCGGCAAGCTGGAGCCGGTGAAGCCGGCAGCGCTGCGGGCAGGCAGCGTTGTCGAACTGCGCGACCTGTTCTTTGCCACGCCGGCACGGCTCAAGTTCATGCGCACCGACCGGGCAGAAGCGCAGGCGATCTCCGACACGGTGAAACGGCTGGCGATGGCGGAGCCCTCGGTCGGCTTTACCCTGCGGGATGTCTCGGGCGGCGGCGACGGGCGGGTCACATTCCGTGCCGATCCGCTGTCGGGAGATCTGTTTGACGCGCTGCACGGGCGGCTGGCCTCGGTACTGGGGCGGGAGTTTGCGGAGAACGCGCTGAAGATCGACGCCAGCCGCGAAGGCATCCGGCTTTATGGCTATGCGGCGCTGCCGACATACTCGCGCGGGGCAGCGGTGGCGCAGTTTCTTTTCGTGAACACGCGGCCGGTTAAGGACAAGATGCTGACCGGTGCTTTGCGTGCGGCCTATTTCGATTTCCTGAGCCGCGACCGGCATCCGGCGGCGGCGCTTTTCATTGACTGCGACCCGCAGCTGGTGGACGTGAACGTGCATCCCGCCAAATCCGAGGTGCGCTTCCGCGATCCCGGCTTGGCCCGCGGGCTGATCGTCTCTTCCCTGCGCCATGCGCTGGCGGAGGCCGGGCACCGCGCCTCGACCACTGTGGCAGGCGCCACGCTGGGGGCGATGAGGGCGGAGCAGCCCACGGCAACCGGTGCGCCGCGGGTCTATCAGATGGACCGGCCTTCCTATGGCGCGCGCAGCCAGTCCTATGCGGCGCAATCCCCTGGCCAGCCGCACCCGGCGTCCTTTAATGCGCCGCCATCGCCGGGGTTTGCCGAACTGGCAGGCGCCTACAGCGGCCGG
Source organism: Leisingera sp. UBA4491 (assembly GCF_002388965.1). Lineage (NCBI taxonomy): Bacteria > Pseudomonadati > Pseudomonadota > Alphaproteobacteria > Rhodobacterales > Roseobacteraceae > Leisingera > Leisingera sp. UBA4491. Next base: position 37,855 of record NZ_DGNN01000031.1, on the reverse strand, counting down.
GTGACGGAAGCCGCAGAACCTCCAGCGGCCCCGGGTCAGCCGTCGGATACGCCCGAGCGTGCCGCGCCCGGGGCCGAAGCCCTGCCGCTGGGTGCGGCCCGCGGCCAGGTGCATGAGAACTACATCATCGCCCAGACCACAGACGGCATGGTGATTGTCGACCAGCACGCCGCGCATGAGCGGCTGGTTTACGAGAAGCTGAAACGCCAGATGGCCAATAACGGCGTCGCTGCCCAGGCTTTGCTGATCCCGGAGATTGTCGAGCTGAGCGACAACGATTGCGCCTGCCTTCTTGGGATGGCAGACGAACTGGCCAAGTTCGGCCTGGGCATCGAGGCGTTCGGCGGCAATGCCATCGCGGTGCGTGAAACCCCGGCGATCCTTGGCGAAGTTAACGCAGAGGCGATGATCAAGGACATCCTGGATGAGCTGTCGGACCAAGGCGAAAGCCAGCTGGTGCAGGCCAAGATCGAAGCAATCCTGAGCCGGGTCGCCTGCCACGGCTCAATCCGCTCCGGCCGCCGGATGCGGGGCGAGGAGATGGATGCGCTGCTCAGGGAGATGGAGGCGACGCCCCATTCCGGCCAGTGCAACCATGGCCGCCCCACCTATGTGGAACTGAAATTGGCGGATATCGAGCGCCTGTTCGGGCGCAGCTGAACAATAAACCTCGGTCAAGAGGAGAAGAGCAGTGACACTGGAAGAGGCCCAATGGGCCATCTACGCGCTGGCCGGGCTGGCGGTGCTTTTGGCCTTGGCCGGGCTGCGGCTGCGCGGCCACGCAAGGCGCATGGAGCAGCTCAACGCCGATTTGCGCACCCACAACGCGGGCTTGCAGGCGGAAGCGGCGCGGCTGCCGGACCTGGCGGATGAACTGGCCACCCTGCGCCGCACAAGTGAGAACGAGCGCGCCGCCCGCTACCAGGCCGAGGCCCAGGTGCAGGCGCTGAAGGCAGAGCACAAGGCGCGGCTGGAAGAGCTGCATCAGATGAACCAGCAGATGGAGCACAAGTTTGCCTCGCTGGCCAACGGCGTTTTGAAACAGAACTCCGAGAGTTTCCTGAGCCTGGTCAGCGAACGCTTTCAGGCGCACAGCAAGACAGCGGATGCTGATCTGGCCAAGCGCCATGCTGCGATTGAAAGCCTGGTGAAGCCGCTGGACCACAAGCTGGGTCAGTTCGGCGAGCGCATCAAGGAGATTGAGCAGGCCCGCAACGAGGCTTACGGCGCGATCCAGGTGCAGGTGAAACATCTGGCCGAAGGCCAGGCCATGCTGGGCGGCGAGACCCGCAAATTGGTGCAGGCCTTGCGCGCGCCCAAGACCCGCGGCCGCTGGGGCGAGATGCAGCTGCGGCAGGTGTTCGAGATGGCCGGCATGGCCGAACATGTCGACTACGAGCTGGAGAAAAGCGTGGGCACCGATGACGGCCTGCGCAGGCCCGACGCCGTGGTCCGTATTCCGGGTGGCAAGAGCATCGTGGTGGATGCCAAGACCCCGCTGGAGGCCTACCTGGATGCGCTGGAGGCAGAAACGCCCGAGCAGCAGCAGGCGGCGCTGGCCCGTCACGCAAACCATGTGAAGACACACGTCCGGCAGCTTGCCTCGAAATCCTATCAAAGCGCTCTGGCGGAAACGCCGGACTTTGTGGTGATGTTCATTCCTGGCGAAACCTTTGTGTCAGCCGCGGCCGAAGCGGATCCGGGGCTGATAGAATTTGCTTTTGAAAACAAAGTTTTGATTGCCACGCCAACCACTCTGATGGCTCTGGTCAAATCCATTGCCTATGGCTGGCAGCAGGAGAAGATGGCAGAGAACGCGGTCGAAGTGCAGAAGACCGCCAAGGAGCTTTATGACCGGCTGGCGACCTTCTCGAAAAACCTGGCCTCGGTCGGGCGGTCGCTGTCTTCCTCTGTGAACAACTACAACAAGGCGGTGGGCTCGCTCGAAGCCCGGGTGCTGCCCTCAGCCCGCCGGTTTGAGGCGATGGGCGTTGTGGCAAACGGGGCTGAGCTGGAAGATCCGGGCCAAGTGGAAGTCGAGCCGCGGCAGGTGGCGCTTTTGACGGAGGAGTAGATGCGGCTGCTGCAGGCGCATGCAACGGCAAGACCACAGGAGCCGGCGCTGCTGACTGCAGCTGAGGTGGAAGCCGAACGCATTGTTGCGCTTTTGCGCATTGCCGTGGCGCTGGGCCTGATGCTGGCAATGATGCTGGCCATAGATTCTGTGCGGGCAATTGAGGAGCCGCATCTGCGCCGCCAGATCGGGCTGGCGGCGGCCACGCTGCTCTCCTACCTGACGGTTGGGGGGCTGATCTATTGGGCGATCGGAAAAGGGCTGTTCAAGCCTTGGATGATCTGGCTGGCGGTCCTGGCAGACTGCGCCTTTCTGTTGCTCAACACCTTCCTGTCGCTGGTGAATACCGGGGTGCCCGGCGGTGCGCTTTTTGTGATGCCCGCCGTGTGGATGGCGCCGGTTGTGCTGGCCTTTGGCGTGCTGCGGTTCAACCCTTTGCGGCTTGCCGTGATGCTGGTGCTGATTGCTGCGGGGCTTGGCTGGATGATCCTGTGGCAGCCGCCGCAAACCACGCCGGATCTTGCCGGGCGGATCGCCCTGTCCCTGGCGCCGCCGCCCAACGTCATGCGACTGGTGATGCTGTGTCTGGCAGGTGCAGTTCTGGTGGTGGCTGCGGTGCGCATGCGGCACCTGCTGCACCGCTCGATTGAGGAAGCGCGGCAGAAGGCGAACCTGACCCGCTACCTTCCGGCCCAGCTGGCGGGCCGCCTGGCGGGCGGCGGTCTGGAAGCGCTTCAGGCGGGCCGCCAGCAGCCAATGGCAATTCTTTTCATCGACATCCGCGGCTTTACCAGCTGGTGCGAGGGGCGTGAGCCGAAGGAGGTCAGCGCTTTGATCACGGAATTCCGCGCCCGGGTGGAAGATGTCGCGGGCCGCACCAGCGGGCTGATCGACAAGTACATTGGTGACGCGGCAATGATCCTGTTTGAGGGGGAGCATGCGGCGGCGCGGGCGCTGGATTGTGCCGAAGGCCTGCTGGCGGACGTTACCGCATGGTGCCGGATGCGGGAACAGGCGGGCGGCGCCGGGCTGGCCGCCGGGATCGGGGTGCATTGGGGCGAGGTCTTCTCAGGCGTGACGGGCACTCCCGAGCGGCTGGAGTACTCCGTCTTCGGCGACACGGTGAACACCGCAGCGCGGCTTGAGCAGCTGACCAAGGTCCATGGTATGGCGCTGATTGCCTCTGAGGCGCTTTTGCGGGCAGCCGGGGCAGAGCCCGCGCGCAACGGCTGGACGGCGCTGCCCGCGGAGGTCTTGCGCGGGCGCAGCAAACAGCTCGCGCTCTTCGGCAAGGCGCAGGGCTGACCGCCGCCCCATTTGCCCCAGATCAAAGACTTAGGCGTTTGGCCCGCGGTTTGATATGCTGAGGCAGCGAACAGAAGGAGTGGAGCAATGCTGGAGATCTCAGTCCGCAAGGTGGCGCAGGTGGCGATGATGGCCCGGGAACTGGGCCGCGCGGAGGGTGAGCTGCGCGCCTTCATTGACCGGATGAGCGAGGACCAGCAGGCGGAACTGGTCGCAATTATGTGGGTCGGGCGCGGCAGCTTCGAGCCGGAAGAGCTTGGCGATGCGATCTATACTGCCCGGCAGGAAGCGACCACTCCAACCGCGGATTACCTGCTCGGCACCCCGCATCTGGCCGACAATCTGGAAGCCGGGCTGGAGGCGCTGGGCATCGACGTGAATGAAGTCGAGGAAGACGTGATCGGCCGTTGAAGCCAAGCCGCCGCGCATTCTGCGGGCGCTAAGGCCCTCGGCAGGCAGGGCGGCGCAGTCATCGCGCCATTTGTCTTTGCCGCAGCAGCCGGGGCGCTGCCCCGGACCCCGGGATATTTGAGGCCAGAAGAATAGAGGATATTGGCGCGTGCCCGCTGGTTTCCGCCAGCGGGCACGCTGGGCTGTCAGCTCTTGCTGTCAACAACCTCAAGGTGCTGCGCCAGCTTGCCGATTTCCTCCATCCATTTCGCCACCAGGACCGGATCGCTGGGCGCGGCGTGGACACCGGCGGCGATCTTGCCGTTCATGGCGGCTTCGATGGCGAAGGACACCGGGTAGGACACCAGGCGCGCCATCGCAGTGCCGCGCGCATCGCCCCAGGCATCCATCACATAGGTTTTGTGCCAGACCTCGGTGCCGTCTTTTTCGGCCTTCAGGCCCACGCAGAGGACAACCCGGTCCGGCTCGCCTTCGTCGTAGGCGTTTTCGGCCCAGAACTGGTCCGACATTTCCTTGAGGCGGGCATCGCCCTCGGGACCCGAAAGCGTCTCGACCTCCTTGAACACACCCGCCCAGGCGTCTGCCCAGCCGTTGAGGCGCAGGGTGCCGCGGACGAACTCTTTCACTTTCCAGTCTTTGCCGAACTCATACTGGGCAATGAAGGGGATCGAGTCACGGTTGGGGTAAACCTCGAAGCTTTCGGGCGCGGGCAGCGGCGCCTCGTAGGAGGAGATCGCGTCCCAGGGGCGGGCAACATCCAGCTCCTTGAAATCGCGGATCGACTTGGAGGGGGAGCGCAGCGCCTTCAGCACCCCCAGCGGCGACCAGCTGAATTTGTAGCGGAACGGGTTCGGCGTTTTGGGGATGCCGCCGCAATAGGAGATGAAGCTGATCTCGTTACCGGCGTCATAGGCATCAGAGGCCTTATAGTCCGCGACCAGCGCGTGGGCCATCAGGTGATCGATGCCCGGATCCAGCCCGACCTCGTTGATCAGGCAGACGCCGGCATCCTTGGCCTTCTGGTCCAGGGCGCGCATTTCCGGCGCGATATAGGAGGAAGACACGAAATGCGCGCCGTGCTCGATCGCCAGTTCGGCCAGCGCCACGTGCCAGTCGCCCGGCAGCATTGAGACAATGATGTCCTTGGGGCTGAGCATCTGGCCCAGGTTGGCGATGCTGAAGGCGTGGATGTTGGTGGTCAGGTCGCCTACGGCTTCGCGCGCCTTGTCGGTGGTCCGGTTCCACACCGCCACATCGTGGCCCGCTTCCAGCAGGCGGCGCAGGCCGGGGATTGCCGACAGGCCGGTGCCGCACCAGTGAATAGTCATGAGAGTACTCCCTTATCCGAATTTCAGTTTGGCCGCGACGATCACCAGCACGGCAGTCACGGCGCAGATATTTGCCAGGATCAATGGCCAGTCGCCCACCATCACCCCATAGGCCAGCCACAGAGAGACCGTGGCCAGGAACATCAGGTTCGACGGCAGCGACAAGCCGGAGGTGTCTCGGGACGCCCAGGCCTTCCAGGCCTGGGGGATCCAGCAGACGGTTCCAAGAAAGGCCGCCAGATAACCGACGTAAGGCGCGATCATTCGGGCAGGTGCTCCAGGAAGGTCGCCTTGGCCCGGCCCCAGACTCCGCTCTCCAGATCGGTCAGAGCCTGCAGCGAGGGCAGCAGCTGGGCAGCATAATCCTCAGAGCTCTCCACCGGCAGCATCGACGGCAGGTTGTCGATGGCCATGACGTCAAGCACCGGAGTTTCGGCAACGCGCAGCACGGGGGCATTCCAGGTGGTGGCGCGGTCATAGACCGGCACCGGGTTGTAATCGCTGTCCGGATCGCAGGCGACATCGCCGATGGCGGTCAGCTTGCGCTCTGCGATCAGTGCTTCACGGGAAACAAAGACCGGAGTGCCGGGACGGGCAAAGATACAGTTCAGGAACAGATCATGATCCAGAATCTGCGGGAAGGGGCCGCCGTCGGCCGTTTCTGCCATGTCCCACTTGGTGACCTGCACGCCCATCGCCTCGCAAAGGTCAGCCGCGCCGGTGCCGACACGGCCGAGCGCGCCGATCACGATGGCGGTGGGGCGGCCCTTGTTCAGGGCATCAAGCTCGCCGCCAAGTTCGGCCAGCAGCGCATCCTTTCCACCATAGACGCCAACCGGCCCGCAGATCTCGCCGCGCTGCTGGGCGGCCCAGGCCTTGAGCGTCACGGCAGCGCCAGCATAGCCAGCCCAATAGCCAAAGGCGGCAACCCGGCGGCCGGTCTCATCGACCAGGTATTCAAGATCATAAAGCGTGCCGCCGCCAGCCTTGAACCGCTCCAGCAGCGCCTTGCCGGAGTGCTGGCCCTTGAAGGCATGACCGAACATGATGTGGCGGTGCGGCAGCGGGGTGCCGTCCTCCGGCAGCTCCTTTAGGCCGAAGATGATTGCGTCCGCAGGCGCCTGGGGCCAGGAGTTTTCCGGCGCAATATCGCAGCCCGCATCGATGTAGCCCTGCAACGGGATCGCCCGCACCGAGCTTTCCTCCACCGTGACCTTGATGCCCGCGGCCAGCAGCGCCTTGGCGCCTTCGGGGGTCAGGCCGACCCGCTCTTCGTTGGGGCGCTGTTCGGCCCGTACCCACAGATGCGTCATTGTCATGTCCTTCAAAGCATTCCCTTGGCATAAACCGCGCGGACGGATCCGCGCTGTTCCATTGCCGTCATGAAGTTCTGGATTTTCGGGAAGTCCGCCACGTTGACTCCGTCGCCTTCCAGCCAGGTGCAGACCACATAGAGGTAGCAGTCGGCGAGGCTGATTTCGTCACCCAGCACAAACGGGCCGCGCAGCCCGAACTGGCTGATGTACTCGCAGGAAGCCGCCATGGTCTGGGGTACCATCTTTTGCATGTCCTTCCAGCTGGCGCGCTCCTTGGCCCAGCGGGTGCCGCGCAGCTTGTGGGCGTGGTTCACATGCATGGTGGAGGCGAGGTAGAACATCACCTCGCGCATCCGGGCCAGCCGCACCGGGTCCTGCGGGCGCAAACCAGCCTCGGGCGACACATCGGCGATGTATTCCAGCAGCGCGCCGGTCTCGGTCAGGATGCCGCCCTCCACCGCCAACGCAGGCACCCGGCCCTTGGGGTTGATCTGGCCATAGGCCGCGCCGGTCTGCTCCTTGGCGGCAAAGTCGATCTCTACTGTCTCGTACTCGATCCCGGCTTCCTCCAGCGCGATGGCCACGGCCACCGAAATGGTGTTGGGGGCGTAATACAGCTGCATGGTCTTCCTCCCGTTCGGACGTCACAGATGTGTCTGGGCAAAATGCCGGTCCGGCGCTTCCAGATGCGGCACTGCGTTGAACAAAACCGGGCTCCAGTGGCCGCCGATGGGAAACAGCCGGTGGATCGAGGTATTCATGACTGCCAGTGCAATCCGCGCCATGCCGGCAGTGTCCAGCCCCATCGCCTGCCGCAGCGCCATCGAGATCAGGCCGCCCGACGTCACCACCAGGGCGGGGCCGTCGCCTGCGGCGATCTCCTCCAGCGCCAGCCGGGTGCGGGCCTCGAAGTCTTCCCAGCTTTCATAGGGCCGGGAGATTTGCCCGTCCGCCCAGGCGGCAAAGACCTTTGGCAGGTGCTCGACAAAGCCCTCGCGTTCTTCCGGGATCGGCAGCCCGTGCTGATCGCGCATCGCCTCGGCAAGGGTGAAATACTGCATCTCGTTCAGCCGCGGATCCTGAATCGCGCCGGCATAGCCCATTGAGGCCGCAGTCTCGATATGCCGGGTCAGCGTGCCGCAATAGACGCGCGGATGATGATTGCCGCTGCTGCGCAGATGCTCGCCCAGCCAGGCCGCCTGCTGGTGGCCCAGATCGCTCAGCCGGTCATAGCTCGCCTCATCCCGGGCGCTGGTGTTGGCCTGGCCGTGGCGGATCAGGGTGATGTGGGACATGCAGGGCAGCTCCGTTGTTACCGGTGGAAGTCTTAGGGAAGGTTCCGGGCAGAGGGAAGAGAGGGTTTGGGCACTGGTCCCATCAATTCCATTGAGGGCGGCAACGTCTTGGAGCACTGTGGGCCGGTCAGTACGGAGCCCCATCATGACCCTCGACCCTCAGCGATTTCTCGATGATCTGCATGTCTTGCGCAGTTTCGGCGCGTCTGGTGTGGGGAAGGGGGTGGTACGCCAGGCATATTCAGACGCCGACATTGCAGCGCGCAGATGGCTGGCCGGGCGGATCGAAGAGGCTGGATTGGAGCCGCATTTTGACCCTCTGGGCAACCTGTTCGGGCTGGCCGGAGAGAACAGCCTGCTGGTGGGCTCGCACAGTGACAGCCAGCCCGAGGGCGGCTGGCTGGACGGGGCGCTGGGTGTGGTGGCCGGGCTGGAGATTGCCCGCGCGGCCAAAGAAGCCGGAGGGCCACCTGTCTCCTGCGTCAGCTTTCAGGATGAGGAGGGGCGGTTCGGGGTGCTGACCGGCTCGGATGTCTGGACCGGCAAGCTGGCGCTGGAGGATGCGGACGGCCTCACCGACACCGCCGGCAGCACGCTTGCGGACATGCGGGCGCGGATGGCGGATCTGGCCGGGGATTTCCTGCCGCACCGCCGGTTCACCGGGTTTCTGGAGATGCATATCGAACAGGGGCCCTATCTGGAGGAGACCGGACTTGGGCTTGGCGTCGTGACGGACATCGTCGGCATCCGCGACATGCGGATCACGTTCGAAGGGCGGCAGAACCATGCGGGCACCACGCCGATGCACCTGCGCCGGGATGCGTTCCAGGCGCTATCGGCCTTTAATACAGAGCTGAACAGCCGGTTTGCCGGTGTGGTCACGGCTGCCACGGTCTGGACCATCGGCCATGTGGCGCTGCATCCCAATGCGTCCTCAGTTGTGCCCGGGCGCGTGGAGTTTTCGATGCAGTGGCGCGATGCGGATGCCGGCCGGCTGGCACGGATGGAAACGCTCATCAAGGAAACGGCGCAGGACATCTCTGAGGAGCACGGCGTCACGGCCCTGCTTGGTCCGGTGATGGGGATCGAACCGGCGGCGATAGACGCGCGGTTTCAGGCCGGGCTGGCTGCCGCAGCGGAGGAGCTTGCGCCCGGCAAGTGGCAGAAGATGCCCTCTGGCGCCCTGCATGATGCGGCCAACCTGGCCACGGTGATGCCTGCGGGGATGCTGTTTGTGCCTTCGATCGGCGGCATCAGCCATGCTTTTGACGAGGACACTGACGAGGCGGATCTGGTGCTGGGTTTGCAAGTGCTAGACCGTGCCGCCCGGTCGCTGGCGGTCTTAACCTGAGGGCGTGCAACAGGAGCAGGGCGCTCCCGCCTGTTCCCGGTCATCCTGCCGGATGACCCTCACAGTTGGGCCGGGCGCCGCGGGCGCGGCGCGGGTCAGGTCCGGCCGTAGCCGCGCTTCAGCATCCGCTTGCGGTGCTTGTCGGCGGCCAGAGACGCCTCGCGCAGGTTGCCGTAGATGTTGATAACGCTGCGCCCGTTGCCGCCGGCCACACCCCATTCGCGCAGCACGGAAACCTCGGAAAACAAGTTCATCGCCAGCTCGATGCGGTAGAACCGCGACGGGCGCGAGGGGGCTTGGCGGTAGAGCAGACAGGTGGCCATGAAGCGATTCTACGCGCAGCGATTCGCCCGGGCAAGAGGCCAGTGGCCGCGTTATTCCGCGGCCCTCCATCTGACTGGAGTAAGCGCAGGGTTTTCAGGCAGCTTTTCTGCTTTGGCTTGGGTCAGGCCCAGTCCACATCGCCCAGAAAAATATAGCCCGCGCCATAGATCGTTTTGATCAGCCGCGGGTTCTTGGGGTCCTCGCGCAGCTTGGTGCGCAGGCGCGAAATCCGAACATCCATCGCCCGGTCGAAACTTTCACCGGCAGCACCGCCAAGCGCCTCCTGCATCTGGGCGCGGGAGATCAGCCGCTTGGGGCTGTCCAGAAACAGCCGCAAGACCTCGCCTTCGGCGTGGGAGAAGGGGGTCTCGGTGCCGGTGGCATCTTCCAGCATGTAGCGGTCAAAATGGGCGGTCCAGCCGGAAAACCGGGCGGTTTCGCTGGCGGGCGCCGCTGTGCGGGGGCCGCTGCGCAGGCGGGCGCGGACCCGGGCCACGACCTCGGCCGGATCGAACGGTTTGGTGATATAGTCATCCGCCCCAAGCTCCAGCCCTGTTACCCGGTCCTGCACCTGGGCGCGGCCGGAGATGATGATGACCGCCGCCCCTTGTTCCAGCGCCAGCCTGTGCACCAGCGCCAGCCCGTCCGTGTCGGGCAGCGACAGATCCACCAGGCAGACGTCCGGTGTCACCCGGTTCAGCGCCGCCTCGAACTCGCGCGCGCGTGCGAAGCTTTGGGTCCGGAAACCCGCATCCTCCAGCGTTTCGGTCAGGATCCGGCGGATTTCCGGCTCGTCATCCAGGATGGTGACCAGGGGGGATGTCATGCGGCGGGCTCCGGTGCGATCAATTCGGACAACTGGTGGGTGGTGAAAGGTTTGCGCAAAACCGGCCCGCATTTCAATGCCTTGCGGAACAAAGGGTCGCTGACCGGCAATGAAGTCATCAGAATGCAGGGCAGGCCGGAGCCGTCGAGCCTGGAGGCCAGGTCGATGCCGGTCGCGGAGCCTTCCAGCTTGATGTCCGACAGCACCAGCGCGATGTCCGGCAGGTCGGCGGTCAGTGCGCTGGCCTCATCAACGCTGGCGGCTTCTATCACCGAATAGCCAAGGTCGATCAGCATGTCGCGGAAGGCGGTGCGCAGTTCCTCGCTGTCCTCAACCAAAAGCGCCATGCCGCCTTTGGCGTCGGGGGCCTGGCGGTAGGGCAGCCGCAGGGTGACTGAAGCGCCGGTCAGAGTGTTGCCCAGCCGCATATCGCCGCCCGCAAGCTTGGCCATGTCGTAAACCATCGGCAGGCCCAGGCCGGAGCCTTCGCTGCCCTTGGTGGTGAAGAACGGGTTCAGGGCCTTCTCCAGTGCCTCAGAAGAGAAACCGGGGCCGGTATCGGTGACGGTGATTTCCACCCAAGTGTGCCCTACCGCGTGGGCGCTGACGGTGATCTGGCCGGAGGTGCCGCAGGCATCGCGGGCATTCAGGATCAGATTCAGCAGCGCATCCTGCAACTTGCCGCTGTCCAGCAGCAGCACCTGATCCGGCATATTGTCGAGAATGCTGAGCCCCACGCCTTGCGGAAGCGACGGGGAGGCGAGGATTTTCAGCTCCCCCAGCAGCTCATGCATATTGGTGGCCTGCGGGCGCAGGGCGCGCTGGCCGGTCATCTCGGCAATCCGGTTCAGCAGCCGTCCGCCGCGCCGCGCAGCAGACAGCGTGCCTTGGACCATTTCCGCGGCTTCCCCGTCCAGGCCGATTTTTTCCAGCTTGCCCTGCATGCCCAGAATGATGGTCAGGAGGTTGGAGAAATCATGCGCCAGGCCGCTGGTCATCTGCGCCGCCATCTCGCGGCGGCGGGCCTGCTGCAGGGCAACACGGGCCTGGGTTTCCTCGGTCACGTCCATCGACAGGATGTAGACGCCGCCCTGCTGATCCGGTGTGAAGGCTACCCGGATGCGGCGGCTGCTGTGGCTTTCGGTGAATTCGAACACCGGGCTGCCGCCTTTGTAGGCGGCCAGCAGATGCGGCTCGATCCGTTCAAAGGCGTCAGGCCCAAGCGCGTCCGAGATGTGCATGCCCAGAATATCCGAGGGGCGGCTGGGAAAGACTGAACTGAGGCGGCGGTTGGTGTAAGTGTAATAGCCGTCCGCATCCACATGGGCGATATGGGCGGGCATCATCTCGGTGGTCAGCCGGGTGCGGCCCTCGATCTCGGTCAGCTGCCGCTTGGCCTCTTCCAGCGCGGTGTTGGCAGCCTCCAGCTGGCGGTTGGCCGCAGACAGCTCCTCGGTATAGGCGATCAGCTTTTCGGACAGCTCCTCCGACCGGGCGCGCAGCAGCTGCTCTGCCCGTTTGGTGCGGGTGATGTCAGTATAGACGGTGACCCATCCGCCCTGCGGCAGAGGCGAGCCTTCGATTGAAATCATTTGCCCGTTGGGGCGCTCACGCTCCAAGTAGTGAGCCACGAAGTTCAGCGCCTGCTCGACCCGGGTCCGCACGATCTCTTCGATATCTGTTTCCGGGGCATACTCGCCGTTTTCCGCCAGAAAGCGGATGGTGTCGGCAAAGGACGCCCCGGGCTGCGTCAGGTGGTCCGGCAGATTGAACATTTCCTGAAAGCGGCGGTTGCACACGGCCAGCCGCAAATCATTGTCATAAATCGACAGCGCCTGGGCGATCAGGTTCAGCCCGGCGGTGGTCATGGCGGCGTGCTGCTTATTTGTACGGTTCATGGCTCTCCCCGGCCCATGGCTAACACCGCTGTCGAACAGGGGCAAATTGCCATTCAGCCGCGGCGGATAAACTGTGCCGCCCCCGGCAGGCCAAACCCGCCTTCTGATTGCCGGATGCAAGCTGCGGCTGCCATTCCCGCGGAACCGCATTTCAGAAAGAATCACCGGGAAATCGATTCGGCCTGTCCCCGGTCTGTGCGCATCCCGCGCAGTTTCCGCCGCGGCAGCCGCATGGCGGAAAGGGTTCCCCGCGATACGCGCCGGGATGCCTTGCGTAACAAGCTGTAAAACAAGAGGAAGACGCCTGTTACAATTCGTAAGATTTAGGAAAACTTCAGGAAAAAGTTGACGGGCTAACCTGTGGCTGTCCCTAATCGGGGCCAGAACCGCGGACGGCGGTCAGTCCGGCAGCAACGCCGGAAAGGGAGGAAAAAAAGTTGGCTCAGATGCAGATGGGCGCCGAGGGGAAGCAATCCCTGCCGGCGCTGCTTCAACGCAATGCGGCGCAATTCGCAAACGCGCCGGCCTACCGGGAAAAGGAATTCGGCATTTGGCAATGCTGGACCTGGGCCGAGACGGCAAAGGAAATTGAGGCGCTGGCGCTGGGGTTGATCAACCTTGGCGTTAACGAGGGTGATTTTGTCGCCATTATCGGCCGCAACCGCCCCTATCTCTACTGGTCGATGGTCGCCGCGCAGGCGGTGGGCGCTGTGCCGGTGCCGCTCTATCAGGATGCGGTGGCCGAGGAGATGGCCTATGTGCTGGGCCATTGCGGCGCACGTTTCGTGATCGTGGGCGATCAGGAACAGGCCGACAAGGTGATCGAGATCCAGGATCAGCTGCATCAGTTTGAGCACATGATTTACCTCGATCCGCGCGGGATGCGGAAATACGACCACACCCAGCTGCACCAGTTCAGCCATATTCAGGATCAGGGCCGGGCGGCCCGCGACGAACTGACCGGCGAACTGGCCGCGCGCCAGAACAAGCTGAACTACGACAGCACCTGCGTGATGCTTTACACCTCAGGCACCACCGGCAAGCCCAAGGGCGTGGTGCTGTCGAACCGCAATGTGATCGAAAGCGCCAAGAACTCCGCCGAGTTCGATAAGCTGACCCAAAACGAGAACATTCTTTCCTACCTACCGATGGCCTGGGTGGGCGATTTCATCTTCTCGGTCGGGCAGGCCTACTGGTGCGGTTTCTGCGTGAACTGCCCCGAAAGCGCCGACACTATGATGACCGACCTGCGCGAGATCGGCCCGACGTATTTCTTTGCGCCGCCGCGGGTCTTTGAGGGCCAGCTGACCAACGTCATGATCCGGATGGAGGACGCAAGCACCCTGAAGCGCAAAATGTTCCACCATTTCCTGGCCCACGCGAAGGAAGTCGGCGGCAAGATTCTGGACGGCAAGCCCGTCGGCATGATGGACCGCCTGAAATACGCGCTGGGCAATGCCCTGGTCTATGGACCGCTCAAGGACACGCTGGGTTATGGCCGCATTCGCGTAGGCTACACCGCGGGGGAGGCGATCGGGCCGGAGATTTTCGATTTCTACCGCTCTCTGGGCATCAACCTGAAGCAGCTGTACGGCCAGACTGAAGCCACCGTTTTCATCACCGTGCAGCCGGATGGCGAAGTGCGTGCTGACACCGTCGGCGTTCCGGCGCCGGAGGTGGAGATCAAGATCGGCGACAACGGGGAGATCTATTACCGTTCGCCGGGCACCTTCGTGGAGTATTTCAACAACCCGGAATCCACGGCCTCAACCAAGGATGCCGAAGGCTGGGTGGCCACCGGTGATGCCGGCTTCTTCGAGGAAGGCTCTGGCCACCTGCGGATCATCGACCGCGCCAAAGATGTGGGCAAGATGGCCGACGGCAGCATGTTTGCGCCCAAGTATGTGGAAAACAAGCTGAAGTTCTACCCGGACATCCTGGAAGCGGTGCTGTTCGGCAATGGCCGCGACCGGTGTGTCGCCTTTATCAACATCGACCTGACGGCCGTGGGCAACTGGGCCGAGCGCAACAATATCGCCTACGCCTCCTACCAGGAGCTGGCGGGCCATCCGAAGGTTCTGGAAACCATCCGTTCGCATGTGACGCAGGTGAACAATTCTGTTGCGGAAGACCCGATGCTGTCGGGCTGCCAGATCCACCGCTTTGTGGTGCTGCACAAGGAACTGGATGCCGATGACGGCGAGATGACCCGCACCCGCAAGGTGCGCCGCCGCATCGTGGAAGAGAAATTCGATGATATCATCACCGCGCTTTACGACGGTTCGGAAAAGGTCTCGACCGTCACGGAAGTGACCTATGAGGATGGCCGCAAGGGATCCATCAAGGCGACGCTGACCATCGTCGATGCCGAAGTGAAACCGGCAGCGGTTCACAAGGTGGCCGCGGAATGACGCACGTATCTCCGGAAATGACACCGCCCCGTGCCGGGCAGGCCGGAACGGTCTCAGATCAGGTCGGGGTTAAGCTCAGGGTGGAAGGCCGTGTTGACCACCTGCTGAATCTTGAAGGGGGAACTGAACCCGTGTGTCTGCTCAATGATGGAGGCCAGGCTTTCGGATTGGCTGAGGCCCATCTGCTTGCATTCAAGTGCCATCTTCAGAAGGCAGGAATGCTCAAGTTCGCCGAACATAACTTCGATCTCCTTGCTGCTCGTTTCCCACAAGTATCGCATGGAAATCTTAAAATTTCTATGTGGCAAAAAAATGGAGGCCGTTGTTATGCTTGATAATTCCGAGAGCTACGTCACGGAAGACGGCCGCACCATCGGCGGCGTCGTGATGGAGATGAAAAACATCACCCTGCGGTTCGGCGGCGTGGTGGCGATCAAGGACATTTCCTTTGACATCCGCGAGGGCGAAATCCGCGCGATCATCGGCCCGAACGGCGCCGGCAAGTCCTCGATGCTGAACGTGATCTCCGGTTTCTATGTGCCGCAGGAAGGCGAAGTCTGGTTCCGCGGCTCCAGGCGGCCGCAGATGAGACCTTACGAGGTGGCCCGCCAGGGCATCGCCCGGACCTTCCAGAACATCGCGCTGTTTGATGGCATGAGCGTTCTGGACAACGTCATGACCGGGCGGCTCAACTACATGAAAACAGGCCTTTTTTCGCAGGCCTTGTGGAAGGGTAAGGCGGAGAAGGAAGAGACCGAGAACCGCGAGATCGTGGAGCGGGTCATCGACTTTCTGGAGATCCAGCACATCCGCAAGACACCGGTGGCGCGGCTGCCCTACGGCCTGAAAAAGCGGGTTGAGCTGGCGCGCGCGCTGGCAGCGGAGCCGAAGCTGTTGCTGCTGGACGAGCCGATGGCCGGCATGAACGTCGAGGAGAAGGAGGACATGTCCCGCTTCATCCTGGATGTGAACGATGAATTCGGCACCACCATTGCCCTGATCGAGCACGACATGGGCGTGGTGATGGACCTCAGCGACCGGGTCGTGGTGATGGATTACGGCAAAAAGATCGGTGACGGCACGCCGGATGAGGTGCGCAATAACCAAGATGTGATCGACGCCTATCTGGGGGTCAGCCATGACTGAGCCGCAGCGCAGCAAGACCCGGCCCTGGCAGGGTGACAGCCGTACACCCCCTGTGCACCCCCTGTGCACCGCCGCAGCGCAGAATTCCGAGGAGAGCCTCTAATGCCCGAACAACTTGTCTTTGCGATGGAAGTCACGCTGAACGGCCTGATGGCGGGCGTTCTCTATGCGCTGGTCGCGCTGGGGTTTGTCCTGATCTACAAGGCCTCCGGCATCTTCAACTATGCCCAGGGCGTGATGGCGCTGTTTGCGGCGATGACCCTTGTGGGGATCATGCAGGGGCAGGTGCCCTTCTCGCATGTGATCAACGCGGTCTTTGGCGGCCATGTCACCCATTTCGGCTGGAATGTGCCCGGGGTGCTGGCGATTGCCCTCACGGTGGCGGTGATGGTGCTGCTGGCTTGGCTGGTGCAGGTGCTGGTAATGAAGCATCTGGTCGGGCAGGAGCCGATTATCCTGTTCATGGCCACCATTGGCCTGGCCTACTTCCTGGAAGGCGTGGCCGACCTGATGTGGGGCTCCGAGATCAAGACACTGGACGTAGGTCTGCCGCAGGGCATCAACCTGTGGATCGACGAGACCACCTTCAACATGTTCGGCTACGGCTTCTTTATCGACAACTTGGATATCGTGGCGACCGTCATTGCGGCGCTGCTGGTGGCGGGCCTGGTGGCCTTCAGCCAGTACACCAAACAGGGCCGTGCGATGCGTGCTGTGGCGGATGACCACCAGGCGGCGCTGTCGGTGGGCATCTCGCTGAACTTCATTTGGGTGCTGGTGTGGTCGGTCGCAGGTTTTGTGGCGCTGGTTGCGGGCATCGTCTGGGGCACCAAGTCCGGCGTGCAGTTCTCGCTGTCGCTGATCGCGCTGAAAGCGCTGCCGGTGCTGATGCTGGGCGGCTTCACCTCGATCCCCGGCGCCATCGTGGGCGGCCTGATCATCGGTGTGGGCGAGAAACTGTTCGAGTTTGCCATCGGCCCGATGGTCGGCGGCGCCACTGAGAACTGGTTTGCCTATGTGCTGGCGCTGCTCTTCCTGGTGTTCCGTCCGCAGGGCCTGTTCGGGGAGAAGATCATTGAACGGGTCTGAGGCTCATATGATCTGCTCCCCGCGCGTTCAGCCCTCCAGCCGGCGGAAAGCGGCGATGACGATGGCGGCAAAGACGCTGGCCACCAGTGTGAAGGCGATGCTGAGATCGCCGATCACCTGCCCGGCAATGAATGTCAGCACGCCGGCGCCCAGCAGCCCGATCAGCATCAGCCCCCAGGGGCCGGGCGCGTCGCTGGACACCGCGCGCCGCTGCGGCGCGGCCTGGAACGGCGGCAGCACGGTAGCGTCCTCGACAGTTTCCAGCAGCCGGCCCTTGGCCACTGCATATTCGGATGCTGATATCCAACCCTTCTTCCGCGCGGCCTCCAGCCGCCGGATTTCCTCGAAAATCGCGGTCATTGGTCCCACTCACTTTACCCGCGCACAAGGTGGCAAAGAGATTTGGGCGAAATGTGGCGAAGCCGGGATTTCTGAAGAAGTGGTTAACGGCAGGGCGGCGGCATGAAAAAGATGATTGCCATCGTCAACGTGGTCGCCTGGGCCGGGTTCTGGGCCTTCGGCTATCTGGCGCTGACAGCGGAAAGCTACAGCGAATCCCAGGTGGTGACCGCGGCGCTTCTGGCCTCCGCCGGGCTGATCACCGGCATCATCGCCTATCTTCGGCTGGTGCGCGGCAGCGAGCGCAGCGGCTATGCCAAACCATCGGCGCGGATGACCCGCGAACAGCGTGACGCCGCGCAAGCCCAGTGGGGGCAGGTCGAATGAGTGCCGCCGCTGAAACATTCAAGACAGACACCCGGACCGGGTCCCGTTTGCAAGAGAAAGGGAGCATCTGAGACATGTTCTACCGTGAAGCCGGGGATTTCAAAGTCTCCTATGCAGATGACAGCCAGACCTTCCCGATCAAGTTCGACCGCTACCGGTACTATGTGGTGCTGGCGGTGGCCTTCGGGATCATTCCGTTCCTGATCAATGATTACTGGGCCAATGCGATCCTGCTGCCGTTCCTGATCTATTCGATTGCGGCGATCGGGCTTAATATCCTGGTCGGCTATTGCGGCCAGGTGTCCCTGGGCACCGGCGGGTTCATGGCGGTGGGGGCCTATGCCTGCTACAAGCTGATGACCGCCTTTCCGGAGGTCAGCATGTTCATCCACGTGCTGCTGGCGGGCGGCATCACCGCAGGGGTCTGCGTGCTGTTCGGCCTGCCGTCCCTTCGCATCAAGGGCTTCTACCTGGCGGTGGCGACGCTGGCGGCGCAGTTCTTTTTGGTGTGGCTGTTCAACCGGGTGCCGTGGTTCTACAACTACTCGGCCTCGGGCCAGATCAACGCGCCGGAGCGCGATACCTTCGGCATCATCATCACCGGCCCCAACGCGCCGGCCTGGGCCACCTACCTGTTCTGCCTTATCTTCCTGACCTTCTGCGCGCTGGTTGCCCGCAACCTGACCCGCGGCACCGTGGGCCGCAGCTGGATGGCGATCCGTGATATGGATATCGCGGCCGAGATCATCGGGGTGAACCCGCTGAAGGCCAAGCTGACGGCCTTTGCCGTCTCCGGCTTCTTCATCGGCATCTCCGGCGCGCTGTTCTTTGCGGTCTACCTGGGCGCGGTCGAGGTCGGCGAGGCCTTTGGCATCAACAAGTCGTTCCTGGTGCTGTTCATGGTGATCCTCGGCGGTTTGGGCTCGATCTTCGGCTCCTTTGCCGGTGCCGCCTTCCTGGTGCTGCTGCCGGTGGTGCTGAAGGTGGTGGGCGTGGACCTGCTGGGCTGGCCCACCGACATCGTGGCGCATTTCCAGCTGGTGATCGTCGGCGCGCTGATCATCGTCTTCCTGATCGCGGAGCCGCACGGGATGGCGCAGCTGTGGCGGGTTGCCAAGGAAAAACTGAGACTCTGGCCCTTCCCGCACTAAGGCGGGGCGGCACACACGCTGGCGGGGAGAAAACCAAGACCACCCCCGCCGAATGAAACCATCGGATAAGACCAAAGGGAGGATTTAAGCCGATGAAAAAGACACTGACCACACTGGCGCTTGGCGCCGCGATGGCAGCCGGTCCGGCAATGGCCGATCTGGTGTTCCCGGACCTCAGCTACCGGACCGGGCCTTATGCGGCTGGCGGCATTCCGTTCTCGGACGGCTACAACGACTATTTCACCCTGCTGAACGAGCGCGATGGCGGCATCGGCGGCGTCAAGGCCAAGGTGGTGGAATGCGAGACCGGCTATAACACCGAGAAGGGTGTGGAATGCTACGAGTCCACCAAGGGCCAGGGCGCGCTGATTTATCAGCCGCTGTCCACCGGCATCACCTATCAGCTGATCCCCAAAGTGACCGCGGACAACATCCCGCTGCACACCATGGGCTATGGCCGCACCTCGGCCGCGAACGGCCAGGTGTTCAGCCACGTGTTCAACTACCCGGCCAACTACTGGAACGGCGCATCGGGTGTGATCAACTACCTGCTGGAAGAGAACGGCGGCGATCTGAACGGCAAGAAGATTGCGCTGGTCTACCACAACTCCGCCTATGGCAAGGAGCCGATCCGCACCCTGGAGGAGCTGTCCAAGAAGCATGGCTTTGAGCTGGTTGCGCTGCCGGTCGACCATCCCGGCCAGGAGCAGAAATCGCAGTGGCTGCAGATCCGCCGCGACCGTCCCGACTATGTCGTGATGTGGGGCTGGGGCGTGATGAACCAGGTGGCGATCCAGGAAGCCGCCAACATCCGCTTCCCGATGGAGAACTTCATCGGCGTGTGGTGGTCCGGTGCCGAGCATGACGTGCTGCCCGCGGGCGACAAGGCTGATGGCTATAAGGCGGTGACCTTCCACAACGTGGGCCGCGACTTCCCGGTGTTTGACGACATCCAGAAATATGTCGTGGATGCGGGCAAAGCGGCAGGTGCCGGCGATCAGGTCGGCAACGTGCTGTACAACCGCGGCATGTATGCGGCAATGCTGGCCGCCGAAGCTGCCAAGACGGCACAGGAGATCCACGGCACCAAGGACATCACCCCTGCGATGATGCGCGACGGCATGGAAGCGCTGGTGATCGACGAGGCGAAGATGGAAGCGCTGGGAATGCCGAACTTCGGCCCGACCTTCAGCGTCTCCTGCGAAAACCACGGCGGTCCGGGTCTGGTTGGTGTGACCCAGTGGGATGCGGAGAGCAAGACCTGGTCGCTGATCTCTGACTTCAAACCGTCGGATACCGAAGTGATCGGCAAGCTGGTCGAGGAAGATTCGGCTGCTTACGCGGCAGAAAACAACATCGAACCTAACTGCAAATAACGGGCTCATGCCGGCCCCCGTCCCAGGGGGCCGGAACGAAACCGGCGCGGCGGCACGCTGCCGCGCCACTCAACGGGATCCCGGATCTGGTCCGGGACAGGCATGAGGACACGCTTTGATGCTGGATGCAGCGAACACCGCCGACGTGCAGGCCGAGACCCTGCTGGAGGTCAACAATATCGAGGTGATCTACAATCACGTGATCCTCGTCCTGAAGGGCGTGAGCCTGAATGTGCCCAAAGGCGGCATCACCGCGCTGCTGGGCGGCAACGGCGCCGGCAAGACCACAACGCTGAAGGCGGTGTCGAACCTGCTGCATTCGGAGCGCGGCGAGGTCACCAAGGGCTCTATCAAATACCGCGGCGAGGCCGTGCATGAGCAGGATCCGGCGGAGCTGGTGAAGAAGGGCGTCATCCAGGTGATGGAAGGCCGCCACTGCTTTGAGCACCTGACGGTGGAAGAGAACCTGCTCACCGGCGCTTATACACGCTCGGATGGCGGCGCGAATATCCAGAGAGACCTGGAAATGGTCTACAGCTACTTCCCGCGCCTGAAGGAGCGGCGGAAGAGCCAGGCCGGCTATACCTCGGGCGGCGAGCAGCAGATGGTGGCGATGGGCCGCGCGCTGATGTCGCGGCCGGAGACCATCTTGCTGGACGAGCCGTCGATGGGTCTGGCGCCGCAGCTGGTGGAGCAGATCTTCGAGATCGTGAAGTCGATCAATGAAAACGAGGGCGTGACCTTCCTCTTGGCGGAGCAGAACACCAACGTCGCCCTGCGCTATGCCCACTACGGCTATATCCTGGAATCGGGCCGGGTGGTGATGGACGGGCCCGCGGCGGAGCTGCGGGAGAACCCGGATGTGAAGGAATTCTACCTCGGGATGTCGGATGAAGGACGCAAGAGCTTCCGCGACGTGCGGTCCTACCGCCGCCGTAAAAGGTGGCTGAGCTGATGCGGGGAGATGACGTGATGAGCTTTTTTGACACGCTTGAAACCCGCAGCGCAGACGAACGCGCCGCAGATCTGGCCCGGGCGCTGCCGGAGCAGATCGCCCGCGCGAAAACCGCATCCGGGTATGCCGCGCTGCTGGACGGGGTGGACCCGGCCGCGGTGACCTCGGCTGAGGCCTTGGCCAAGCTGCCGGTGCTGCGCAAATCGGAGCTGAGCCGGGCGCAGGCTGAGAACCCGCCCTTTGGCGGCTTTACCGTGAAGCCCGCGCATGGCTTTGCCCATATCTTCCAAAGCCCCGGGCCGATTTACGAGCCGGGCGGGGTGGGCGGCGACTGGTGGCGGATGGGGCGGTTCCTGAACGCCGCCGGCATCGGCCAGGGCGATGTGGTGCAGAACTGCTTTGGCTACCATCTCACGCCTGCCGGCATGATCTTTGAAAACGGCGCGCGGGCGGTTGGCGCGGCGGTGCTGCCGGCCGGGACCGGCCAGACCGAACTGCAGGTGACGGCCGCACGCGACGTGGGCGCCACCGCCTATGCCGGCACGCCGGATTACCTGAAGGTGATCCTGGACAAGGCCGATGCGATGGGCGTGGAGCTGGCGTTTTCCAAGGCGGCGGTGGGCGGCGGTGCGCTGTTCCCCAGCTTGCGCCAGGAATACGCCGACCGCGGGATTACCTGCCTGCAATGCTATGCCACCGCCGATCTGGGCAATATCGCCTATGAAAGCGCGGCGATGGAGGGGATGATTGTTGACGAGCATGTGATCGTCGAAATCGTCACCCCCGGCACCGGCAATCCGGTGGCGCCGGGCGAGGTGGGCGAGGTTGTGGTCACCACGCTGAACCCCGATTACCCGCTGATCCGCTTTGCAACCGGCGATCTGTCGGCTGTCATGCCGGGTGTTTCGCCCTGCGGCCGCACCAACATGCGGATCAAGGGCTGGATGGGCCGCGCTGATCAGACCACCAAGATCAAGGGCATGTTCGTGCGCCCCGAGCAGGTGGCGGCGCTGGTTGAAAAGCATGACGAAATCGTCAAGGCCCGGGTGATTGCCAGCCGTGACGGCGAAATGGACGCGATGACCGTGCAGATCGAATCCGCTGGCGGCGACGAGGCGGCCTATGCCCGTTCGGTGATCGAAGTCCTGAAGCTTAAGGGCAAGGTCGAGGTTGTCGCGCCCGGCGCGCTGCCCAAGGACGGTCTGGTGATCGAGGACCAGCGCAGTTACGACTGACCCGGGCTGACCAGCTGAGGGAAACGGGCGCCGGATGCAGGCGCCCGTTTTCTGTTGCGCCGCCCGCCTGGGCCGCGCCGTGCTTTCCCGCTGGAATTTCTGACTGGAATAGTCGAAATAGGGCGGTGAGACCCATCATCCGGACCCTGACTGCCACAAATGACTGCTGCCAATGATCCCATAGAATACGCCCCGCACGGGCGCCGCCGCGGCGGCAAGGGCGGTGGCGGTCTGTTTGCAGTGATGGCTTGGATCGTGGCGCTGTCCTGCCTGCTGCCGATGGTGGCGGTGGCGCTGGCCGCGGCGTTTGGGGGAACGGAGACGATCCGTCATCTGGCTGAAACCGTGCTGCCGGGCTATACGCTGACGACGCTGGCGCTGGTGGCGATGGTCGGGCTTGGCACCTTTGCCATCGGCACCGGGGCTGCCTGGCTGGTGACGATGACGCGGTTCCCCGGCGCGCGCCTCCTTGAGGTTGCGCTGGTTCTGCCGCTGGCCTTCCCGGCCTATGTTCTGGCCTATGCCTATACCCACATCCTGGACCACCCCGGCATTGTGCAGGCCACCCTGCGCGAGGTGACGGGCTGGGGCCCGCGGGATTACTGGTTCCCCGAAATCCGCTCCACCGGCGGCGCGGCCGCGATGCTGGTGCTGGTGCTGTATCCCTATGTTTACCTGCTGGCGCGGGCGGCCTTCATGCAGCAGAGCGCCGGCGCCTTCCTGGCTGCCCGGGCATTGGGCAAGAATTCCTGGCAGGCGTTCTGGATGGTCAGCCTGCCGATGGCGCGGCCGGCCATTGCCTCGGGCGTGCTGCTGGCGGTGATGGAAACCATCGCGGATTTCGGCACGGTGTCCTATTTCGGAGTGCAGACCTTTGCCACCGGGATCTACACCAGCTGGTTCTCGCTCGGCGACCGGGGCGGCGCGGCGCAGCTGGCGCTGTGCCTCTTGGGCTTTGCCTTGACGCTGGCGGTGGTGGAACGCTCGACGCGCGGGCGGGCAAAGTACCACCATGCCGGCAAGCATCACACCCAGATGCCGCCGGCAGAGCTGGGCGGCATCAAGGCCGCTATGGCGGTGTTTTTTTGCGCGGTGCCGGTTGTGCTGGGCTTTCTGCTGCCGGCGGCCGTGCTCTCCCTGATGAGCCTGGAGTCTGAGCAGAACCTGCTCAGCCGCCGCTATATCGGGTTCACCAGCAATTCCATCATCCTGGCCTCGGCGGCGGCCCTGCTGACGGTGGCGGCCGCGGTCTGCCTGGGCTTCTATCAGCGCCTGAGGCCCGGCAGGCTGTCCTCCGCGGCGGCCTATTTTGCCCGGCTGGGATATGCGGTGCCGGGCGGGGTGATCGCGGTGGGGCTGATTGTGCCGTTTGCGGCGTTTGACAACGCGCTGGATGCCTGGATGCGGGAGGCCTTCGGGATCCGTACCGGGCTTTTGGTGACCGGCTCGATCTGGCTGCTGGTTGCGGCTTATGGCGTGCGTTTCATGGCGGCGGCGCTGGGGGCGTATGAGGGCGGACAGGCCACAATGCACACAAACATGGACGCAGCGGCGCGCTCACTTGGGCAGGGGCCGATGGGGATGCTGCGCCGGGTGCATCTGCCGATCCTGACGCCCAGCCTGCTGACCGCACTGCTGATCGTCTTTGTCGATGTGATGAAGGAGCTGCCCGCGACGCTGATCATGCGGCCCTTCAATTTTGACACGCTGGCGGTGCAGGCGCACCGGCTGGCAGCGGATGAACGGCTGGAGGGCGCCGCTGTGCCCTCTCTGGTGATCATGGCGGTTGGCTTGCTGCCGGTGATCCTGATCTGCCGCCAGGTGGGACGGCGGCGCTAGACGCAAGGATTCGGGAAATTCCCTGGCCCGGATCGCGGCCGGGGGGGACGGCTTATGCCGCCCACCAGGCTTCGATCTCGTCACGGGAAACCCGGTCTGCCGGACCCAGGCCCACAAGTACGGTTTCCTCCGCCTCGCAGCGCTTGGCCTCGACATGGCGGCCCACCACATGCAGCTCATAAGCGCCGCCGGTGGTCAGCACGAAGCCTTTCATCCGGTAGAGGCCTGCGGGCCGCTCTGCCAGCTTGTCCCCCAGCGCACGCCGGTCCAGCACGGTGCGGCTGCGGTGCTGCCAGGTGGCATAGGCGGGGTGGGCGGCAACCGCGCGGCCCTTGGGCAGCGGCACAATGTCAAACAGCAGCTCCGCCACGGGAGAGCCGTTCAGCACCGTCGGAGTGCGGGCGCCGGCCGATTTCAGCGCGGCGCCGAGCGAATCGGAAATCTCATCGCATTTGGTGGCGATCACCAAATCGGCGGCGCGGATTTGCTGCTCAGCCTGCGGCGCAACCAGCGGGTCGTTCAGCAGCGTTTGCGCATGTTCCGCATCCACCAGGGTGACGATCCCGCCATAGCTGAGGCCGGTTTCATTGAGAACGGAATTGACGATGGCAACCGGGTCGGAAATGCCGCTGGCTTCGATCACCACATGGTCCGGGTGTTCGGGGCGGTTCAGCACCTCCCGCAGCGCCGCTGCCAGGTCGTCGCCCATAGTGCAGCAGACGCAGCCATTGGTGAGAGCGATCTTTCCGCCGTCCGTGTCCTGGATCAGCGCGTCGTCGATATTTACCGCGCCGAAGTCATTCACGATCACGGCCAGCTTTTGCCCGTGATCCTCGGCCAGCAGCCTGTTGATCAGGGTGGTCTTGCCCGCACCCAGATACCCGCTGATAATCGTTACTGGCAACCGGTTCATAAGCTCTGGTCCCCCAGAGCGCGGCGTGCTCCTGACGGCATGTTTCCCCCCGAATTTTAAGATGCGCGAACGTATAGGCGTCAGGCGTAAACGGGTCTAGGAAAAGCTGGCGGGGCTTTGAACTTTTGCCGCCAAACAGCAGCTGGGCCACACGGGCCCCGGGCAAAGGTAAAAAAGCGCGGCTGGGGGGCCGCGCTTTCCCGGTTTTTGTGCGGGCTGGTGTTACTTCCAGCCTACGTCATTAAAGATCTTCTGTGCCTCGGGCAGGTTCCTGGCGACCTCCGACAGGTTCACGTCGTCCGGCTTGAAATGGCCAAGCGCTGCAATGGACGGGGCCAGGCCAACGCCCGGAACCGCCGGGTATTCGTCATTGCCGGCCGAGAAATACGCTTGGGCGGAATCGCTGGCGAGGTATTCCAGGAACTTGATGGCGTTGTCCTTGTTCGGGGCGTGCACGGCGACCCCGCCGCCGGACAGGTTCATATGCGCGCCTTCGGTGTTCTGCGACGGGAACAGCCAGCCGATCTGGTCGCGGTTTTCCGACACGCCCTTGACGTCTTTGCGGATCGAGCGGGCGAAGTAATAGCTGTTCGCCACGGCGATATCGCATTCGCCGGAAACCAGGCCGCGAATCTGGTCGGTGTCGCCGCCTTGCGGGTCGCGGGCCATGTTGGCGACGACGCCTTCGGCCCAGCTGCGTGCGGTGTCGGCGCCGTGATGGGTCACGATCGAGGCCAGCAGGGTCTGGTTGTAAGTGTTCTTGGAGGAGCGGATGCAGACCTTGCCCTTATAGGCGGGGTCGGCCAGGTCCAGGTAGGTCAGCGGCGGATTGGCGACCTCGTCCTTGTCGTAGAAGATGATCCGCGAGCGCTGGCTGAAGCCGAACCACTGGTTGTCCTCGTCCTGCAGATAGCCGGGCACGCGGGCCTCCAGCACATCGCTTTCGATGCTTTGCAGCACGCCTGCATCCTTGGCCCGGGTCAGGCGGGAGGTGTCGACAGTGATCAGAATGTCGGCGGGAGAGTTTTCGCCTTCAGCTGTCATCCGGGCAATCAGCTCATCCGCGTTGCCTTCAATGCGGTTGATGGTGATGCCGGTGGCCTCTTCGAACTCCGAGTAGAGCTGCTCGTCGGTGTCGTAATGACGCGAGGAGTAGATGTTCAGCTCGCCCTCGGCGGCGGCAGCGGTGGCAACGGCAGCGGTCAGTGCGCCGGCCAGTACGGTGGTAGCTTTCAGCATGTGATGTCCCGTTTGTTAATGGCTCTTTTCCGACTGAAATAGTCAATTAAAGAAATCTTCGCCGGATGCAATGAATTTCCGACAAAAGAAATCGGATAACTTGCCGCAGCACTGCTTGGGCTGGCGGTTGGGGCTTTTACAGGTCCGGGGCTGCTGTTGCTGGTTTACGCGCGGTAGGGCGGCCCGCAGGCCAGAGGCCTCTCCCGCCCGTCGCTGGACTTTTGGCAAAGTCCGCTCCCGTTGGGCGTGGCACCGCGCAAGGCGCGGTGCCACGCCCAAGGCCGCCAAGTAGTGCCCAGCGGCAGCCGGGGGGATCTGCGGGCGCGGGAGGGCTCTCTTGGCTGATTTGTAAAACACAGCCTCAAAACGCAAAAAAACCGCATCGGATGATGCGGTTTTCTGTAAGTCGCTGTGTCGGATCTTAACCCTGGCGCGCTTTGAACTTGCGCTGGGTCTTGTTGATCACGTAAACGCGGCCTTTGCGGCGCACAACCCGGCAATCGCGGTGCCGGTTCTTCAGCGAACGGAGCGAGTTCTTGACCTTCATGGTCTCTCTCCTTGTCTGCGGCGCGAACCAGCGCCTGGGTTAGCGGGTGCCGTGGCCGTGGCCAGGGCAGTGAATGGAATGGTGGGCGATACAAGGATCGAACTTGTGACCCCTTCGATGTCAACGAAGTGCTCTACCGCTGAGCTAATCGCCCACTCTGGCCTGCGCGCCATTCCTGCCCCTTAGAAGTGAAAGGGGCGCGGGGTGCCGCGCCGGTGAGGGGGTCTATAAATAGAGTCGCGCAGAGGTGCAAGAGCTTTTGACCGCAGAAATTTCCGCGATATGCTGTTTCTTGCACAAGAAGCACCGGAGCAAGGATGCCTGATACAGCGTTTTTCGTGATTTCCCCGCAGAAACTGGCCTCTGCGGTGGTTTTTGCCTCTCCCCACAGCGGTACCGATTACAGCGATTCCTTTCTGGCACAGTCGATTCTGGGGCGGAAAACCATCCGAAGCTCGGAGGACGCTTTTGTCGACCAGCTGTTCCAGGCGGCGCCGGAGTTCGGCGCGCCGCTGCTGACCGCGGTCAAGCCGCGGGCCTTTCTGGACCTGAACCGCTCGCCCGATGAGCTGGATCCGGCGGTGATCGACGGGGTGCAGCGGCGTGGGCAGAATCCGCGGGTGGCGTCAGGCCTTGGAGTGATTCCCCGGGTGGTGGCCAACGGGCGCGCGATTTACCGGGGCAAGCTGACCCTGGCCGAGGCGGAGCAGCGGATCAGTTGTTACTGGCACCCTTATCACCAAGCGCTGAAAGGGCTTCTGGAGCAGGCGCACCGGCGTTTCGGGCAGGCGATTTTGGTCGACTGCCACTCGATGCCGCATGAGGCGATCGACACCATGGCGCCAACCGGCACCGGCAAGCCGGAAGTGGTGCTGGGCGACCGGTTCGGCGCTGCGGCGGACAGCAGCGTGGTGGACCGGATCGAGGCGGCCTTTTCCGCGGCGGGGCTGAAAGTGGCCCGCAATACGCCGTTTGCCGGGGCCTATATCGCCCAGACCTACGGCCGACCGTCGCGGCGCCAGCACGCGGTCCAGATCGAGATCGACCGGGCGCTTTACATGGATGAGGCGAACATCCTTCCCAATGCAAATTTCGCGCCGCTGCAGAAGCTGCTGCGCCAGGTGACCGCTGAGATTGCGGCGATCGGGCAGAAGGAGATGCCGCTGGCGGCGGAGTGACCGGATGCGGTGCGAGGCCTACCGCAGGGCGCGGCCTTTCAGAATCGCACCCTCGCCGAACCGTTTCCGGATCGCATCCGTGGCGCGTTCCGCCTCTGCCCGTTGGCCGGCCTGCGGATCGAGCAGATCCCCGCTCTCATCGGCCTGCGATTCGGGCACCAGGTCCGAAATCCCGCAGCCCAGCAGCCGGTAGGGGCCTTCGTCGCCCACCTGGTCCAGCAGGCCGCGGGCGGTGCGGTAGATGCGGTCGGCGATCTGGGTGGGGCTGCGCAGCGTGACCCGCCGGGTCAGCGCCGAATGATTGGCGCGCTTCAGTTTGAGGGTGACAACCCGGCCCGCCAGATCTCGTGCCTTGGCCCGGTCCGAGACCTTTTCGGCCAGCCGCCACAAATGGCCGTCGAGCACCTCCAGGCTGGCGGTGTCCTCAAAGAAAGTGGTTTCATTGGAGATCGACTTGATCGGCGCATTGGCTGAAACCCGGCGCCGGTCCTGACCGCGGGCCAGGTGCCAGAGCCGGTCGCCCATGGAACCGAAACGGCTGTGCAGCGCCTCGCGGTCCCAGCGCAACAGGTCGGAGAAGGTGCGGATGCCTGCTTTGTCCAGGCTGGCCTGGGCCGCCGGGCCGATGCCCCATATCAGGCGCACCGGTTTGCCGCGCAGGAAATCGTCTGTCTCTGCCTTGCCGATCACCGAAAACCCGCGCGGCTTGTCGAGGTCGGAGGCGACCTTTGCCAGGAACTTGTTGTGGCTGAGTCCGATGGAGCCGGTGACGCCCAGTTCGTCTTTCATCCGCTTGACCAGCCGCGCCAGCATCACCGCAGGCGGCGCACCGTGCAGTTTTTCGGTGCCAGTGAGGTCCATGAAGGCCTCGTCCAGCGACAGCGGTTCCACATCCGGGGTCAGCTCATTCATCATCTTGCGGATCTCGCGGCTGACCTCGACGTAGGCGCTCATCCGCGGCTTGATCACCACCGCATCGGGGCAAAGCTTCAGCGCCTGAAACATCGGCATGGCAGAGCGCACGCCGCGGATGCGGGCGACATAGCAGGCAGTGGAAACCACCCCGCGCTTGCCGCCGCCAATGATCACCGGCTTGGTGGCCAGTTCCGGATTGTCGCGTTTCTCGACGCTGGCGTAGAAGGCGTCGCAGTCCATATGGGCGATGGTGAGGGAGAACAGCTCCTCATGCGCCTTGATCCGCGGGCTGCTGCAATGGGGGCAGCGCCGGGCGGGGAGGATCTGGCTCAGGCAGTCTCGGCAGAGGGCTTGCATGGTTTGTGGCGTGCTGTGGTTGTGGTGGGAAAAGTTTAGCTTGCGGCGGAGGGCTTGTCTTTAGCGCGGCGGATCGCCAAGTGACAGACCATGACATCAGCAGGCGAAGATTTTGCCGGTGCCAAACTGGCGGTGTTTCTAGGGCAGAACCTGCTGGTCATCCAGCGGGATGACAGGCCTGATATTCCCTATCCGGGCCATTGGGACCTGCCGGGCGGCGGCCGTGAAGCGGGCGAAACCCCGATAGCCTGCGCGCTGCGGGAAACACGGGAAGAGGTCGGGCTGGTGCTGCCGCCGGAGCTGCTGATCTGGTCCCGGGTGTACCAGCGGCCGCACGGGCGGGTTTGGTTCTTTGCAGCACATCTGCCTGCGGCGGCGGCTGGCGATGTCCGGTTCGGGGATGAAGGGCAGGGCTGGGCGCTGATGGCGCCGGAGGCCTATTGCGCGCACCCGTTGGCAGTGCCGCATTTCGCCGTGCAGCTGCGCCGGTATCTGGAGGCATGCGCCGGATAGCAGGGCCTGAAAGAAAGATCCCCCGCTGGAATGCGGGGGAAGGTGACGGGCCTCAGGAAGAAGAGCCCGTCTGGGGAGTGTCTCATCCGCAGAATCGCGCAGCCGCTGCCGTTTCGCAAAGTTTGCGGTCCCGGGCGGCGGCAGCGGCTTTTTCCGGTGTGCCTTCCGGGTCACAGGACGATTTGGCGCAGAAGATGGTGCCGCGGCAGGTTTCGCCAGTGAAAAGAGCGTGTTGACGCTGGGTGAACTGAAGGGTGGGCGGCAGGGCGCGCGGAATAGATGTGTCCGCCGCACATTATTATTTCTGCCTGTTTTTTTGGCAAAGGCCTGGTTGTGCCGTCTGCGGCGCAGGCGCATTTGTGCTGCCGGCCGCCTTGGCCGCGCAGTTGCGGTCAGACCTGCGTGCCAGCCAGTTCGGCCAGGATGGCCTCAGCCGCGGCGCGGGGGCTTTCTGCTGTCCAGATCGGGCGGCCCACGACGATATGGTCTGCGCCGTCTGCGATGGCGGACGCCGGGGTGGCGACGCGTTTCTGGTCGCCCAAGGCGGCTCCGGCGGGGCGGACGCCCGGGGTGACGATCAGCTTGCCCTCCGCCTCTGGCAGAGCGCGGATCAGCGCGGCTTCCTGCGGGCTGGCGATGACGCCGTCGGCGCCGGCGGCGAAGGCGTTGCCTGCGCGTTCCAGGACCAGGTCCTGCACCGTGCCCTGCTTGATCAGCGCCCCGTCCAGATCCTGGCGGTCGAGCGAGGTGAGGATGGTGACGGCGAGGATCTTGAGGTCCTTGCCAGCCGCGCCTTCCTTGGCGGCGCGCACCACGTACGGGTCGCCATGCACGGTGAGGAAGTCGATGTCGAACTGCGCGAGGCCCCGCACCGCGTTTTC
The DNA here is from genome assembly GCF_002388965.1 of Leisingera sp. UBA4491. NCBI lineage: Bacteria > Pseudomonadati > Pseudomonadota > Alphaproteobacteria > Rhodobacterales > Roseobacteraceae > Leisingera > Leisingera sp. UBA4491. Next base: position 7,256 of record NZ_DGNN01000031.1, on the reverse strand, counting down.
CACGGTGGCGCCGATGTCGAACAGTTTCATGTCAAGGAAAATGCGCTTGCCGTGCTCCTGCTTCAGCTCATTGGCCAGGGCCAGGCCGCCGCCGGTCAGCATACCAAGGCCGATCTTGTAAAAGGAGACCGCATCGCCCAGCTGTTCGGCGAGCTTCAGCCCTGCCAGGGCGTTGGGGACGTCCATGGCAACAATCAGGCGGTCGTCGGCGCGCGGGGCTTGGGTCATGGGATCGTCCTTTGTGGCAGCTGTGGCGTGAAACTGGCGTTTCATACGCAAGGGGCGGGCATTCGGCAAGGTGGCGCCGCGGCAGGCGGGCGCTCCCGCATCTGAACAGGCCCCGTCCGGGGCCTATTGCAGATTTTGGGCCCGGCGCCGCGCTGCCGCGCGGCGCAGTTGCGTCCGGGGCTGCGGGCAGGGGGCAAAGTTGACGCAGGTCAGGGATTTCCTCACCTTTTGCGGGCATGATGATCTTGAAGCGGCGGCAACGCTTCCCACATCTAATGCCGAGGCCCGGACCGGGGCGTGCCGCAAAGCGGGCGCTGCCAGCAACGCGGGCGCTTGAAAAAGGAGAGCAAGATGGACTTGAACAAGTTCACGGAGCGTGCACGGGGGTTCGTGCAGGCAGCGCAGACGATTGCGATGCGCGAGGGGCACCAGCGGCTGGTGCCAGAGCATATTCTGAAAGCATTGATGGACGACGATCAGGGACTGGCAAGCAACCTGATCTCCCGCGCGGGCGGTGTGCCTGCACGCGTCGCAGAGGCCGTTGATGCGGCTGTTGCCAAGCAGCCCAAGGTGAGCGGCGATGCCGCGCAGATCTATCTGGACGGCCAGACTGCCAAGGTGCTGGATGAGGCCGCCAGGATTGCCGAAAAGGCGGGCGACAGCTTTGTGCCGGTGGAACGGCTGCTGATGGCGCTGTGCATGGTGAAATCCAAGGCCAAGGAGGCGCTGGAGGCGGGTGAAGTGTCCGCCCAAAAGCTCAACGAGGCGATCAATGATATCCGCAAGGGGCGCACAGCCGACTCGGCAACCGCCGAGGAAGGCTATGACGCGCTGAAGAAATACGCCCGCGACCTGACCGAAGCGGCGCGCGAGGGCAAGATCGACCCGATCATCGGGCGGGACGAGGAAATCCGCCGCTCAATGCAGGTGCTGTCGCGCCGGACCAAGAACAATCCGGTGCTGATCGGTGAGCCGGGCGTGGGTAAGACCGCGATTGCCGAGGGCATGGCACTGCGCATCATCAACGGCGATGTGCCGGAATCCCTGCGCGACAAGAAGCTCTTGGCGCTCGACATGGGGGCGCTGATCGCCGGTGCGAAATACCGTGGCGAGTTCGAGGAGCGGCTGAAGGCGGTGCTGACCGAAGTCACCGAGGCTGCGGGTGAGATCATCCTGTTCATCGACGAGATGCACACGCTGGTCGGCGCGGGCAAATCGGATGGCGCCATGGATGCGGCCAACCTGATCAAGCCGGCGCTGGCGCGCGGCGAGCTGCATTGCATCGGGGCCACCACGCTGGATGAATACCGCAAGTACGTTGAGAAGGATGCAGCCCTGGCCCGCCGGTTCCAGCCGGTGATGGTGACGGAGCCGACGGTGGAGGACACCGTGTCGATCCTGCGCGGCATCAAGGAGAAGTATGAGCTGCACCACGGGGTGCGCATTGCCGATGCGGCACTGGTTGCGGCGGCGACGCTGTCGAACCGCTATATCACCGACCGCTTCCTGCCGGACAAGGCGATCGATCTGATGGACGAGGCCGCCTCCCGCCTGCGGATGCAGGTGGATTCGAAGCCGGAAGAGCTGGATGCGCTGGACCGTCAGATCCTGCAGTTGCAGATCGAGGAAGAGGCGCTGAAGCTGGAGGAGGATGCCGCCTCCAAGGACCGGCTGGAAAAGCTGCAAAAGGAACTCTCGGACCTGCAGGAGCAGTCCGCGGAGATGACCGCGCAGTGGCAGTCGGAGCGCGACAAGCTGGCCTCGGCCCGCGACCTGAAGGAGCAGCTGGACCGCGCCCGCGCGGAGCTCGACATTGCCAAGCGGGAGGGCAACCTGGCCAAGGCCGGTGAGCTGTCCTACGGCGTGATCCCGGGGCTGGAGAAGCAGCTGGCCGGTGCCGAGCAGAAGGAAGAGCAGGGGCTGATGGTCGAGGAGGCCGTGCGCCCCGAGCAGATCGCCGCTGTGGTCGAGCGCTGGACCGGTATTCCGACCTCCAAGATGCTGGAGGGCGAGCGCGACAAGCTGTTGCGCATGGAAGATGAGCTGCACCGCCGGGTGATCGGCCAGAATACGGCTGTCACCGCGGTCGCCAACTCGGTGCGCCGGGCGCGGGCGGGTCTGAATGACGAGAACCGGCCGCTGGGCTCGTTCCTGTTCCTCGGTCCGACCGGCGTGGGTAAGACCGAGCTGACCAAAGCGGTTGCCGGCTTCCTGTTTGACGACGAGCACGCGATGGTGCGGATCGACATGTCGGAGTACATGGAGAAGCACTCGGTCGCCCGGCTGATCGGCGCGCCTCCGGGCTATGTCGGCTATGACGAGGGCGGGGCGCTGACCGAGGCCGTTCGCCGCCGTCCCTATCAGGTGGTGCTGTTCGACGAGGTCGAAAAGGCGCATCCCGACGTGTTCAACGTGCTGCTGCAGGTGCTGGACGACGGTATGCTGACCGATGGCCAGGGCCGCACCGTCGACTTCAAGCAGACGCTGATTGTGCTCACCTCGAACCTTGGCGCGCAAGCGCTGAGCCAGCTGCCGGACGGGGCCGATGCCTCGGAGGCCAAGCGCGACGTGATGGATGCGGTGCGTGCCCACTTCCGGCCCGAGTTCCTCAACCGTCTGGATGAGACCATCATCTTCGACCGCCTGAACCGCAAGGACATGGACGGCATCGTCGAGATCCAGCTAGCCCGGCTGCTCAAGCGGCTGGCGGGGCGCAAGATCACGCTGGAGGTGGACGAGGCGGCCAAGACCTGGCTGGCGGATGAGGGCTATGACCCGGTGTTCGGCGCCCGGCCGCTGAAGCGGGTGATCCAGCGCGCGCTGCAGAACCCGCTGGCCGAGGCCCTTCTGGGCGGCGAGATCAAGGATGGCGACACCGTCCCGGTCACGGCCGGCAGCGAGGGACTGATCATCGGCGAGCGGCTGGGGACCAGCGGCAGGCCGCGTCCCGACGATGCCGTTGTGCATTAACACCAGAACCTGAACCGGAAAGGCCCGCCCTGAGTGGCGGGCCTTTTCTTGTTTGCCGAACGGCGCGTTTTGCGGTCGTGGCGATAAGCGCTAGACTGGCAGCTGTTCCTAACGCAGGCGCCGGTTCCATGATGCATTCCGGGCGCAGAGCGGCCTTTGCCGTATTCCTCCTCGTGCTGCTGTGCGGCGCGCTGGCGGCCTTTGTGCTGGATGGGCAGGCGCGCCCGGTGGAGGAGATGGCGGCTTGGCTGCGCAGCACGGGCGCCTGGGCGCCGCTGGCAGTGATCGTTCTGATGGTGGTGCATTCCTTTGTGCCGTTTCCGGCGGAAATCCTGGCGTTGTGCGCGGGGGCACTCTTTGGCACGCTGCTGGGGGCGGTGCTGATCTGGGCCGGGGCAATGCTTGGCGCGCTGGTGGCCTTTGGGCTGGCGCGCCGTCTGGGGCAGGAGACGGTCCGGTCCTGGCTCAGCGAGGCGCAGACGCGGCAGCTGGATGCCTGGACCGAGGAGCGGGGCGCCCTGGCGCTGCTGGCCGCGCGTCTTATCCCGGTGATCGCCTTCAACCTGATCAATTACGCCGCAGGACTGACCCGGGTCCGCCTTTGGACCTTTGTGTGGACCACGGCGCTGGGCATTCTGCCGGTGACGCTGCTGTGCACGTGGTTCGGGGCGCAGATGCTGGACATGGACTGGCCGGTGCTGGCGGCGGTTTCAGCCGGGCTGCTGATTGTCCTGGTTGTCATGCACCGGCTGGCGCGGCCTTGGATCTGAAACCAGGCCGGGCAATGCGGAATATCGGGGATTAACTGCCCGCCGCCGCTTCCTTCACCATCCGCCGCTCATACTTCCGGCGCAGGACCTCCAGGCGCGGCTCCCAGTCGTAACGGGGGTCCTCAGTGGTAGCTGACCAGTAGAGCTTGCCGCCATAGCGCCAGGGATCAAGCACGATGCCGTCATATATGCCATCGCCGTTGGCGGCGATCACCGCGGTGCTGTGATCGATACGGAAATCGCTTTTCGGCTCGGCAATGGCGCGCAGCATCGAAAGCGTTTGAAAGTTCTCCTGGTTGAGGCGCGCCTGCATGTCCTCGGCGTAGTGAACGCAGACGCCGCGCGCCTTGACGCCGCTGTTCACCAGTGTGTTGTGGATGATCGGCGAGGTGGTGACATCGTACTGCTTGGCCAGCTGGGCAGAGTAGCTGTAGGCGATTTCTGCTGCACGGCGCGCCTCGCCCGGGTCGACCCCGGTATCCAGCGACTGCAGAGCGAGAGACAGCTCTTCGACATCGTTCTTGGTTGCAGTGGGAGGCGTGCCGCAGCCAGCCAGCGTTGCCGCTGCCAGTATCATCAGGGAAGCGAGGTAGGATTTCATAAGTGCTCTGCCCGTGCCGGAAATTCTGTTTCCGGCCAGCATACTGAAATCATACGGGCAGTGCAGCGGGGAAAATTCCCGGCCGGCGGATTATTCCTCGATCGCGTCCTGGACGATACCGTCCAGCAGGTCCTGGATCACCTGCATCTCTCCCTCGGGGAAGGAGCGGAACCCGATGGTGACCTCCTGCGTGTCCGGCAGCTGGGCCACGAAGATGTTATAGGGGCAGAAGGAGATATTCATCGGATCCGCCTCCATCACCTCGCGCGACAGCTGGGCGGAGCAGAAGGAGAACACCTGCGCGTTCTGAAACAAAACCACGTCAGAGCCGACATCGGCGCGGGTGCGCTCCAGCATATCGCCCACGTGGCTGACATGGTCGACCACCAGCCCGCGGTTGGTGATGGCGCTTTCCAGGCCGAAGATCACATCGTCATAGGCCAGCTCTGTGGTGTAGAGCGCGGCCTCCTGCGCTGCGGCGGGTTGGGCGATGAGGGCGAGGGCTGCTGCGGCGATGCGCTTTTTCACGGTTCGTCTCCCTGGATGGCCGCCGGGCGGAAGCGCCGGCGCGGCCGGTTGCGTCAAACATATTTTGATGTTTGCATGGGATGGGCCGGCCCGTCACCGGGAAAATTGCCGCGGTGCCGTTTTCCTGCTTCCCGCGTTGACCGCCGGTAAAGCCGCGAGCGTTACGTTACAGATCTCTCGCGCAGTCGTGACAGGATATGTTTTGGGTTTTGCGCGGGGCGCCGCTACCTCAGATATGACAGAAAATCAGGAGAGCTGGATGGCCCGCCGCTGGACCAACAATTTGACCCTTGCAGATGCAACCCCGCAAGCTGCGTTCTGGAACCGCCGCCGGATCATGGCCGGGCTCGCGGGCAGCGGTCTGGCCGCGGCGCTGGGCAGCCAGGCAGAGGCGGAACTGGCACAGGCGGAACAGGCCGGGGCGGAACAGGCGCTGGAGCCCAACACCTGGGAGGAGGTGACCAGCTACTGCAATTTCTATGAGTTCGGCACCGGCAAGGGGGACCCCTCCGAATATGCCGGCCGGATGACCACCGACCCCTGGAGTGTTGCCATCGACGGGATGGTCGACAAGCCCGGTGAGTATTCCTTCGAGCAGATCCTGGATGAAATGACCCTGGAGGAGCGCATCTACCGGTTCCGCTGTGTTGAGGCGTGGTCGATGGTGGTGCCTTGGCAGGGGTTCGAACTGGCCGACCTGCTGACCCTGGCGGGCGTGCAGGAAGGTGCAAAATACGTGGCCTTCGAGACCTTGTACCGGCCGTCCGAAATGCCGGGCACCGCTTATAAGGTGCTTGACTGGCCCTACCGCGAAGGGCTGCGCCTGGACGAGGCGATGCATCCGCTGACGATCATGGCAACCGGCGTGTTCGGTCAGCCGCTGCCCAACCAGAACGGCGCGCCGCTGCGGCTGGTGGTGCCATGGAAATACGGCTTCAAGTCGATCAAGTCGGTTGTGCGGATCACCTTGACCGATCAAGAGCCGCCAACCAGCTGGAATATGGCCAACCCGCGCGAATACGGCTTCTATAGTAATGTGAACCCGGATGTCTCGCACCCGCGCTGGAGCCAGGCCAGCGAGCGCCGCATCGGCGGGGGGCTGTTTGCCCGCCGCCAGCCGACGCTGATGTTCAATGGATATGAGGCCGAGGTAGCCGCCCTTTATGAAGGCATGGACCTGAGCGAGTATTTCTGAGGAGGCCGCGGATGGCGTTTGCAAACCAGCTTATCCGGCGCCTGCCCGTCTGGGCGGTCTACCTTCTGGGCGCGCTGCCGGCGCCCTGGCTGTTTTATCTTGGCCTGACCGGCGGCCTTGGCGTGGAACCGGTCAAGGCGCTGGAGCATAAATACGGGGAACTGGCGCTGCAGCTCCTGATCCTGACGCTGGCCATCTCACCGCTGCGCCGCCTGCTGGGTCTCAACCTGCTGAAGTTCCGCCGGGCGGCCGGGCTGCTGTGCTTCTTTTACGTCCTGTGCCATCTGCTGGTCTGGCTGGTGCTGGATGTGCAGATCGTGAGCCAGATCCTTACCGATATTGCCAAGCGGCCCTATATCACCATCGGCATGGGCGCCTTTGTTCTGATGCTGCCGCTGGCCTTGACCTCCAGCAATCTTGCTGTCCGCAAGCTTGGCCGCGCCTGGTCCCGGCTGCACCGGCTGACCTATGCCGCTGCGGTGCTTGGGGCTGCGCACTATGTAATGCTGTCGAAAGGGTTCCAGATTGAGCCGCTGATCTACCTGGGGCTTGTGCTGTTCCTGCTGGCGCTGCGCCTGGCCGGCAGCCGCTGGCTGAGACAGGCCGCGGGCGTGGGCGTCTAAGGCCGGACCTGTATACGAGGCTTTTGGAAGACCCATGGGGGGCAGCCATTTGGCTGCCCTTTTTCTTTTCGGCTGTGCGCTGTTTGTCCTTTGGCCGGTTTGGCCCTGGCGATTCCGGGCGGGCGGAGGGGGTTTTGGGGGTGTTTGGTGCGATTCCGGGGTGGTGTGTCTGTGGATAAGGGGTGCCGAGTCTGTGGGTAAGTGGGCCGGGGGGCTTTCCCGGGGTGTTCGGGGTGGTTTGCGCTGCGGGGGTGGGGCGGAAAGAGGGTCAGGGGTGCTGACTTTGTTTTGGTGTAAGTTGTTGATTTTGTTGGGTACGTGATTTTTCTTTGCGGAATTCT